>NZ_JAUTAU010000001.1:1429035-1738070 GCF_030818775.1 Bacillus sp. SORGH_AS_0510 | reverse complement strand
AAGGTTGCGTTGTAGCGGTTGATGGAAACTGACTTAACGGGTTATCCTTACCCGCTGGGGCAGGTGCATCAATGGTAGGCTGTTCTGCCGCTAAATCAGCTAGAGTCGGCATATAGAAAGCAGAAACTGTTAGGCTGTAGCTAATCGGTGCATCTTCTTGACTCAGACTGGTAATTTCTTGCCCACCTGAGTAAGTAATCGCCTCAACTACTACTAACCGCTGTAAGGATTCCAACGTTTCGATAAACTTCTCTAAGTCCTCATATTTCGGTGATTCCACACTCAATTGGACAGTCATTTTCTTCAATCCTGTTGGAACAGGTGTTGTTGCCGGTTGCCCAGGTTGAGTTGCTGCATTTGGATCGGCCGCAGTTGTTTGTGTTGTGTTTGTTGTGGTCGTTTGGCCGGCATTGGTATTTTGCGATGCCGGGTCGGTTGTAACCGCAACATCCGCATCCTTACTAAAACCCATAGAAGTAATCTGACTATTAGAAACTGCCTCTGCTTTTTCAAGATCAAGAATAAACTGTTCTTGGAGTGGCCCCACAGGAAGTTTCTTTTGGAGCTCTTTTGTATCAACAGTTGTCGATTTAGCCGATGCCGCCTTTTTTTGACTGACAATATCCAACAACTTTTGCTCAGACTTTAATTCCTGCTGTTTTGTTCCTAAATCAGACTTCAGAGGATTTAACGAAAAGAATTGAGCATAAACAATGAGTAACACTAGCAAAAGGACTCCGACTGCTACAATCAATTTGTGTTTTTTAGAGAGATAAAGCCTCATGAGCCTTTCACTCCTTCCCCATCCTTCTTGCCCTTCTTGGTGCTTTTCTTAATCTCTTCCTTGTTAAACTTGATTTCAAACTGTCCTGTATAACGTGGAAGATAGTTGGTTGAAGATTTTGTAGTTGCAGTTGTTGTAGTTGTTACTGTTGTCTGATTGGTTGTAGTTGTTGTGTTGTTTTGAGACGTTTGGTTGGTTGTACCAACTGCTGTCGTATTGTTTGGACTATCAAGCGTTGTTGTACCTGGTGTTGTCTGGTTAGCACTCGTTGTCGTATTCGTAGATGTTGCTGTGCTATTTGAAGCTGCAGTAGTACTTGCAGCAGTAGTTTCTGATTCCGATTGTGTCGTTGATAGTGAGTTCAGGCTGGCGTCTTCAATCCATTTTGACTCATGTAAACTATCCAAAAAGTAAGCAGCCTCTCTCGCACTATCAAATTGAACGGTAAGTGTAACAGTTCCCGCTTCTGTATAAGCAAAGGATTGGATAAATCCACGTTCTGGCAGCAATGATGTTAAATGCTGCATAACTGGTACCGTTTGAAGCGGATAATCACTTGCCCACTCAATGGCACTTTTTAATTGACTAACCGAATTAGATGATGCCGCTGTTTCACTGTTTTGCTGTTCTTTTTCAGCAATCTTCTTGGTCATTGCGATTTGATTATCTAAAGAGGTCATTTCATCGTTGATAGTTTGAGACTGCCAAAAATAATATCCACCAACGAGGATGAATAATACCAGTAATCCTGCAAGCACTATGATAAAACTATATTTTTTGGGTTCCTTCTGGGGTAGCAGGTTAATTTCTACTAGCATTATTTCACCTCTTTTAATGCGAGACCTAAAGGTAGTAATAGATTAGCAGGTACGCTTCCTTTTGATTGTGGATTAAGCGTCAACCGTTCAACAGTCGTTTCAAATCTCTCTTTCAATTCATCCGTTACTGCCTGGATCATCGGATGGTCGCCAACTAATAGAAATTTAGAAATATCATGTTTCTGATTGTTTAAAGCATAGCGATAAAAATCTAACAGCTGGCTTAATTCTTTTAAAATTTCTTCAAGCTGGATTACTAGTTCATCTGCTTCCCCAGTATATTTGAGGTCCATAACTCCCATATGATCACGACGGACTTCCCAATGGTCTAGATTAAACGGTAAGGCAAATGGACGCATGACGACAGGAACAGTTCCTTCAAACACACACAAATTCACACTAGTTAAATCAAATTGAATGGTAAAAAGAATCTCATCTTCATTTCCATAGCCAAGCTGGTGGTACAAGCGATATAAAGCTAACGGAGATATATCCGCTGCGACAGGCAGTAGCTTGATACTGGAAAATAGATCTGCATATTCCATCACATATTGTTCTGGGGCAGCAAATAAAAGAAGATCTTTTGTTTTTTCATTTTGTGAAAGTGGGTAATAATCAAATATTGGTTCTTCAAATGGTAAGTGAATACTAGAACCAAGCTCTAAATATAAATACCCCTTCATTTCATCATCTTGTATCTCTGCAGGTACGGAAACCTTACGGATAATGACCAGTTGATCTGGTACAACAAAGCGGATTTGTCGCCGTTGAATTTTCCATTCATCGATACATTCATCCAAAATGTTCGCTAACGAATCGATATCAACAATTTTCCCGTCGTAAATAATTCCCGGCGGTAGGAAACGCTCGCCCCATTTTTGAGCAGATGGGGGATTCGATTGTTTTAATTCCACATAGCGAATAGAGTGATCATTTAGGACTAGATTAATTATTCGGTTTTTGGATGAAAAGAGGGAAAACGCCATGTAAAAAACCCCTTAATTAAAATCCTTGGTTAAGAAAACGTAAATAAAGTTCGATTATTTCCGATCCCCAATAATAAGCGGACAAGGTTCCCGCTGCAATAAATGGTCCAAAAGGAATCGGCTGACGCCTTTTGACAATTCTAAACAACAATGCTAATCCTCCGATAACAGCACCGTATAATGTCGAAAGAAAAAAGGACATTAAGACTAGTTTAAAGCCTAAGATAAATCCTAGTAAAGCATATAGTTTCACATCTCCAAAGCCCATGCCGCCTTTGCTGACAAGTGCGATAACGAGTAGGAGTACAAAGCCGGTCACGGCACCAATTAAACTATCCCACCACGGCGCTAACGGCCAAATAATCCGTTCAAATAAAAAAATCCCTGCAAACCAAATGAGAATTTTATCAGGGATGATCATATAGTGAATATCTGAAACTATGATAATCATAAACATAGAAATGAGAGTTAAAGCCAGGACTAATTCACTAGACCACCCAACTACTAATGGAGCAGTAGCAAACAGGATCCCTGTAAGCAGTTCCATAGTCGGATATATAGGAGAAATCCGCGACTGACAGCCGCGGCATTTCCCTTTTTGAAGCATGTAAGATAAAACAGGTATTAGTTCGTAGGGTCTTAGTTGATGGCCGCATGCTGGGCAAGCCGAACGTGGAGCTACAATTGACTTCTTTAAAGGTACTCGTAGACCTACAACATTAAAAAAGGAGCCTAAAGTAATACCAAAAATTAAGATAATGAAAAATAAATTAATCATATATTATTAATTTTTAGGTACTACACTGCTTCTATCAATATCTTTAATACTAAATGGTACCGCAGCTGTATAACCCGGTTGACCAGACGTACCACTTTCCGCAGTTCCATGTTCGTCGATCTTAATCTCATTATTTACTAGATATACCCCAGTTACTTTTCCATTAGTAATTGAAACATAAGAAAAAGTAGTTGCAGCAGCAGGGTCAAGTGTTTCCACACCTTGTAAGTAACCAGTTCCACTTGGATCATCAACTTTTTCCAAATATCCCTCTTTTACTAAGTAACCCATAGTTAAAACATGGGAACCTGTTTTTTGTAAATCACCATTTGATGCAACAGCCATTCTAGCAGAATTCACCATTTGCTTTGCAGTCGCGACATGTGCATCTTTCTTTGTATTATCAATTAGTCCCATAATTGAAGGAATAGCAATTGCAGCAATAATCCCTAAAATAACAATAACTGCAAGCAATTCAATAAGAGTAAATCCTTTTTGTTCTTTAAGCTTATTTTTTAGCTTATTAACCATACTTCCATCTCCCTTATGGTTCTATGAACCTAGTAATATTGTCTCTGTTAGTATACATTAATTTACAATCTATTGAAAAGAGAATCTTTTGGTATTTTGTCATTTTTCATCTACTATTTTCTTTTCTTGTCACTTACTGATTCATTTGTTGAAATTGGTCGAACATGCTGAACATCGGAACCATAATTGAAGTTACAATTGTACCCACCAGTCCAGCTAGGAGGACAATCATTATTGGTTCTATTAAAGATTTTAATTGATCTGTCCCTGTTTCTACTTCCTTCTCATAGAATTCAGCTATTTTAGATAACATAGCATCTAATGCACCCGTTTCTTCTCCTATTGCTATCATTTGAGTTACAAGTGGTGGAAATGCCCAGTGTTTTTGCATGGGTTCAGTCATTGAACGCCCCTTTTCGAGAGAATCTCGAGATTCTCGTATTACCTTTGAAAGCACCTCATTCTCAACGACTTTTTCTACAATAGCCATCGCTTGGAGAATTGGAACAGAGCTTGAAAACAAAGAGCTTAATGTTCTCATCATTCGTGAGAGAGCAGCTTTTTGAAGTAGTTTTCCAAAGATAGGCATTCTTAATAACATATAATCTAAATAATACTTTGTTTTCATATTGCTCTTCAAATAAGCGAATAAGACTATAAACCCCAAAATAATTACTGCCACTAACCACCAAAATGATTGCATAAAGCCACTAGCGGCAAGAACAAACTTAGTAATGCCAGGTAGCTCTCCACCCATATCATCAAACATTGAAACAAAAGTTGGTACTACAGCAATAAGAAGAAAGATAACAACAGCTATGGCGATAATCCCAACAGCAATTGGATATGATAGGGCTGACTTAATCTTTTGTATTGTATAATGCTGTTTTTCAAAATGATCAGCTAATCGATCCAAAGTTTCATCTAAGTTACCACTGATTTCCCCTGCTTTTACCATGTTAATAAACATCGGAGTAAAAATTTTCTTATGCTTAGCAACAGCATCAGAAAGTGGATTCCCTTCACGAAGTTCCTGCTCGACACTAATCAAAGCCTTTTTTAGTCCCTTACTTTCAGTCTGATAGGCTAGAATGGCAGTGGCTTCCACAACCGTTACCCCTGCTTTAATTAATGTCGAAAATTGCCTTAAATAAATGACAAAGTGCTGAAGTTTAACAGGATTACCAATAGATATGTCCCTCGTGAATAAGGTCTCAGGAACTTCGTTCATTTCTATAACTCTTATTGCTTCTTCCTT
Organism: Bacillus sp. SORGH_AS_0510; assembly: GCF_030818775.1. NCBI lineage: Bacteria > Bacillati > Bacillota > Bacilli > Caryophanales > Bacillaceae > Bacillus > Bacillus sp. SORGH_AS_0510. The sequence goes on along the minus strand of NZ_JAUTAU010000001.1, from coordinate 1,732,915 downwards.
CAGCTTCATCATGGCTTCCCGCTTAGATGTAGCCGTAACAGTACCCTGGCGCTTCCCCCTTCGATCTCGACCCGAATATTTAAACCTAGCCATTCATCATCATCTTTTCTTGTAGGTATTGTGAAGCTGCTTCCTTTTGTATCACATTCCGATCAATTAGGTCTCTGATACTCATTTCAAGTGTGTGCATGCCTTGGGCACGTGAGGTTTGTATTGTACTTTGAATTTGATGGATTTTCTCATTTCTGATTAAGTTTGCAATCGCTGCGTTATTAACCAGAATTTCCGTAGCAGCTTTTCTTCCCTTTTTATCTGCAGTTGGGAATAAACGCTGAGAAATAACACCTACCAATACCGAAGCTAATTGAATACGTATTTGTGGCTGCTGAGCAGATGGAAAAACGTCAATAATCCTGTTAATTGTGGTAGGTGCACTTGAAGTATGAAGCGTACCTAGTACAAGATGGCCAGTTTCTGCAGCAGTAATCGCAATAGACATTGTCTCCAAATCACGCATCTCTCCAACAAGAATAACATCAGGATCTTGACGGAGAGCGGCTTTTAAACCACTGGCATAATTGCTTGTATCAAAACCAACTTCACGTTGGTCAATAATTGAGTTTCCATGACGATGCAAGTATTCAATCGGATCTTCAAGAGTAATAATATGCTTCCGCATGGTACGGTTCATATAATCAATCATTGAAGCAAGGGTTGTGGATTTACCACTACCAGTTGGTCCGGTAACAAGGATAAGCCCTTGAGGTTTTTCTACTAATTTAGGGATTATTTCAGGTAAATCTAATTCCTCAATTGAAGGGACTTTTGAGGCCACGACCCTTAAGGCTAATGAAACGCTTTTTCTCTGGTGATAGGCATTAACACGGAATCGTGAGCTTCCTGGAACACCATAGGAGAAATCCAGTTCACCTTTTTCCTTAAAATGATCCCAAAGGTTTTCTGGGATAATGGCTTGTGCCATTCCCTCGGTATCAACTGGAAGCAATGGTTCTGAACCGTATCTTCTTAAATCACCATTGATACGCATGACCGGCGGTACTCCTACTGTTAGATGTACATCGGAGGCCTTGTATTCGATCGCAGCTCTTAAAATTGAATCTATTTTTTCTTGCATGCCCTTATCTCCTACTCCAGAATTGCTACTTTTAATACTTCTTCTGTGGTTGTTAACCCCTGCTTTATTTTCAATAATCCATCATCAAGTAAGAAAATGGTTTTATTTTTAGTGGCAAGTTCTTTTAGCTTTTGAAATGATTCTCCGTTCATCATGGCACGACTCATCTCGTCATTAATGACTAAGACTTCATGGAGTGCTATACGTCCTTTATAACCGGTCATATTACACGAGGAACAGCCTTTTCCCTTCGTAACTTTTTCTATCTTCATTCCACGCCTAGCAAAAATTTCATGCTCTCGTTTGGAGGGTTCTAGAGTTTCCTGACAGTCACGACACACTTTACGAACAAGCCGCTGTGCTACAATTCCACTCAAGGAAGAAGCTAGTAAGAAAGGTTCTACACCCATATCAATTAACCTTGTTACTGTTCCTATTGAATCATTGGTATGAAGGGTACTTAATACTAAGTGACCTGTTAATGAGGCACGAATGGCAACCTCGGCTGTTTCCTTATCACGTATTTCCCCCACCATGATAATGTTTGGATCTTGACGTAGGATTGATCTTAATCCAGCAGCAAAAGTCATTCCTACATTCGTGTTTACTTGTATTTGATTGATTCCTTCTAATTGATATTCAACAGGATCTTCAATTGTAATGATATTGACCGTTTCCTCATTTAACTTATTTAAAGCTGCATAAAGTGTAGAGGATTTACCAGATCCAGTTGGACCTGTAATAAGGACAATCCCAGTGGGCTTTTCAATCATTTCATTAAACCTATTTAGGTTAAGTTTATTGAACCCAAGCTTACTTAAATCATTAAGTGTCGAGCCCATATCAAGGAGACGCATAACAATTTTCTCCCCATAAACTGTTGGAAGCGTAGATACTCGAAGGTCCACAGGATGGAAATCAAGATTCAACTTAATTCGACCATCCTGTGGAATCCTATGTTCAGTTATATCTAGATTGGACATTATTTTTATTCTAGCCGTTAATACCCCTTGCATATGGCGTGGCAAAGAACGTTCTACTCTTAAAACGCCATCCACACGATACCGTATGACCACCTTCGTTTCCTGAGGATCAATATGAATATCACTCGCTTTTTGAATGACAGCATTTGAAAGGATCTGGTTCACAAGACGCACAATTGGTGAATCAAGATCCGTTACATCCTCAGGACGTCCTTTTTCAGTTTGCTTTAATTCTCCCAACAGTTCATCGAAGGCATCATCTACGTTGTAATATTTATTAATGGCACGAAGAATATCATCTTTTGTGGCGATGGCTGGCTGGATTTGAAATCCGGTAGAAAGTCGTAAATCATCAATCACTATAAAATCCATTGGGTTAGCCATAGCTACATAAAGCTTATTCCCATCTCTTTTTAGTGGAATAATTAAATTTCTTCTAGCCGACTCTTTAGAAATTAGGGAAAAAAGATTTGTATCAAAAGGATAGTTAAATAAGCTAATATGCGGGATACCCAATTGAAATTCGAGTACTTCTATTAATTGTTGTTCAGTAATAAAACCTCTTTGAAGCAAGGCCTCCCCGATTTTTTGGTTTTTTGCCTTTTCCTCCAATGTAATTTGGAGTTGTTCAGGAGTAATAAGCCCTACTTCTATTAACAAATCACCTAGTCGTTTTCGAACTTGTCTCATAATTGATCCCTACTTTTATTTAGGTTCTTCATTCGGCTTTCCCCATAAATCACTATCATTTGATTCTTGTTGATTCGATTCTGTAGTTGGTTGATTTTGTGTTTGTGCCTGGGTTTTTGTCTGGTTGACTGTAGAACTATTTGGAACTGTCGTCTGAGTGCTTGTTGTCGTAGTAGGAGGTGTTGATACCTGCTCACTTCCAGCAAGACCATGAATCTCAACTTGATAAGATGGAGGATAATAATCCTCTGAGATTAACTCACTTTTAAGAAACGCTCCACCTTGGTATACGTCTCGGTACACCTTAATTACTTGACCCTCAACTCCCGATGTTTGCACCTTGGTTTTACCTGGAAGGAGTAGAGGACTATATTGGACAATGGTTTTAAATTTAAGCTTCTGTTCGTCTTTTGTGCTGATTTTATAATTATAGGCAAACTTTTGACCTGTTAGGGTAACTACTAACTTTTCCCCCTGTAATTGTAGTGCTAGTGTGTACGTTGTCTTATTGGGATTAGCTAGTATTAAATTCACATTTCTCTCAGCATTCACTTTTGCCTCAAACCCCAAGGTTGCAAACTCTGGTAGTGAACTACTGATATTTCTTTCAATGATTGAAAAGTTTGTTGGCAAGATTGCTTGATAAATACCTGTAGCTAAAACATCTACTGTATATGGATCTTGCACATTATGTGCCTTTACCCACTCTAGTAATGAAAATGAAGCATCTTGTTTCAGTTCAATTTTCGGATCTTCTTCAATCACTGTAAGCAACTCTTTAGGAATTTCATTTAAATCTAGGATGGCAGTATTTAATTTCGTACTTTGACTAGATAACAGGTAATTATCGTAAAGATTAAACGAATGCGCAACTGTTTCGAATTGTGATGCAGTTTGGTTTAAATCTTGAGTGAGTTTGTCTATATCAAGCTCATTAGTTGCTACTTGTGGAAAAAGTACGTTCACTTGTTTGATTACCTGTTGCTTTTCCGTTGCAATAATAGCTGTATTTTTCTGTCCATCTCTAATAGAGTCGATTGTTTGCTTTGCATCTAAATGGAACACAGTTAAGTCAATAGAGGCAGCCATTTCACCGTATTGTAACTCCATTGATGCTTCCTTTGTCCAATTCATATACTTTTGTTCTAGTAGATTCATAGCCTCTTCTTCTGATTTTCCTGAAACATCAAGATCCCCTATTGCTGTTCCATCAGAATATCTCCCATCGGCATTTGTCATATTTTCAAATGCTTTGGCACCATAATGGGAAAAGCTAAAAATAAATGCTGTACCAAAAAATAAAACCACAAACACCTTTAACATTTGCTTATTTGCTTTCAAATTATCTGCCACCCCCCAACATTATTTTAGTAATGAGATCTTTTTCTCTTCCTCAATATCTGCTTTTTCTGCAGCAACTTCATCAAGTGGCAAAAGATCATCCAGCTCTTCTAACCAATCTCTGTTTATCTTCTCTTCCTTTTCAACAATTTCCTCATCTATTAAACTCTCTATTTCAGATAAATAGCCAACTTCTGGCTCTTCTTCACGTAACTCAACAACTTCAGATTCGGACTCTTTCTCTAGAAAGATTGAGATGTCCTCTTCAAGTAAGTAACTCTCAATTTTCTCTACTTCCTGCTCATTATCTAGTGGTTGAATCGATAAGACTGGGGGAGTTAGGTTATCTTCAAAGGACGATTCTGATTGACTCAGATCAGTTAAGTCAAGTGAAGTGTCACCTTGCTCAAAAACAAATTTTGAATTAGAAAAAGGATTAATTATTTCTTTTGACCATTCTTTCTGGAAACTAGGAGTTTGTTTCAATAGTAAAGTTCCTAAGCGGGTTACCAAGAAATATGCTGCAAGTATGATTAATACCCCTAACATTAATACCGTTTGCCATAAAGGAAATGAGACTACTGAGGCAAGCCCTCCTAGAGCAAACAAAAAACAAACAAACGAAAGCAGAAATTTCCCTTTTATCGTCAATCCCAGCGGTAAAAAAGCAATAATGAGAAAAAACACAAACATAGAACTTAAGGCCCATATAATTGATATCATCCAATACCACCCTCTAATTAACAATCCTTTATACTATTTAACTACATTTTTTTGCAAAGTCTTATATTTTTTATCGATTTCTTCAAAAATTAGACAAAAAACGCCTACTAAATATTGTATAATACTATTAACTATTTTAAAAGGACTGGAAATTAATAATAGGTCAAAACTACTAAAATTTATGCTAAACTAAAAAAACTTTTACTTCTATATGACAAAACGCCCTGAAGGGAAAGAATTATTTATGAACGAAATCAAAAATGAAGATGGATTAACACTCATTGAGGTATTAATATCAATTACATTATTATCAATTATCTTTTTATCTTTTATGAGCTTTTTTCCTCAAATGGGATTTATGAATAATCAGAATGAAAGTAAAACCCAAGCAATTAATACCGCAAAAGAAGTACTTATTGAATGGCAAGGCATGGATGATCTGAAAGCATTTCTTGTCGATCCTACAAATGACACCTTAGATGATTTGCCTAGTAATAAAAAAACAGAAGGTGTCTATTATTATTTTTATACAACAAAAAACAACTATGATGTGACTATTAGGATAAACATTTTACCTAGTAAAGAATCCAAAGTAACTAAAGCACATCTAATCAGAGTTCAATTATTTAATAAGAAAGGTAAGCTTGTTAGTGAAACATATGGTTATGTTCTTAGATAGGAGAGGTTATTTATTGAGTCGAAATGAACGAGGCATAACACTTATCGAGGTTTTAATTGCAGTAGCAATTCTTTCAATTATTGGTGTTGTTATTTCGAATGTTTTTTTTCAGGGCTATTCTTATTCTAAAAAAGCAATATCCAGAAACTCTATGCAGCAGGAAACAAACATTCTTATTACCAACCTTAAAAAGATACATCAAACAAATATTAATTATTCAATCAAATCTTCCAATTGTGATATAACTGTTAACTATCAAAAAGACACCTCTACTGCAACTCAAACACAAGTATTTAGCCATTCACAAATTTGTTACAAGATTGATATAATAGTTGACTCTATTAATCAAGGTTCTGGACCGATTAATATTGAACCCAACAAATCTGACATCAAACTTAATATAAATACTAGTGATAAAAACAATCCAGGAAATAATCTGACTATAAGTACATTTCTTTTTCGAATGAAAGGGGTTGGTTATTAATGTTAATCACTAAGAGTGAACAAGGTTATGCACTTGTTACAGTTTTGCTAATAGTAGTAATTTTTATGGTCGTGTTTCTGTCTTTCATGGGTCAAGCCTTTTCAAGTGTGAAGCAAAACCAAGTGGTAGAAAAGAAATCACTTTCGATCGATACTGCCGAAATGGGCGTAACATATTATCAAGTAGCGGTTCAAAATCTATTTGAGTCTAAACAAAGTGTTGTAAACGATAGAGTAAAGGCAATAATGACAGCAACACCTACGGCAAATTTCAAAAAACAGACAGCAATTGTTCTTGCAGATGAAATACAAAAAAGCTTTCCCATAGGTAGTACACAAGCGGCAATTCCAATAAGTGATACTAATGCTTCATTTACGATTAGTAATTTAATAGCTACACCAGGTACTGATTTGAATGCTAGCAAAGTTTTTATTACATTTGATATTCTTGGTCAGGAAAATACAACAAGTAGCGGATCCAAACTTACGGCTAAAATGTCAATAAATTTAGATACTATTTCTAATTTGGCAAACAGTGGTACTTCTGGTACCTATTCTCTACCAAGCTATAATGAAATTCTAAAGCCTAAAGCTGGATGTACTACTCTGGATTGCACCGAAGTTTATATAATTGGAAACGGGAATTTCAATGGAAATAATCTATTTAAAAAGTCAACTCAAACTATTTATACTACAGGTTCATTTACTCAAGTTGGGACAGGTAATGAAAATAATAAAAGTAATATTTCCATTCATGCTGAGGGACCAATTTCCATCGGAAATAATATGAATAAGGCATTGAATTTTAAAGTGGAAACTAAGGATAATGCATATTTCGGTGGCCATTTAGATATTTATGGTACATCTAGAATACAGATTGGAGGAAATGCCACAGTGGCTAAATCGTTATCAATAGGATCTTCCTCTAAAATGTGTGTACGAGGCGATTTGACTGCTGGGAGCATTTCCGTTTCTACAAGTAATCCAGCAGGGAAGTTATTAGTATATGGGAAAGTAAATGGTAGTACGACGTCTCCTTATAGGGTAACCGACGCAGTCTTTAAATCAGAATGTGGAACTTACATCCCTTCAACTTTCCAAATTAACTGGGGAGATGATATAAATACAGTAATCAATAATGTTGATTATAAATAAACAAAAAGGAGTGAGACTGTTTTATAAACAGTCTCACTCCTTTTTAACATGAAGAATACTCCGCCACCCGATTGCGTCCAGCCCTCTTAGCCCCAACATAAAGAGCTCTGTCTGCATGACGTATCAATGCTAATGGATCTTCAGCATCTTCCGGCGCAGTTGCCACTCCGATAGAAGCGGTGATTTTCACCTGTTGATGCTTCTGATCTAATGACTGACTTATACAAAACGGCCAGTTTGCGATGGATTGACGGATGAGTTCAGCCATTTGATATGCTTCTTCTTTTGTTACATCTGGTAGCAGGACAACAAACTCTTCGCCACCATAACGGGCTACAGTTCCAAGTCCTCCAGCAAGATTACTTAGACGTTTTGCCAGTTCACAAAGGATTTCGTTTCCGCTTTGATGACCGTAGGTATCATTTACCTGTTTAAAGTGGTCAATATCGAGAATGATTAATGACAACACTTTACGCTCAAACCGAGTGAGTTTCTCATATTCCTCAGTTAGCATGTTCTCAAAGTAGCGGTAATTGTATAAGTTCGTTAAAGAACACCTTTCACTCTGTCTCTTTGTTAATTCATAATGACGGGCATTTTCTATTGCGATGGCAAAATGAGAACATAGAATATCAATTATCATTAGCTGAGATTTTTCATATGCACGTTTTTTTCTAGATGCTAACAATAAGACCCCAATTAACTTTTTACTTCTAATAATAGGAACACCCAGAATGCTTTCAGCATCTTTTGGAATGTAGTCATTTGAATATTGGATCCAATCCTTCTTTGCTTTAAATAAAAAAGCCTTTCGGTTAGCCCAAACCATCCCACTAATTCCTTCATGGATACTCATTGAATGTTTGACATTTGAAATCGTATTCCCAGATTCAAGGTGGCGAATCAATTTCAGTTCATCACCATTAGCCTCAAGGATATAGGCATAATCAACTGGCAGCATTTCAGTTAACTTTTGGATGAATAGGTCAACTACATCGTTTGTAAGTAGCTTTTCGGCCATCTTGTGGCCAATTTCCGCTGCTTTTTGCAGGTACTCATTGATTTTTTCACTAGAATAATACAGATTAAAAACCATAGATAGGCTTACAAACGGAACTCCAACAAATAGTAGAGAAAGTAAGCCTACCTGGTTATTATTATAGAGAATGTACAAAACAAATCCAATTGGGAAGGTAATAATTGTTGTAATTGTCTCAACAAATAATTCTTTTCCAAAAAAAGATCCCTTAATTTTATAGATGACATATACGTTAAAAGCTAGAATGATTTGATTTAAGGTGTAGCTTAAAACTGCATACAAGCCAGCAAGTAACAAAAAATTAGCATTAGTTTGTAGCCCGAGACCTGTTCGGCCTCCTACTAAATAGTAAAATGCACCACTTAAAAATGAAACAAAAAAGAACATAATCAGGTTAAGCGGCAGGCGGAAATACTCTCCTTTACGAAGTATCCTTAGCTTTAGCAATAATACAACAACCGCAATTTGTGCAAAGATAATTTCAATAAACAAGCCAAACCGCAAAAAGGTAGCTAGGGCCACCCATTGAATTAAAAAAATAAACGTTTCATTAATAACAATTGGCATGGAGGCAACCACAGAGGTTAACAGTAAAAATGCCAATAGATCTATCCAATACCCGGAAATATCAGGAGGATACGCTTGATAAGTAAACCACAGACCTGCTGGAACTATTAAGAACCATGCAAGAAATATCGCTTTTTTTGTTTGTGGTTTAACCATCTAAACCCACCTCCTCTAATTATCATTAATTCAAGATAAAAATATTTTACCACTTTTATATTGGCTTGTCACAAAGAAATCGTCATATTTTTCAAATATTTACATAAATGTGGTTTAATCTCAGAAATAAAATAGAGTGAACCAGTGATTACGAGCATACCAGTAGAATCTAGAGTCTCGATTTCCTCTAATAAATAGGTTTTCCAGTCCGAAACAGCCACTTTATTAGAGGACTGGCTGATTTTCAGTAATTCTTCTCCAGCCGCTGCTCGCGGAAAATCAAAGCTGACAAAGGAAATCTGATTAGCCACTTGGTCGAGCTTAGCAATCATTTCATCCAGCTTTTTATCCTTTAATGCTGCAAATACAATATGAATGTTTCTTTCGTGGTATCTGGTGGATAACTCATGTACTAAGGCAGTAATTCCTTCCTCATTGTGAGCCCCATCGATAATAACTAACGGTTTATCTGATAAGATTTCAAATCTTCCTGGCCAGTAGGCATTTTTTAAACCATCGCGAATGGCTTGTTCGGAAATTGCAAACGAGCCCTCTTGATTTAAGTATTCCGCAGCACAGACAGCAAGGGCTGCATTTTCAGTTTGATGCTTACCGATCATACTGATTTCAATCCCATACAAGGTTTGTGTTGGTGTCGTTAAATTGAAGATCTCGCCCTTTGCCTTTGATTCGTGTTCACTGATAAAGAATTCCTTGTTCAATCGGTAAATAGGGGCCTTCATGTTTTCAGCTTGTTTTTCAATTACCTTTAAGGCGCCTGGATGTTTAACAGCAGTAAAAATTGGAGTATGTTCCTTAATGATTCCTGCCTTTTCAAAAGCAATTTCCTCATAAGTGTTTCCAAGGATATTCGTGTGATCCAAACCGATATTGGTAATAATTGAGGTTAGTGGATGAATGATATTCGTAGAATCAAATCGTCCCCCTAACCCTACTTCGTAAACAACCACGTCCACTTTTCCCATCTCAGCAAAATAATAAAAAGACATAGCGGTGATGACTTCGAATTCAGTCGGTCCACCAAGCTCTGTTTCTTCTAATTCGTCTGCCAATGGGCGAATCACATTTGCGAGTTTGACTAATTCCTCATCTGAGATTGGTTTTCCGTTGACACTAATTCTTTCATTAAATTGCTCGATATATGGTGAGGTAAAGGTACCAACTGTATAGCCTGCTGCTTCTAAAATATTGCGGAGATAGGTGACCGTTGACCCTTTTCCGTTTGTCCCACCTACATGAATCGTTTTGATCTTGTTTTCAGGGGACCCCAGCTTGTCCATCATCCATTCCATCCGTTTTAAACCCGGCTTAATTCCAAGCCGTAATCTTGCATGGATCCAGTCAAGGGCTTCTTTATATGTTGTAAACATTCCTGACACCCCATTTAGTTTCTTTTTATAAAGGGAAGACGAATTCCAATCTGGAATTCGCCTCACCAACTGTTATTACCCTCTTAATTCTTTAATGCGTGCTTCAACAATGCCTCTCTTTTCTAGATAGTCCTGTTCTTTGGCACGCTCTTCAGCAACGACACTTTCAGGTGCTTTTTTCATGAAGCCTTCATTGCTTAATTTCTTTTGGACACGTTCTACTTCTTTATTTAACTTCTCGTATTCTTTTTCAAGACGAGCGATTTCTTCGTCGATATTAATTAAACCTTCAAGCGGAAGAATGATTTCTAAGCCTGTAATAACAGCCGTCATCGCTTTTTCAGGTGATTCCATATCGATGCCCATTTGTAATTCCTCTGGATTACAGAAGCGCTCGATATAGCTGCGATTCGTTTCAATCGCTTTTAGAACTTGTTCGTCCTTCGCTTTAACCAGCATTTTAATTTTCTTGCTCATTGGTGTGTTTACTTCCGCACGAATATTTCGTACCGCACGAATCATTTCCATGAGAAGCTTCATATCTTGTGCAGCCTGTTCATCGGAAAGCTCTGGCTTTACTTCTGGCCATGCAGCTGTCGTAATGGACTCTCCAGCATGTGGAAGGTTCTGCCAAATTTCCTCGGTAATGAATGGCATGAACGGATGTAATAGACGCATCGTCTGGTCTAATACATAAGCTAAAATGGAACGAGTGGTTTTCTTAGCCGCTTCATCTTCACCGTATAATGGAAGTTTCGCCATTTCGATGTACCAGTCACAGAAGTCATCCCAAATGAAGTTGTATAGCGCGCGGCCTACTTCACCGAATTCATAGCGGTCAGAAAGCTTTGTTACGTGGTCGATCGTTTCATTTAATCTTGTTAAAATCCACTTATCTGCTACTGATTTTTCACCACTGAAATCAATTTCTTCGTAGGTTAGGCCATCCATGTTCATTAAGGCAAAACGGGAAGCATTCCAAATTTTATTCGCAAAGTTCCAAGTTGCCTCTACCTTTTCGGTGCTGTAGCGTAAGTCCTGACCTGGTGACGATCCTGTTGATAGGAAGTATCGTAAGGAGTCTGCCCCGTATTGATCAATCACATCCATTGGATCGACACCGTTTCCAAGCGATTTACTCATTTTGCGACCTTGTTCATCCCGAACCAAACCGTGGATCAGAACATCTTTGAATGGACGCTCGCCAGTGAATTCAATACTTTGGAAAATCATTCTGGATACCCAGAAGAAAATGATATCGTAACCCGTTACAAGAACGTCTGTTGGGAAGTAGCGTTTGAAATCGGCGGCTTCCTTGTTAGGCCAACCCATGGTTGAGAACGGCCATAATGCTGAACTGAACCAAGTATCAAGTACGTCTTTATCCTGCTCCCAGTTCTCTGCGTCTGCTGGTGCTTCATGACCTACAAAAACTTCTCCTGTTTCCTTGTGGTACCAAGCTGGAATACGGTGTCCCCACCAGAGCTGACGTGAAATACACCAGTCGCGGATATTTTCCATCCAACGTAGATACGTTTTTTCAAAACGGTCAGGAACGAAGTTTACTTTATTTTCTTTCTCTTGTAGGGCTATCGCTTCATTAGCGAGCGGCTGCATTTTTACAAACCATTGTGTAGAAAGATATGGTTCAACTACTGCACCACTACGCTCAGAGTGACCAACGGAATGAAGATGCTCTTCAATTTTGAAAAGAACGCCTTGTTCTTGAAGGTCTTTCACGATTTGCTTACGGCATTCGAAGCGATCCATGCCTTTATATTTTCCTGCTTTGTCATTCATAGAACCGTCTTCGTTCATCACAAGTATACGCTCAAGATTGTGACGGTTCCCTAGTTCGAAATCGTTCGGGTCATGTGCAGGTGTAATTTTTACTGCCCCAGAACCGAAGTCCATATCTACATAATCGTCTGCAACAATTGGAATTTCACGGCCAACGATTGGCAGAATGACTGTTTTTCCAATCAAATGCTTGTAGCGATCGTCTTCCGGATGTACCGCAACCGCTGTATCACCAAGCATGGTTTCTGGACGTGTAGTTGCAACCTCGATCGAGCCAGAACCATCTGCTAATGGATATTTCATATGGTAAAAGGCACCCTGAACATCTTTGTAGATAACTTCAATGTCAGATAGGGCTGTTTTTGTTGAAGGGTCCCAGTTAATGATATATTCGCCGCGATAGATTAGGCCTTTATTATAAAGGGTAACGAATACTTCGCGAACCGCATCTGATAAGCCTTCATCTAATGTGAAACGCTCACGGCTGTAATCAAGACCTAAGCCAAGCTTTGACCATTGCTGACGGATGTGTGAAGCATATTCTTCCTTCCACTTCCATGTCTCTTCAACAAACTTTTCACGGCCTAAATCGTAACGGCTCTTGCCTTCACTGCGCAGTTTCTGTTCTACCTTTGCCTGTGTGGCAATTCCGGCATGGTCCATACCAGGAAGCCAAAGGACATCATAGCCTTGCATCCGTTTCATTCGTGTAACGATATCTTGAAGGGTTGTATCCCATGCGTGACCTAGGTGAAGCTTTCCTGTTACGTTTGGTGGTGGAATAACAACGGTATACGGTTGTTTTCCCTCATCATCTTTCGCTTCAAAATACTTTCCTTGCAGCCACCAGTCATAACGACCTTTTTCTATTGTCTGTGGATCGTACTTCGTTGGCATTGTTAATCCTTTTGTTTCCATGTTACTTCCTCCTTCTTGTAATCCTTTCCACTGAAAAACAAAAAACCCCAATCGTCATAAAAGGACGAATGGAGTTTGCTTCGCGGTACCACCTTTTTTCCAATCCATAAAAAACTGGATTGGCACTTAACGGGATAACGGATTTCATCCGTCTTCAACTAATAGGATCATTGAATCCGTTCGCTAAAGAAGCTCTAGGGCGACCTTCTGATGTTCCTCTTAGGAAATCTTTCAGCTAATGATTTCCCTCTCTAAAAGCAGGATGGCATCGTACTCTTCCCTGTCTATGCTTTGTTTTTTAAATTATATAGTTATACTACCGAAAAAAAGGGTTTGACGTCAATCATGATAACCAATTTTTTTATTTTTTATACTGTATGTATTTAATGGAGAACTTCTATGGGCATTTGGAATATATATAAATAAATGTCAAATCCCAATGGGGAGGTTCTGGGATGAAGAGGAATTTTCATAAGTACAAATACAAACCTTGGTTCATTACGTGCCGAAGGATTGCTGCCCAGTTGATTGTTCCGTTTACTATTTTTCAATTTATCCGGACATTGCTTTTACCAACTATTTTCGATGTATTGCTATTAACCTGTTTTCTTGTCATTGCTGTTTCTATCTATTTTGACATAGTTTAAGGAGCCCATCTTGCAGAGTTATGACTGCTGCTGGGCTCCTTCTTTTGCTTTCTGTGCATTTTCAATTTCCGTCATTTTCATCACAATATACTCCGAATTCTTTAAATGCCAATACTTTTGTTGTAACTGGGTCACATACTTCAATTCATTCTTGGGCTTCTGCTTGCGGTAATAGCTTTCCGCCACCTGAATGATCGGTATCGGAAGGGCTAAATAGCTGAAGAATAATAGCTTCTCATCCGGCTTGTATGGAAAATATTTTAGATAATGATACACCCAGTCAATCGCTGTATCATTCCGCTTCGGTCTCGTATTGATGGCACGAGAAAGATACGGAAGAAGATCATGGATGGGCGAACCATATCGGGCATTCTCAAAGTTAATGAAATAGCCGTACCCGCGATCATCAAATAAGAAATGCTCGGCAGCTAATTTCCCGTGCGTAATCACCATGCGAGCTTTTTCAGTATCCTTTGTGTTTTCGTACCATTCTTCAAACTTTGACTTGGAAAACCTTAGCGCCTGGCTTATTTCGTTGTAATACATGCAATACAACAGTTCAAACGGTGACATGTAGGTCTTTTTTTCACATTGATCGATAAAGCCCTCAAGGAATTCTTGATGTTTTTCCATTTGCTGAATCGTTTTTTCATAATGCTCCGTTCGTTCTTCTTTATTGACCGTTACTTCTTTTGCCGAAAGAGTATGGAGCCTTGCTAATTCGCGAAATAATTGCTGATTGGTAGTTTCACGGTTACTTGTTACATCATTAGACATCCAGGGCATCAGATAATACAATTCATTCTCGTGAAGCACGGCATACCTGCCGTCCATCGTCGGATAAATTGGCACGATTCGATTAAACCCTTTTTGATAAAGTAGATGCACATGACGAATGAAATCCGTCCCAATAGCAGGATTGATTTTCTTTAAGGCAAATGTCCCTTTATGGGAGTAAATTTTTTGAACCGTCCCATAATCCTCAACAAAATGAGGTTCAATATAATAGTTTTGTAAAATCGGTGCCAGTTGTTGTACTAGATTGGTCTCATTCATTTGAATTCGCCCTTCTTTCAATGAAAAAGCCGAATTAGCTTTTAAAAGAAGCTGAGCAGGTCAAAGAAAACCCGCTCACCTTTTGTGAATCATTATCTACTTACAAATGCACTTGGGATGTATAAGACCTGCCCCTCGTACACATCTTGATTGAGTTCTAGATTGTTAACGCGCAATAGATTTTGTACCGTTACATCATAACGATCTGCAAGGGTATTTACGGTATCGCCTTTTTGTACAATACAAACTCTTAATTTCGCTTGGTCAGAGGCTTCGTCTTTCCTTGCAAAAAATTCCGTGAGCGTCATACTCTTCTTCTTGGCTGGCTTTTTCTTTTTCGCCTTCGGTGGTTCATCAGATGAGGATGAAGAAGAGCTTTCTTCTACGTGTACGACTTCCTCTTCGAAGACTACCTCTATTTGTGGTGCTGCCTCTTCATGAACAACCACTACTTCTTCTTCAACTTCAACCGGCTGACTAGGCTCGCTTCTTGCCCAGGCAGGTTCATATTCTTCCTGTTCCTCTGCTGACGGCTGATAGTTGAAAGTTGGAAATCTCGGCACAGCTTCCACACTTTCTTCTTCCTGTTGCTTTCTTGCCTCTGCTTCGAATAAATAGTTGTTCTGGTATGTGCTTTGGACAGCCGCTTGTTCAATGGCTGCTTCTTCTTCCTCTTCTTCTTCTGTTTCGTAACGGTTAAGTATCTCATACTCTGGTTGTTCTTCTTGTTGCTGCTGCTCCGAGCCATATAACCCACTGATGGTCAGCTCAGCAGATAGCTTGAGACAACTGCGCTCTGGCGTTGAATAGTCAAAGGATTCCACGAGAACATCGATGTCATAGATGCTTTGAATCCGATTATTCGGGATGGTGATATCGACTGGGAAACGATGTGAAAACTCACAAGTACCTTCTTCCTCGCGTTCAGCCACCCTCTCGACAAACTTTTGGGACGTTACTTCGTCGTCCCCGCCCTCATTGCTAGATTCGTAACTTTTATATTCGCCGGTAAGCTCCAACGAACCACGTATGGTTACGTACTGATCGTTTTCCTGGATGGTAATATCCGGGTCTAGAGAAATCGATAGAAGTTCCTCGACTTCCTGTCCTTTTCTAAACCACAAAGATTCCTCCAAAGAAAATCGTAGGCACGATTGATTCTCTTGGGACAAAGCGACTCCTCCTTTCGTATCCTTCACGCAAAATCACTATGTCACTTTCACTCTATGAACGAAGGGATTTATTTATGATAAAAACATTATGGTGGAAGGAAAAGAATTAGGGTTATTCTGGTTTGATTCGTTCGTATTCGGTTGCAAACTTGGGTCGATTTTCAGATTCGCTGATAAAAGGTCTGAATTCGCCGATAACATGGGAAAATTCGCTGATAGAGGATTGGAATTCGCTGATAACATGGGAGAATTCGCCGATAAATCAGTTCACCGGTATGACGGAGTGTAATTTCACACCAAAATGTACGCCTTTTTACACAAATTTTGGTATTTATAAAATGAATTTTAATTGATTGGCTCAAAATTAAACGTGATTGGCTGATTTTTATTAGTGATTGGCTGATTTTCGATGGAGATTGGCTGATTTTCGATGGAGATTGGCTCATTTTTCGAGGATATTGGATATTTTTCCATATTTTACCAACCAATACACCCACCCCACAAAAAAAGCACCCACCAAAATTCAGGTGAGTGCTCCAAATTTTATTTAAGCTTCGAAAAAGCAACTTCCGCTGCTTGAATTGTCTTCTCGATATCTTCATCCGTGTGGGCAGTCGATAAGAATAATCCCTCGAATTGAGAAGGTGGTAAAAAGATACCCTGCTCCGCCATTTCACGGTAGTATTCAGCAAAGAAATCTAAATTAGATGTTTTTGCTTTTTCAAAATTAACAACCTCTTCATTGGTAAAGAAGAAACCAATCATGGAACCAGCGCGGTTGAATGTGATTGGAATATCATATTTTTCCGCAGCTGCCTTAAAGCCTTTTTCTAGAAGATCACCCTTGCGGATAAACTCTTCATAATGTTCTGGAGTTAATTGGCTCAAGGTTTCATATCCGGCTGTCATGGCAAGCGGGTTACCTGAAAGAGTTCCTGCTTGATAAATTGGCCCGCTTGGAGCGATTTGGCGCATGATTTCGGCTTTACCACCGTATGCTCCTACTGGAAGTCCGCCACCGATTACTTTTCCAAGACACGTAATATCAGGTGTTACATTAAAGAATCCTTGTGCACAGTTGTAGCCCACGCGGAAACCGGTCATAACCTCGTCAAAGATAAGCAATGCCCCGTTAGTTGAAGTAATCTCGCGCAGCCCTTCCAAGAAGCCTGGAAGTGGAGGAACAAGACCCATATTTCCAGCCACAGGTTCAACAATGATACACGCGATATCATCACCGAATTGTTCAAACGCATATCTTACGCCTTCAAGGTCGTTATAGGCCACGGTAATCGTATTTGATGCCACACCTTGTGGAACTCCAGGGCTGTCCGGAAGACCTAGCGTAGCCACACCTGAACCCGCTTTAATTAAAAGAGAATCCCCGTGACCGTGGTAACAGCCTTCAAATTTTAAAATCTTATTACGGCCTGTATAGCCTCTTGCTAAACGAAGAGCACTCATCGTTGCTTCTGTACCGGAAGATACCATGCGAACGACTTCGATCGATGGAACACGTTCAATTACAAGCTTTGCCAGCTCATTTTCCATCAAGGTAGGAGCACCATAGCTTGTGCCAAGCTCCACTACCTTTTTCATCGCTTCTACAACACGGTCATTGGTATGACCAAGAATCAGTGGTCCCCATGAAAGAACATAGTCGATGTATTCATTGCCATCGATATCATAAATCTTAGACCCTTTTCCTCTTTCCATAAAAATCGGGTCCATATTTACTGATTTAAATGCACGAACCGGGCTGTTTACGCCGCCGGGCATCAGGTTTTGGGCTTCTTTAAATGCTTCAATCGAATTAGTATACGAGCGCATCCTTTTCCCTCTTTTCAAAAATGATTATTGGTCTTCTTTTAACCAGCGAATCGCATCTTTTGCTGCATAGGTGATGATCAAGTCTGCACCCGCGCGCTTCATCCCCATCAACATTTCAAGCACTGTGTTCTTCTCGTCAATCCAGCCGTTAGCAGAAGCGGCCTTAATCATGGAGTATTCACCGCTTACGTTATAAATAACGATAGGCAGGTTAAAGGTATTTTTCATATCACGAACAATATCAAGGTATGGCATACCTGGCTTAACAATTAAGAAATCCGCACCCTCTGCCACATCTGATTCCGCTTCTCTGAATGCTTCCATGCGGTTTGCAGGATCCATTTGATAGGTTTTACGGTCACCGAATTGTGGTGCACCTTCTGCTGCTTCACGGAATGGTCCGTAGAATGCAGAAGCATATTTCACGGCATAAGACATAATTGGAATCTCTGTAAAACCAGCTTCATCAAGACCCGCACGGATCGCAGCCACAAAGCCATCCATCATGTTAGATGGCGCAATAATGTCAGCCCCTGCTTGAGCTTGTGCAATAGCTGTTTTTACAAGAAGATCTAATGACTCATCGTTTAGAATCTTCTCGCCTTCCACAACACCACAGTGTCCATGGCTTGTGTATTCGCATAAACAAGTATCTGCTACAACGATGATTTCTGGGAAATGCTCTTTAATATAACGTGTTGCTACCTGAACGATCCCGTGGTCATGGTAGGCTTGTTCACCACAAGCATCCTTAGTCGCTGGAATACCGAATAATAGAACAGACTTAATACCGTGTGCCACGATATCTTCCATTTCTGCATGAAGATGATCGATTGATACCTGGAATACACCCGGCATTGACGACACTTCGTTGCGAATGTTTTCCCCTTCATAAATAAACAGCGGATAAATAAAGTCCTCCGCCTTCAGATGATTTTCTCTAACAAGCGCGCGCATGCTGGCACTAGAACGCAGGCGGCGGTGACGTTTGAATTGAAGTTCCATTTATGTTTCCTCCCTATCTAAGTAAGCAATTGTGCTTTTTATCATGTCTTTAACGGTATATTCTTGTGGCGAAGCATGAACAGGCAGTCCGTATTCCGCCAGCTTTTTTTCTGTTACCGGTCCAATACAACCAATAACACACTTTTTCAGCTGTTGCTCGAGTCCGTACGTGTTAACTACCTCCATCAAATGGTCCACTGTAGAAGGACTAGTAAACAGCAAAATATCCAACTGTTCAACTGCTAACATTCTAGCCAATTTTTCTCGGCTTTCATCGGGCAGATATGTTTCGTAAATAACAATTTCATCCACTACAGCACCGACTTCTGTCAAAGCCTGCGAAATGTATTCCCGCGCAAGATTTCCTTTTGGTAGCAAAACCCGCATACCATGTTGGATATAGGGCTGAAACTCCTCCACAAACACCTCTGCTACATATGCAGATGGGATAAATGCAGGAGTCAATCCTTTTTCCATTAAAACCTCTGCCGTCTTTTTACCAATCACAGCGATTTTCGGAAAAGCTTCGCCTATCATTTCTTTTTTGTAAAAAGAAAAAAAGGTTTCAACCGTTACATTGCTCGTAAAAATAATCCAGTCATATGTATCAAGGGCCTTCAAGGAGTCTTGAAAGCGATCGATTTGTTCAACGGGTCGAAAGGCAATAAGAGGGATTTCAATAGGAATCCCTCCTTCTCTTTCCACAAGCTGTGAAAAGGATCTTGCATGGCTCTCCCCTCTTGGAACAAGAACCTTTTTATCAAGCAGGGGCAACGATTGGATCATCGACCTTCAAGCTCCCGTTTTACCTTTTCAATCAGGTCCTTGGCTCCTTTTTCAATTAATAAGTCAGCAGCCTGCACACCAAGCTCTTCCGGATTTTGGCCTCTTAGTTCCTCTTTGTAGATCTCTTGACCCTCTGGAGAAGCAACGAGTACATTCAACACGACTTCGTCATTTTCATCCACACGGGCAAAGCCGGCAATTGGCACCTGGCAGCCACCCTCCATTTTTTGCAGGAAGGCACGTTCTGCACGGACCGCTCTTTCTGTTTTCTTACAAGTGAATTTTTCAAATAGTTCTAGTAATTCCTTATCATCCTCACGGCATTCAATAGATAATGCTCCTTGGCCGACAGCCGGAATACAAATATCTGCATCAATAAATTCAGTTACAACGTCTGTTGCCCATCCAAGACGGGAAAGCCCAGCGGCTGCTAATATGATGGCATCATATTCTTCTTCCTTTAATTTTGCTAGTCTAGTATCGACATTTCCGCGAATCCATTTAATCTCTAAGTCAGGACGTTGAGCTAATATTTGAGCACTGCGGCGAAGGCTGCTCGTACCCACAATGGCACCCGGCTTTAAATCTTTCAATTTCACATGATCTCTCGAAATCAGAGCATCACGGTGGTCTTCACGGAAAGGAATACAGCCGATTGTAAGACCCTCAGGTAATACAGCTGGCATGTCTTTCATACTATGAACGGCCATATCAATCTCTTTATCAAGCATAGCTTGCTCTATTTCCTTAACGAATAACCCTTTGCCACCCACTTTTGAAAGTTGAACATCAAGGATTTTATCGCCTTTGGTTACGATTTCTTTTACTTCAAACTCAAAGCGGGGATCCAGCTTCTTCAGCTGTTCAATCACCCAATTGGTTTGAGTTAATGCCAATTTGCTCCGTCTAGAACCTACAATAATTTTTCTCATGACTGCCTCCTAGGATTATGAATACCATAAATGGAAAGATGATAATCGACCAAATAAGAAAAAGTTAATTAATACTATTAAAAAAGAAGCGGTATTCCAAATGGCTAATTTCCTGCCAGATAGATTTTTTCCGATCCGGAGATATAAATAAATGCTGTAAGCTGTAAGCAATAAAAACGACCCAATAATTTTCATATCATACCACGGCATTCCAGGTACCTTTAGAAAGGCCCACTGTAAGCCTAAAATTAGACTAAGGAGTAGCATCGGGACACCAATGACAGCTGTTATGTAAGATGACCTTTCGAGTTTATCTAAATCTGCCAGCCTTACTAGCCGAGTTCCCCACTTTTTTTGTTTCAATAAATCGTATTGAAGCAGGTAAAGGGCTGAAAAGACAAACGAAAGTGAAAAGGCCCCATACGAAAGAATCGCCATTGTTATATGGATTAATAGTAGTTCCGACACCAACTGTTTTGCCATGATCTGTGAATGATATTGCATCGGTGCAAAAGTATGGATGGCCATAACGGTAAAGCCAAGGATATTGGTAAAAAAGACGATAAAATCGACTCGTAGTAAGTGATTAATCACAATTGACAATGTTACTAATACCCAGGCATAAAAATAGAGTCCCTCAAAAATAGTTAATACAGGGAACCTTCCTGTTTTCGTCATATAGAAAAATAGGAAGACCGTTTGTAAAACCCATACAAATGCAAGTAACCAGAAGGCAATTCGGTTCGCCTTCCGGTTATGGTGAATGAAATCAAAGAAATATAACAACACACTGAAGGCATATAGAACAACCGTTAATTCATGAAGCCTTGTCATAAAGACGTCAAACATAGAATGTACCCCTTATGACTGAAAGGAAGCCTGCGGTCTAAGAACCGGTGATGGGGTAACTTCGGCTGCTCTCGAATGTTGTTCTTCAACAAGCTCTTCAATATTAAATATTTTCATAAACAAGTCCATTGCCTGTTCGGCATCTGGTCTTGCAGCCAATTCCTTCGCTTGTAGAATCGGATCCTTTAAAAGCTGATTGATAATGCTCTTTGTATGTTTATTAAGTACTTTAAGGTCACGATCGGATAGATTCGGCAATTTTCTTTCTAGACTTTCCATTGTCTCAGCTTGGATGGCTAACGCTTTTTCACGCAGTGCCGAGATGACAGGTACTACACCAAGCATTCCTAACCACTGTTTGAAATCCACAATTTCTTTTTCAATCATCAGTCTAATTTTTGCCGCTGCCTTTTGACGCTCCTGAAGGTTTGCCTCTACAATGCCTTCTAAATCATCGATATCATATAAAAAGACATTCTCAAGTTCTGAAATTCTTGGGTCTAAATCGCGCGGTACAGCAATATCTACCATGAACAATGGCTTGCCCTTGCGCTTTTTCTCTACCTTAGCCATCATTTCTTTCGTGATGACAAAGTCTTTTGCACCTGTTGAGCTGATTAAGATATCCGCTTCAATCAGTGCCTGCTGTAAGTCTGCTAAGGTCTTAGCTTCCCCATTAAAGCGGCTGGCAAGGGATTTCGCTTTATCGAACGTACGATTAATAACCGTTACTTTTTTAACCCCGTTCCCGTGCAGGTTCTGGGCTGCTAATTCACCCATTTTCCCTGCTCCAAAAATCAATACATGCTTGTTGGCAAGGGAACCGAAGATTTTCTTTGCCAATTCCACGGCAGCATAACTGACAGAAACGGCATTTGCACCGATATCTGTTTCTGAATGACCTCTTTTTGCCAACGTAACTGCTTGTTTGAACAAGTGATTGAATACAGAACCGGTCGTTTCCTCTTGTTGTGCCAGCATGAAGCTCGTACGAACCTGACCAAGAATTTGTGTTTCCCCTAGTACCATGGAGTTCAATCCACAAGTCACGTTAAACAAATGCTCGACGGCTCCATCGTCTTCATAAATAAATAAGAATGGAGAGAATTCTGCTTGTTCCAAGCCGAACCATTCAGACAGAAATTCTTTTATATAATAACGGCCTGTATGAAGCTGATCAACGACCGCATAAATCTCCGTACGATTACACGTTGACAAGATAATGTTTTCTAGGATGCTTTTCTTGGTGTTTAACTTTTTAATGGCATCCACAAGTTCGGTTTCATTAAATGTTAACCGCTCACGGATTTCTACAGGGGCAGTTTTATAGTTAAGGCCGATTACTAAAATATGCATTTGGTTAGTACACCCCCACTTAATAGTACATTAACAGTAATAACTAGTTTGATTATATCACGAGCAAATTCGACTTTTGCTCCGAAAATGTGAACAGAAAATGAAACTATATGTTATGATAAAAAAATAATAGGACTAATTTTTTACTTCCTTAAGTACAGTATCAAAAAAATAGAATAGATTCAAGTGAACCTTATTGGAAGTGGTGTTTTTTAATGAAAAATCAGCGTATTTTTCCTGGGATTATTCTAATTGGTTTTGGAGCTTACTTTTTATTGCAGCAAACAGGCATAACTATTTTTCAACAATTTTATACATGGCCTACCTTGCTGTTAATTGTAGGAATTGCTTTTTTAGGTCAAGGCTATTCAGCGAAGGAGTATGAATCGATTCTTCCTGGTGTGATTATGAGTGGTTTTGGGCTCCATTTTCATCTCGTCGGTCATGTGTCCTTTTGGCCAAGCCATACGATTGGTATGCTCATTCTCATAATTTCAATTGGTTTTTTCCTCCGATTTCAAAAAACAAATACAGGCTTGTTTCAAGCTTTCCTTTTTCTCATTTTAGCTGTATTGCTGCTATTTTATGATAAAATTGCCGGCTACTTTGGCTTATTACAAAATGGCATGAGCTTCATCTGGAAATTTTGGCCCGCTCTGTTAATTGTTGTTGGTATTTATTTTCTACTAAAAAAGAAAAAATAAACAAAGAAAAGCGCAAGCGCCTTAGTCAGCCCTGACAGGCAAATGTTCTTCGGCAAGAAAAGTCGCTCTTTGACTTTACTTGCCGAAGGTTATTTGACCCGAGCTGTAACAATCATCGCTTTATCAAGCCATGATTGTTACAAGATACTCAAGGTAGATTATTCAGGGTGAAAACTGGCTAGGCGCTAGAGCTGGACAATTCTCAAAGATTTCTATACTTTCTTAAAATCCATAAAAAACCGCCTGGTAATATACCTGCCAGGCGGTTTTCTTTGTTTCAATTTACATGTAGCTCTCAAGTATGGACCAAGTCTTGTCTTTTCCTTCTCCGGTTTCAGAAGAGAACACAACAAGATGATCGTTTTTATCAAGCTCTAATGTTTCGCGTGTTACTTTTAAATGTTTTTGCCATTTACCTCTTGGAATTTTATCTGCCTTCGTTGCGATGACAACACACGGGATTTCATAATGTTTTAAGAAATCATACATCATCACATCGTCCGAAGTCGGCGGATGGCGTAAGTCAACGATTAATACGACTGCCCGTAATTGCTCACGAGTGGTAAAATACGTTTCAATCATCTTCCCCCATGCAGCCCTCTCCGTCTTCGACACCTTGGCATATCCGTAACCAGGGACATCAACAAAATGGAGAATTTCATTGATTAGGAAAAAGTTTAACGTTTGTGTTTTACCCGGCTTCGACGAAATCCTCGCTAATCCTTTTCGGTTTAGCATCTTATTTATAAAAGAAGACTTTCCAACGTTTGAACGCCCAGCAAGAGCAAATTCAGGCAAATGGGTTTCTGGATACTGTTCTGGCCTTACTGCACTGATGACAATGTCTGAACTTACTACCTTCATTGTGTATCTCCTTCTAATAGGGCATGCTTTAAAACTTCATCTAGATGGGAGACAGGGACAAATTCTAATTCATTCCTTACACTTTCAGGAATATCCTCGATATCCTTTTCATTATCCTTTGGAAGAATGACTTTTGTCAGACCCGCACGATGAGCACTCAAGGATTTTTCCTTTAAGCCGCCGATTGGAAGCACTCTTCCTCTTAAGGTAATTTCACCTGTCATTCCTACCTCACGTCTAATCGGTTTGCCCGTTAATGCCGAAATAAGCGCGGTAGCCATCGTAATTCCTGCGGAAGGTCCATCCTTCGGAACTGCTCCTTCTGGTACGTGAATATGAATATCATATTTTTCATGGAAATTTTCTTCTATACCAAGTTCGGAGGCCCTCGAACGTACATAACTAAATGCAGCTTGAGCTGATTCCTTCATGACATCACCCAACTTACCTGTTAGCACTAGCTTTCCTTTTCCAGGTGATAACGAAACCTCAATTTGCAGGGTATCGCCTCCAACTGTCGTATAAGCTAAGCCAGTAGCAACTCCTACCTGGTCTTCCGATTCAGCCATTCCATAATGAAATCTTGGTTTTCCTAAAAATTCTTCAAGGTTCTTTTCCGTAACCACTACTCGCTTCTTTTCACCAGAAACAATGATTTTTGCTGTTTTTCTACAAATTGTTGCCATTTGACGTTCCAAGCTTCGAACGCCGGCTTCTCGAGTATAATAACGAACCACTTTAGTAATTGCATCATCACGGACTTGAAGAATTCCTTTTGACAGCCCATTTTCTTTAATTTGCTTTGGCAACAAATGATCTCTACAGATATGAACTTTTTCAATCTCTGTATAACCTGCAATATTAATAATTTCCATTCTGTCTAATAATGGACCTGGAATGGTGGATAAATTATTAGCCGTTGCGATAAACATAACTTTTGATAAATCATAGGTTTCTTCAATGTAATGATCGCTAAAATTATGGTTTTGTTCAGGATCTAAAACTTCAAGCATAGCGGAGGATGGATCTCCACGGAAGTCGCTAGACATTTTATCAATTTCGTCTAGTAAAAAGACAGGGTTAATCGTACCTGCTTTTTTCATCCCTTGGATGATTCGTCCTGGCATCGCACCTACATAGGTTCTTCGATGACCGCG
This sequence comes from Bacillus sp. SORGH_AS_0510, assembly GCF_030818775.1. Classification (NCBI taxonomy): domain Bacteria; kingdom Bacillati; phylum Bacillota; class Bacilli; order Caryophanales; family Bacillaceae; genus Bacillus; species Bacillus sp. SORGH_AS_0510. The sequence goes on along the minus strand of NZ_JAUTAU010000001.1, from coordinate 1,707,497 downwards.
AATTTCAGATTCATCACGCACACCGCCAAGCGATACGCGGACAAAGTTACGATTGAGTGACGTAGCGATAGAACGGGCAAGGCTTGTTTTACCTACTCCTGGAGGTCCTGCCAAACAAAGAATAGGTCCCTTCAAGGAATTAGTCAGTTTCTGCACCGCTAAATACTCCAACACACGCTCCTTGACCTTTTCCAATCCGTAATGGTCTTGATTTAATACTTTTTCTGCACGGCGGATATCAATATCATCCTCTGTCTTTTTCGACCAAGGAATCGTAATCAACCAATCGATATAATTGCGAATCACTGCACTTTCTGCGGAGCTGGATGGAACCTTTTCATAGCGATCAAGTTCCTTTAAAGCAGCCTTTTTCGCATGTTCAGGCATTTCCGCTTCTTCAATCTTTTTCGTCAGCTCGGCAATCTCGCCAGTTTTTCCTTCTTTATCGCCTAATTCTTTTTGAATGGCTTTCATTTGCTCACGCAGGTAGTACTCTTTCTGTGTACGTTCCATTGAGCGCTTGACACGCTGCCCAATCTTCTTTTCCAGATTAAGCACTTCTTTTTCATTATGAATGATATCAATGACACGGTTCACACGCTTCTTGACATCAGTGGTCTCAAGGATTTCTTGCTTTTCCTTCAACTTGATTGGTAAATGAGACGCAATGATGTCCGCCATTCTACCAGGTTCCTCAATATCAGCTACTGAGGCATATGTTTCTGCTGAGATTTTTTTAGAGAGTTTTATGTATTGCTCAAAATAATCAAGCATCGTTCTCATCAAGGCTTGATCTTCGACATCCTTCGTGTCAGGATCTTCATACGTCATCACGCTTACCGCATAATAATCATCTTCGTCATAAATAGACACAATTTCCGCACGGTTTAAGCCTTCTACTAACACTCTAATGGTTCCGTTTGGCAGCTTAAGCATTTGCTTCACTTTTGTTAACGTACCGATTTTGTATATATCCTCTTCTGATGGATCATCGATTGATACATCCTTTTGAGTGGTTAAGAAAATTAAATGGTCATCAACCATTGCTTTTTCGAGCGCCTGTACCGATTTTTCACGACCTACATCTAAATGCAGGACCATTGTCGGATAAACGAGCAATCCTCGAAGTGGCAGGAGGGGGACGATCAATTCGTTCTTTTCCGCCATATAATGCACCTCCACATGCAATCCTAGTTTTCCTACTATTGAAAGCAGATTAGTCTTTGTACAATTCTAACGTATTTATAAAATGGTGTCTATTTTAGAGATTAAGCATCTCTTTTTCGTTATAGTATTTATTTTCCCCAAACGTAAGGAAATCTTCCTAGTTTCATTGTGGATTTGTTTTTTAAAATAAGCAATAAAAAACTTCGGTTTGATTGATGAAATACAAACCGAAGTTCATTATTAAAATCTAAACTTGTCTGTTGATTTCCGCTCCAGGCACTTCGCTTTCCGTGGGTGTTTCGGTGAGCCTCCTCGGCGAAACGCGCCTGCGGGGTCTCACCTGAACCATACTCCCACAGGAGTCTTCGTGCCTTCCGCTCCAATCAACAGGATGCCATATTCACAAAAGATATTTCCTTAAATCGATTCCTTCTTCGTTAATTCGATTGCCGCCGGGATTGCTTCATGTTTGCTAAATGATTGGACGAGGGCGATTTCGAATACCTCATGTAGATGGGTCACTGGCACGATGTTGATGCCATCGATTTCGTTCAGGATAGTTTGCATATTTTCTTCTGGGATGATAACCGTTTTCGCGCCTGCCTTTTTGGCTGCCTTTACCTTTGGATACACGCCGCCAATCGGCTTTACATTCCCATGAATACTAATCTCACCCGTCATTGCTACAGTATTATCAATCGGGATTTTATAGATAGCAGAATAAATTCCGGTTGCCATAGCAATACCAGCAGATGGTCCATCAATTGGAACTCCACCAGGAAAATTAACATGAATATCGTAGTCATTTGCCGGAACTCCCATTGAGCGCAAAACTGTAATGACATTTTCAATGGAACCACGGGCCATACTCTTACGGCGAATGGATTTTCCTTGACCACCGATGCTCTCTTCTTCCACTATACCGGTTATATTAATTGATCCTTTTTCTTTTGCCGGGATGACCGTTACCTCAATTTCAAGCAAAGCACCAGAGTTAGGTCCATATACTGCTAGTCCATTCACGAGACCCACATGAGAGAAATCATTAATTTTTCTTTCCATCCTTGGTGTCATCTGGCTGGAATGAATCACCCACTCAATATCTTCATCCTTGATATAATTACGGTCCTCTGTGATGGCAAGTCCCGCGGCAATCTGAATCATATTGACCGTTTCACGGCCATTTCTTGCATATGTAGATAAGGTATTAACTCCAGTTTCACTGATTTGTAGCTTTACTTTTTCAGCTGCTTTCCTTGCCACCTCGATGATTTCCTCCTGATTTAAATCCCGGAAGAAAACCTCCATACATCGGGAACGAATCGCTGGTGGAATCTCACTCGGTGTTCTAGTGGTGGCGCCAATTAAGCGAAAATCGGCAGGAAGACCATTCTTAAAGATATCATGAATATGTGTTGGTATTTGGGTATTTTCTTCATGATAATAGGCACTTTCCAAGAAAACCTTACGATCCTCTAAAACTTTTAGAAGCTTATTCATTTGAATTGGGTGTAATTCACCGATTTCATCAATAAAGAGTACCCCGCCATGGGCATTTGTCACCGCCCCTTGTTTTGGCTGCGGAATACCTGCCTGCCCCATGGCCCCGGCCCCTTGATAAATAGGGTCATGAACAGAACCTATTAAAGGATCCGCTATTCCTCTTTCATCAAACCGTGCTGTTGTGGCGTCTAACTCTATAAACACCGAAGAAGCTTTAAATGGTGATTTCTGATTCTTTTTTGCTTCTTCTAAAACGAGACGAGCTGCAGCAGTCTTCCCCACTCCTGGAGGTCCATAAATAATAACATGCTGCGGATTCGGTCCGCAAAGAGCTGCTTTTAATGATTTAATCCCATCTTCTTGACCTACAATATCTTTAAAGCTTGTGGGACGAACTTTTTCTGCTAATGGTTCAGTCAGTGAAATGGACCGCATTTTGCGAAGCTGTTCCATTTCCTTACGAGATTCCCGATCAATAGACACTTTTTGTGTACGCTGATTCCTCAGCAAATTCCAAAAATACAGCCCAATAATAATTCCGAAAAATAGCTGTATAAATAAGGCGATCCCCGTCCAACTCATACAATTCCCTCCTACTTCCTAAATACCTACAATATATTAATAAGTATTTCCTGCTGAAGGGAGGAATAAACCAATAAATACAAAAAGACCCGGCTACTTGAGCCAGGTCTCCCAAATATTTATGCAGATTTTTCTTCTGCAACAACCGTTCCATCTTCTAATACTAATTTTGGAACACTGTTCTCTAAAACAGTTTCCTTTGTAATGATACATTTAGTGATGTCTTCGCGTGAAGGAAGGTCAAACATAACATCTAACATGATTCCTTCGATGATTGAACGAAGACCACGGGCACCGGTTTTCCGCTCAATCGCTTTCTTTGCGATTTCCACTAATGCGCCTTCTTCAAATTCTAGCTCAACATCGTCGATTTCAAGCATTTTTTGATATTGTTTAACAAGAGCATTTTTAGGCTTTGTTAAAATTTCAATTAATGCTGCTTCATCTAACTGTTCAAGACTAGCAATTACCGGAAGACGACCAATGAATTCTGGAATTAGTCCAAAACGAAGTAAGTCTTCTGGCAATACTTTTGAAAGAAGTTCCTTTTGAGCAACATCTACCTGCTTCACATCTGAACCAAATCCAATAACTTTTTGGCCTAAACGGCGTTTAATAATTGGCTCGATTCCGTCAAATGCTCCACCGCAAATAAATAGAATATTTGTTGTGTCAATTTGGATAAATTCTTGATGTGGATGCTTTCTGCCCCCCTGTGGCGGAACACTTGCAACCGTACCTTCAAGAATTTTTAATAGTGCCTGCTGAACGCCTTCGCCAGATACGTCTCTTGTGATGGAAGGGTTCTCTGACTTACGGGCAATCTTATCAATTTCATCAATATAAATGATTCCTTTTTCTGCTTTTTCAACATCATAATCAGCAGCTTGGATCAATTTTAATAAGATATTCTCTACGTCTTCCCCAACATATCCAGCTTCAGTTAAAGAAGTGGCATCCGCAATGGCAAATGGCACATTCAAGATACGCGCCAATGTTTGTGCCAATAATGTCTTACCACTACCGGTAGGTCCAATCATACAAATATTACTCTTGGAAAGCTCAACATCATCAATTTTGCTATTAGAATTGATTCGCTTATAGTGATTGTATACTGCAACGGAAAGATTCTTTTTCGCCTGGTCCTGACCGATGACATACTCATTAAGTATTTCACAGATTTCCTTTGGCTTTGGAACATCTTTAAATTCTACTTCTTCCTCCGTTCCAAGCTCTTCCTCTACGATTTCTGTGCAAAGCTCAATACATTCATCGCATATATAAACTCCCGGTCCGGCAACCAATTTACGTACTTGATCCTGTGTTTTACCACAGAAAGAACACTTTAACTGCCCTTTTTCATCATTAAATTTAAACAATTCTTTCACCCCTTAAAACGTGTTATACCCTTATTTGAAACGGTGAATTACACAAACAAAAATCTTCATTTTTCTTACTATTCAATGGTATGTATTTTGCATTGTATCACATGAAGCCAATAGACTGGAAATAAAACGCATTACGCTAATATGTTTTCTTTATGCTTTTGTTTGTGTAAATCATGAAAACTATGTACCCATTTCATCTTAACCATAATTACTAAAGTTAAGTCTTAAAACTGTTTGGAAATTAATTATTCGCCTTCGTTTGCTTTATTTCCTGCCCATGGAAAAATAAAAATATCTCCCGCTGTGAAACACAACTAGATAATAAACAGGTTTCCCTGACCTTATTATAATATGTAATGAGAAAAATGTATAAAACAAGGCACGATAAAAATCGCACCTTGTTTTTTTATGTTTTAGGGTTTGTTAAAATTGCCTGTTGATTTCCGCTCCAGGCACGAGCGGTTCGTGGGTGTTTCGGCGAGCCTCCTCGGCGCAAGCGCCTGCGGGGTCTCCCCTGAATCATACTCCCACAGGAGTCTTCGTGCCTCCCGCTCCAACCAACAGGTGAACTATGTTCTTTAACACAACCTTATGGTTAAAATTTCTTATTATTTCTTGTTTTCAACAAGAAAGTCAACTGCTTTTTTAAGTTTAAGGTCTGCTTTGATTCCTTCTGCGCCGCCAAGAGCTTGTTTGATTGAATCAACTGTCATGTTGTACATACCAGCCATTTTTTCTAGCTCAGCATTTACATCTTCGTCAGTTACTTCAAGGTTTTCAGCTTTAGCAATTGCTTCTAAAGTTAAGTTAACTTTCACGCGAGTTTGTGCTTCTTCTTTCATTTGCTCACGTAATGCATTTTCGTCTTGACCAGAGAATTGGAAGTAAAGCTCAAGGTTCATACCTTGCATTTGTAAGCGTTGTTCGAATTCTTGAAGCATACGGTTTACTTCGTTAGTAACCATAACTTCTGGAATTTCAACTTCTGCATTTGCAGCAGCTTTTTCAACTACAGTATCACGTAGGTTGTGCTCTGCTTCATGCTTTTTGCTTTCTTCTAAACGAGTTTTGATTTTTTCTTTAAGGGCATCTAATGTTTCAACTTCATCATCAACATCTTTAGCAAACTCGTCATCTAATGCAGGAAGTTCTTTACCTTTAATTTCGTGAACAGTCACTTTGAATACAGCAGGCTTACCAGCAAGCTCAGCAGCATGGTATTCTTCAGGGAATGTTACTTCAACATCTTTAGACTCACCAGCTTTTACTCCAACCAATTGCTCTTCGAAGCCAGGAATGAAAGATCCAGATCCTAATTCTAATGAGTGGTTTTCAGCTTTACCACCTTCGAAAGCTTCGCCATCAACGAATCCTTCAAAATCAAGAACAACTGTATCACCGTTTTCAGCTGTTCCTTCTTCTTTCACAACTAACTCAGCTTGACGCTCTTGAAGAGTTTTTAATTCGTTAGCAACGTCTTCGTCAGTTACGTTAGTATCTAATTCTTCAACTTCTAGGCCTTTGTAGTCGCCTAATGTTACTTCTGGCTTAACCGTTACAGTTGCCTTGAAGATAAGCTCTTTGCCTTTTTCCATTTGCTCGATGTCGATTTCAGGACGGTCAACTGGCTCGATTCCTGTTTCATCGATTGCACTTCCGTATGCTTCTGGAAGAATGAAATCTAATGCATCTTGGTATAATGATTCTACGCCAAAACGCTTCTCAAACATTCCACGAGGCATTTTACCTTTACGGAATCCTGGAACACTTACTTGTTTTACAACTTTTTGGAATGCTGCGTCTAAGCCTTTGTTTACTTCTTCAGCACTTACTTCAACAGTAAGGACGCCACGGTTTCCTTCTAACTTTTCCCATTTTACTGTCATACCTTTTTTCCCTCCAACAAATCTATTCTCATATCATTCTTAACGAATTGAGTCGGAAAATGTCTTGTCCATCAAGCCAATCTTCCATTTTTAAATGTAAAATATATTTTTTTACACAATGCAACCCCTACATTATAACACAGGATTGTTTTCTTTCAACAGCGAAGCCTATATATTAGGATAAGAAATTTTATCAATTTCTTCTATGTTTGCTCTCGCTAGTATAATTTCATCAGAGGAAACCTGATAATCATCTGCGACCTCTTCTATTTCCCCGTCCATACCAAGATAATTTTTCGCCAACAAATGGAAGGCAGCTGCCCATGCTGCAGGGCTCTTTGGTTCAAGATCAAAAGGATAGCTGATAAAAAATATTCGTTCCACCATCCCGATGGTTTGTTCAAAAAGCACAGGATTATTGCTCAATAACTGCCCCTCTAGTAGTTCCTTCACCTGATTCATTTTAGGCTGTACTCTCACCTCTGGCAGTCTGCCTGTATGAAAAGTCTCTTCCTTAGAAAATTTGTTAACGACAAATTCTTTGTCTACTTCTTGCTCTTTTAAAAGAGTTAACAGCATTGTTTTAAGAAACGGGTGCCCAGTTTCATCTTTTAGATAGTCAGCCATTTCTGTGATATACGGCCGAATGTTTTTTTCTGCTAGACTCGAAATTAGCAGCAGCTGTTCATTTAGATCCTTTATTTTTAGTAGCTGCAACTCTTTTGTATTTGTATCCTCTGTGAGGACGTCCTCTTCCGCTGACTGACGGTTTTCGGCCATCCTTCGGCTAAACTGGAGAATGGTCAAGAAGTGGTCGTGCTTTTCCGGTGGTATCTCCCTTTCTTCAAGGAGAGCTTCAACCGTTGAGACAATCTCATGGTATTCGTGTAGTTGAATCAATACCGTTAAATACAGATCCACCAGCTGAAAATAGTCACCAATCCCTTTATGAAGCATTTCTTTTGCCAAAACCTTGGCATTGTTGAAGGATCCTGCTTCAAAGTAAGCGAGAACCAGTCCAATCAATGTATTGTCGTTATTAGGATCCAGTTCACGAGCTTCTTCTAAGAGAGCAATAGCTTCCTTGAATTTCTTCTTTTCAAGGCTTTCCAACCCTTTATCCGTTAACCTTTTTTCAAGTCCGGGAAAGTAAATAACATTATCTTTTCTTTTTGCTTGTTCCCGTTTTTTCATAGTCTACCGTCCTTCAGTATGTTTGTTGGACATTAGTGTAGCATAATTAGGGCACAAAAAAAACTCACCAATGTTGGTGAGTTACATGTGTATGGTATGTAGTTACTATCTTAACAAGAAAATGGCGTCCCAGGAGAGATTCGAACTCCCGACCGTACGCTTAGAAGGCGTATGCTCTATCCGGCTGAGCTACTGGGACATTGTTTAATTTGTTTCCCTTAAGACAAGATTTATTATATTATCCTAGTATCAAAAAGTCAACCTACTTCTTTTCATTTTTTTATTTTAAAAATTGGCTCTGTTAAACTTGCCTGTTGATTCCGCTCCAATCAACAGGGTGTAAAAATCAACATTGTTCTTTAACCACAGCCTAAAAATCAGGGGGAAGAATCCCCCTTATCTTTGTAGCGTAAATTCGCAAGCTACGTCTTTCAGTTCTTTGCCATCCACGTCATACACTGACATTTTCACCAACTCATCATTCAAATCTAAAATGACATAGGTCTTCTCTAAGCGTTCACGGGGAAGGCGAATGCTCCCTGGATTTAAAAATAGTGTACCGCCGATTACTTCTGCCCCTAAGACGTGTGAGTGACCAAAGCAAACGATATTCGCACCCATTTCTTCCGCTTTATATTTTAAATTCATTAATGACGTTTTTACCGCATATCTGTGACCATGTGTAATGAAAAATTTATATCCCGAAATCTCGACCACTGTTTCTAACGGGAACCCGCCGCCAAAGTCACAATTGCCCATTACCGTTACGTAACCAGTCATTGCCCTGTCATCAGGCATTAACTGTGAATCTCCGCAATGAATCATCACATCTACGTTGTTTATATGCCTTTGTCTAATTACTTCGAGCTCTTTCGTCAACCCATGGCTATCACTAATAACTAAAACCTTACTCATGACTGCTCAGCGCTTTCCAAAATAGAATCAAGAATAGAATCTAGTTTTTTTAACGCATTCGCACGGTGGCTGATTTTATTTTTCTCATCAGAAGATAACTCCGCCATCGCTAAACCCTTATCTGGTACATAAAATATTGGATCATAACCAAATCCATTGGTTCCTCTTTGCTCTTTTAGGATCCGTCCCTCACAGGTGCCTGACACCGTACTTGTTTTGTGACCCGGCACGGCAACAGCTAAGGCACAGTAAAATCTTGCTGTTCTTTTTTCTTCTGGAACATTTTCTAGTTCTGCTAAAACTTTGTTTGTATTGTTTTGATCATTCTTCTGTTCACCAGCATACCGTGCCGAATAAATTCCTGGTCTTCCTTCCAAAGCATCGACCATTAAACCGGAATCATCCCCAATGACCATTCTATTTAATGCACTGGAGACCGCTTCGGCTTTCAAAATCGCGTTTTCTTCAAAAGTCGTTCCTGTTTCTTCTACCTCTGGAATCTCCGGAAAATCTAGTAATGTTTTGACCTCTATGCCTCTTGATGCAAAAATATGTTCAAATTCTCTTGCTTTACCAGGATTTTTAGTAGCAATAATAACTTCTTTCATCATGGCTCTCCTCTTATTTTTTTCTTCGAGATTCAATTTTCTTTGTAATGTCTTCACCCAATGCCTCTTTTTGCTGTTCAAACAGCTCCATTAGCCCTTCTTGTGCCGCTTTAAGGAGTCCTTGAAGCTGTTCATAGGAGAACGTCGATTCTTCTCCTGTCCCTTGTAATTCGACAAATTCACCATTTCCTGTCATGACCACATTCATATCTACCTCGGCTTTAGAATCCTCCGCATAGTTTAAGTCTAGTACGATTTGCTTGTTTTGCAGAATTCCAACACTTGTTGCTGCTAGATAATCAGTAATAGGAAACTTCGATAAATTCTTTTTCACTGCTAGTTTATTAAGTGCAAGCGCCATTGCAACAAATGCACCCGTGATAGAAGCTGTACGAGTACCGCCGTCCGCTTGAATAACATCACAATCAATCCATACAGTTCTTTCGCCGAGTGCGCTAAGATCCACAATGGCTCTAAGGGCACGGCCGATTAACCGCTGAATCTCCATTGTGCGGCCAGAAACCTTTCCTTTTGATGATTCCCGGATATTTCGCGTTTCTGTCGCTCTTGGCAGCATAGAGTACTCTGCTGTAATCCAGCCTTTTCCTTCTCCTCTCATAAAAGGAGGGACCCTCTCCTCAATGCTTGCTGTACAAATCACCTTTGTATTACCAACAGATATAAGGACAGAACCTTCCGGATGCATTAAATAATTCGTTTCAATATGTATTGGTCTTAGTTGTAATGGTTCTCTTCCATCCACACGCACTTGTACTTCCTCCTTCATTTGCAAACCTTTTACCCTAGTTTTTCATATCAAATAAAGAAGAGGCGGCCTTCGGAGCCAACCTCTTTCATTGTCACTATATAGTATAACAAAAATTTTTTTTTAAAAACTACCTGTGTTGACTTTTTCTGGACGAGTAACTGGTTCTGATAGTTTTTTCCCTTTATCATTTTTAAGCTCAGCTTTTCCTTTTACTTGGATAGCCACCTTCTCAATGCCTGTTTGTTCCGTTAAGGAAAGAACTAGTGAATCTAATAAATGTTGAGAGATAACTTTTTCCTCAAAGCTGCCATATACATTTTCATTGAAGTTTAAAGTTACCTTTCCGTCTTCATTTTTAGGAGCATCTAGTAGTTTTACATCAGGCATAAACTCTGAGACAAGGTTTGATTTCTCACTAGGACCTTTCACTAGCTCGTTTACAACGGCAACGATATTATCAGTTTCTTTTACACTTACCCTGCGTGTAACTGGTACATAGTAATAAGAACCTTCTTCTCCACCGATATAATAGACGGTCACAGGCTTCGTGTTCGTGATATCCACTACATCTGTTGTATCGAAGTTAATACCGGTTGCTCTAGACAGATTTTCGCTGATTGGCGTTCCATTCACAGGCATTTCCGTTAATGCGTGGCCATTCATTTTAAGCTTGACTGATTTTACATTATCAAATTGAGTAAGTGTCCATGTGACTGACTGTAGAATCTTCATCTCGTCTGCCGGCTGGTAATTCTTAAATTCCTTCGAGAAATTTACTGTTGCGACACCTTCTTTACTAATATCAACAGATAGCTCGGTATCTTCTGGGAGAACCGCTCTAAAATCATTAGGAAGCTTCTCCGTTACTGGTCCGTTTGCAACTAAATACTCTAATGCTTGTTTGGCAATTGATGCTGTTTTTGGCAAATCAAGTGTTTGTGGTACGACATACCCATTTTTATCTATTAAATATAATTCTGTTTTAACGGTATTTTCTGCTTTCTCTTTACTTGTTGCTGTTGTTTCCTTACTAGTCTTGTTTTGAACGACTGTTTTTGGCGGATCAATTTTCTTTTGTGTTTCGGTCCCGAACAAACCACAGCCAGAAAGCAGTACAGTTGAAGTAAGAACAGTCAAACCAATGATTTTTGCTTTATTATTAGACATCATTAATTCCCCCCTAAGACAGTTTGTACTAACATGTATACGAGCCTTGTAAGAATTTAGACCGCCTTATGAAAGAAAAATAGAACTTTTCTATTAAAAATTTTTTAAATGAAGGCTCTGTTAAACTTGCCTGTTGATTTCCGCTCCAGGCACGAGTGGTTAGTGGGTGTTTCGGTGAGCCTCCTCGGAGAAACGCGCCTGCGGGGTCTCACCTGAACCATACTCCCACAGGAGTCTTCGTGCCTTCCGATCCAATCAACAGGGTGTATAAATCAACACTGTTCTTTAACACAGCCAAAAAGAAAAAGAAGCTCTCCAATAGATAGAGAGCTTCTGCTTATAGTTTAATTTTATTCACCGAATTTATAGGATATCCGAGCCATTGTGAAGCAATTTTAGAAAAGATTCTTCTAGACCCTGTAGTGTAAAACTCATGTTCAGGTTCTTCCTCACAGGTCTCAAGCAAATCATTGTATTCAAGGATCGCACTGATTTCACGGGCAGTTTCATCCCCAGAACTAATCACATTCACTTCAGCACCCATTGTTTGTTTAATAAGAGATTCAAGCAATGGATAATGTGTGCAGCCTAAAATGAGCGTATCTAAATTTTGCTGGAGCATGGGCTTTAGTGACTCATTGACAATTTTTTCAGCAATCGGTCCGCCATACTCTCCACTTTCAACAAGCGGCACAAATTTAGGACATGCGTGTCCTTTTACAAAAATACGGCTATTTAGTGATTTCAATGCTTTTTCATAGGCACCGCTCTTTACTGTTACTTCTGTTCCGATCATGCCTACACGGTAGTTCTTTGTTTTTTTAATGGCAGCACGTGCACCAGGGTTAATGACACCGATAACAGGAATTGAAAGTTCCTTACGAATATCATCAAGCGCTGCAGCAGTAGCTGTATTACAGGCAATGACAAGCATCTTAATGTTTTTTTCTAATAGAAATCGTGTCATCTCCCATGTAAAACGCCTTACTTCCTTCGTTGATCTTGGCCCATAGGGACAGCGTGCAGTATCACCTAAATAGATGATTTTTTCATTGGGAAGCTGTCTCATTACCTCCTTAGCAACGGTTAATCCACCGACACCAGAATCAATCACACCTATTGGTTGTTTCAAACTTCTCGCCTCATTCTTAACGCATTTCTTGATGTAGTTTCTTTAATCCATTTTGAAGAAGAAGTATTTCTTCTGTTGTAAAATCAATTAAAATTTCCTCTAGATATACTTGACGCTTTTTGATCACTTCATCGATTATCCGCTTGCCTTCCTCTAACAAATGAATCCGGACCACGCGACGGTCACTCGGGTCTTTTACCCGTTCAACAAGCAGGTTCTTTTCCATACGGTCGACAAGGTCGGTTGTCGTACTGCATGCTAAATACATTTTATTAGAAAGCTCACCGATGGTCATGTCACCGTCTTCAAAGAGCCACTGCAATGCTACAAATTGAGGAGGAGTAATTTTATAATTTCCCAGCATTTCTCTTCCTTTTTGCTTAATGATTCCGGAAATATACCGAAGATCCTTTTCAATATTTGCAACTACATCCCCATTCACTTTTTGTGAATTTTCGAGTTTCATCTATTCATACACTCCTATTTACAGGCTTCTCCTCAAGACTTTTAGAAATTAAAGCCTTTTTGCCAGCTGACGTCTCAAGCTTGTACTTATTTTCTACTTTTTTCGAAAAAAATTCAAGACATAAGTAAGAAAAGTGTTGACTACACTTTTTGACATTCTAATTTTCCATAGGCAAAATGAGTTCAATCATTGTTCCCTTTTGGTCGCTCCAAAAATGTATATCGCCATTATGGTTCTCAATGATTTGCTTTGAAATCATGATTCCTAATCCGGTGCCGCCTTCCTTAGTTGAAAAAAACGGTTCACCGATTCTTTTTAAGACATTCTGTGGCATTCCACTTCCTGTATCTTTAAATATGAGTTTTACCTTGTCTTCACTATGCCTTTTCATCTCTATTGTAATAACCCCGCCTTTAGGCATAGCCTCTATTGAGTTCTTCATAAAATTAATAAACACTTGTTTCAACTGATTTTTATCACAGCGTATCATAAAACGCTCATGGCCATATAAAGTTTTTATTTGCACTCCGTTCATAATAGCTTGTGTATCTATTAAGGTCTTTACATTTTCCATAAGGGTAATGATATTCTCCAACTCAAACTTCATCTCTTGCGGTTTAGCCAACACCAATAATTCACTTAAAATGAGCTCGATCCGGTCTATTTCGGATTGGATAATTCCAAAATACGAATGATTCTCTATTTTATTTTCCATTAACTGGAGGAACCCTTTTATCGCGGTCAAAGGATTTCTGACCTCATGAGCAATCCCTGCGGCTAATTGCCCTGCCACACTCAGTTTTTCAGAGTTTAAGATTAATTCCTGCGTTTTTTTTCGCTCTGATATATCACGGATAATCGTATGTTGAGCCATTTGATTATGAAAAATGGTTGGAATGGATTTAATCTCTGCATGAAGGACCGTACCATCTAAGCGGTTCATTTTATATTCAATAAAGTCCGTTGTTTCTCCATCCATAATAGACCTCATTCTTTTTCTTGCCTTAGGATAATCAGTAGGATGGATGAAATCAAGAACGTGTTTGCTCGTTATCTCCTCACTAGAGGTGGCGCCTAAAAGTCGAATCCCTGTTTCATTGATAAATAAAATTTTTTCCTCATTCACGATTACCACGGCATCCGGTGAATGCTCAATTAAATCCTGGAACGCTTTTTTACGGCTCTTTAAATCTTCTTCTGCTTTCATACGTTCCGTAATATCTCTAATAACACTTACTATTTCTAATACATGTTGGGTATCTGGATCGATAATAGGTTTACAAAGGATCTCTACCCATCTAATCTCACCATTTTTTTTAGCTACTCGATAGGAGCTTCTTCCATTCACATGTTCATTCAGAACCTTTTTTCGGTCCTGAAAAGCACGTTCAAAATCGTCCGTATGTAATAGTGAAAAAAGATTTTGTCTGATTAGTTCATCAGATACATATCCAAGGATATGCTCACAGGAGGGAGAAACATACTGAATCTCTCCTGATAAACTAGTACTAATAATGATATCCAGCACATTATCAGTCAATAGGTGATGCATGATCTCCATTTTTCTTGCTTCTTCTTTTTTTCTTTTTAACTGGGAAATATCTTTTGCAACTGCGCAAACACCCACAATTTGGTCATCTACACTGATTGGCACAATGGTTACATTCAAATCGATTAGTTGACCCGATTTGCTTTGCATTATGCAATCAAAGTTTTGGAATTCTCCGAAACATGCTTTATGAAAATGATGGAATACTTTATTTATATTTTCAATGGGAAATAGAAATTGGAGTTTTAATCGCAAGGATTCTTCCTCTCCGAATTCTGTTAATCTTTTAAACGTAGGATTCACTTGAACTAGATGGCCTTCTAAGTCCATTATAAAAATACTATCTGGATTACAAGCAAACAAGGTTTCATATCTGCTTAGATTATTATGTAGAAAATGTGTCAATAACCGTTTTTTTTCACACTTAATTGCTTCAACAGAACCATTCATCTCTCTCTTTCAGTTCCTTTCCCCAGATTTAAGTCAAAATATATAAAGCCAAGATAGGGTTGATTCCCATCTTGGCTTGTATTTAGAACAATAGATATGGTCTAACTCAAGTCCACCCTTATGCTTGTGAAGCTGTTAAGAACGATCAATCTTTATTTAGTTAAAAATGCAATATGCCCCTAATTAAAATAAAAGGTTTGATTCTTTTATCCTAATTTTATTGTAAATTTAACTGATTATTTTTTCAATATATTTTGAACTATTTACCATTTACTTATATTAAAATATGGCTATATTAAATTTGCCTGTTGATTTCCGCTCCGATCAACAGGGGGATAAAAATCTACAATGGTCTTTAACACAGCCTGTAATTTATGAACCGGCCTCCAAGACGGATGCCGGTCATTGTTATAGTTCTAGCTCTCCCATTCGAAGGAGCTCTACAACTGCTTGTGAACGCCCCTTAACACCAAGCTTTTGCATGGCATTTGATATGTGATTTCGAACCGTCTTTTCGCTTATAAATAATTCACCAGCGATTTCTTTCGTTGTTTTATCTTGTACTAGTAATTCGAATACTTCTCTTTCACGTTTGGTGAGTAACGGCTTGTGATTATAATCATTCTCCTTCAAGTAATGTAACCCTCCTTGCCTTCGCCAGTTATGAACACGGGGTGGGTATATATTTAGTCACCATATCTTATGTGAACAGTACATATGTAGTGACTTATTTTCTTATTAGAAAATAAAAAAAAGGCCCTAAGATTTAGGAACCTTTAAGCTTTGCATAAATAATATATCGTTTTGGAGCATTTCCTACATATCGAAATGGATAGCACGTTGTCAAAATTAATTCCTCTTGTTGTTTTTGTAAGGTAATAATGCTTGTATCATCCGATTTTACTATTTTCGTATGGGTAATTTCATATGTAAAATTCCCAAAAGGCATTTGCATCTTTAGTGAGTCTCCGATCTTGAGCTCCCCTAATCGGCGAAATACGGTATCGCGATGCCCCGACAAAACAATTTGCCCCCGATCCCCAGGATAATAGGAACCTTTATAATGTCCGACCCCTTTCTCAAGGTCATCCGGATCTGTTCCTTCTATTATAGCCAGCTCTGCTTTAATTTTTGGAATAGCTAATAATCCGACCGTATCACCTGTTTGTGGAGGAGGACTAACGGGTTTCCTTTTTACTTGGGGATCTGCAGGCTGATGTGAAACTAATTCTTTGGCCTTCTGCAGTGATTGATTTGTTTGGAGCTTACCATCAATTAACTGCCAGATACCGATTCCTAAAACAATAACACCTATTAGAATAATGAGCAGCGGAAGCTTTGGTTTCAATATATCCCCTCCCTATTTTAAGGTAATGATAAGTATAGTATATCAAAGTATCTGTCCGCATTAGAAACGAAAAAAACCTTCTTTTCTTACTAGAAAAGAAGGTTTCAAGATTTTTTTATTAGCTATGGTCACTTCCGAAGAAGTTTCTAAACGATTGGAACGTCGTATCACGGTTCAACGCTGCAATAGAAGTAGTCAACGGGATACCTTTAGGGCAAGATTGAACACAGTTTTGCGAGTTACCACAGTTCGCTAGACCACCTTCACCCATAATTGCTTCTAAACGCTCAGCCTTGTTCATTTCCCCAGTTGGATGAGCGTTAAATAGGCGAACCTGTGAAAGCGGCTGCGGACCGATAAAGTCAGACTTACTATTAACATTTGGACACGCCTCAAGGCATACACCACATGTCATACATTTAGAAAGTTCATAGGCCCACTGACGCTTTTTCTCAGGCATACGAGGTCCTGGTCCTAAATCGTAAGTTCCATCAATAGGAATCCATGCTTTAACTTTCTTCAACGCATCAAACATTCTGCTGCGGTCAACCGCAAGGTCCCTTACTACAGGGAACGTTCTCATAGGTTCTAGACGAATCGGCTGCTCTAATTGATCAATTAGAGCCGAACAGGATTGACGAGGCTTTCCGTTAATAACCATGGAACAAGCGCCACAGACTTCTTCGAGACAGTTCATTTCCCAAGTGATTGGGGTAGAGGCTTGTCCCTTGGCGTTCACAGGATTTTTACGAATTTCCATTAAAGCGGAAATGACGTTCATATTCGGTCGATATGCAACCTCAAATTCCTCCTCGTAAGGAGCTGAATCCGGTGAATCCTGACGCATGACAATAAATTTAACCGTTTTATTTTCAGACATTATTACCCACTCCCCTTTCTATTAATGCTTTGTAGTGTAATCTCGTTTCCGTGGCTGAATTAATGAAACGTCGATGTCTTCATAATGGAAGGCTGGTGCTGATGCAGCATCAACAAACTTCGCCATTGTAGTTTTCATAAACTCTTCATCGTTTCGCTCAGGGAATTCTGGCTTATAATGGGCACCACGGCTCTCATTACGATTTAATGCTCCGATTGTAATAACACGTGCTAATTGAAGCATATTTTGTAATTGTCTTGTGAAGGCAGCCCCTTGGTTGCTCCATTTTGATGTATCGTTGATGTTGATGTTCTGGTAGCGTTCTAATAGCTCCTGAATCTTTTCATCCGTTTGTTGCAGCTTGTCGTTGTAACGAACAACTGTAACGTTATCTGTCATCCATTCACCAAGTTCTTTGTGAAGGACGTAAGCATTTTCTGTACCATCAAGAGACATAACAGAATTCCATTTTTCTTCCTGTTCCTTTACGTGACGATCAAAAACAGTAGAAGAAACAGCTTCAGAACTCTTCTCAAGTCCATTGATATATTTCACTGCATTTGGTCCTGCAACCATTCCACCGTAAACAGCTGAAAGCAATGAGTTTGCACCCAATCGGTTAGCACCGTGTTGTGAATAATCACACTCACCAGCAGCAAAAAGACCTGGGATATTTGTCATTTGGTCATAATCAACCCATAGTCCGCCCATTGAATAATGAACTGCAGGGAAGATTTTCATTGGAACTTTACGTGGGTTATCACCCATGAATTTTTCATAAATTTCAATGATTCCACCAAGTTTTACGTCCAACTCATGCGGATCCTTATGTGATAAATCCAGGAATACCATGTTTTCGCCATTAACGCCAAGCTTTTGACGAACACAGACATCAAAGATTTCACGTGTCGCGATATCACGTGGAACCAGGTTTCCGTAAGCAGGATATTTTTCCTCAAGGAAGTACCAAGGTTTTCCGTCTTTATAAGTCCAGATACGACCACCTTCACCACGAGCTGATTCACTCATTAAGCGAAGCTTATCATCGCCCGGAATAGCTGTTGGGTGAATTTGAATCATTTCACCGTTTGCATAATATGCACCTTGCTGATAAACAATAGAAGCAGCGGAGCCTGTATTGATGACAGAATTCGTTGACTTACCAAAAATAATACCAGGGCCACCAGTTGCCATAATGACTGCATCAGCGGCAAACGATCTGATTTCCATCGTTTTTAAGTCCTGAGCAACAATTCCGCGGCAGATGCCTTCATCGTCAACAACTGCACCAAGGAACTCCCAACCCTCATACTTCGTAACTAATCCGTCCACTTCATGGCGGCGAACCTGCTCATCTAACGCATATAGCAATTGCTGTCCAGTTGTTGCTCCAGCAAATGCCGTACGGTGATGTTGTGTTCCTCCGAAACGACGGAAATCTAATAAACCTTCTGGTGTACGGTTAAACATAACACCCATCCGGTCAAATAAATTGATAATACCAGGTGCTGCATCACACATCGCTTTAACCGGAGGCTGATTTGCTAAAAAGTCTCCGCCATAAATCGTATCGTCAAAGTGAATCCACGGGGAATCACCTTCACCTTTTGTGTTTACTGCTCCATTAATACCGCCTTGGGCACAAACAGAGTGAGAACGTTTAACCGGAACAAGAGAAAAAAGCTCTACCGGAGTTCCTGATTCTGCAGCCTTGATAGTAGCCATTAAGCCAGCTAATCCGCCGCCGACTACGATCACTTTACCTTTACCCATTCGTGACTCACTCCCTTAATCAAAAAAATACTATATTTTACCGACCAATCAATGGTTATTTAACAAATTCAATAAGTGTTTGAATTCCAATGAATGAAAGAACCACAAATACACCAACAGTCACGTATGTAGAAATGACTTGTGAGCGAGGTGATACTGTAATCCCCCAGCTTACTAAGAAAGACCAAAGTCCATTTGCAAAGTGGAAAATTGCTGAAAGGATTCCCACTAAGTAGAAAACAAACATAAATGGTGATGTCAAAATATTATGCATCATATCATAGGACACTTCGGCACCAAATGCCGCTGCTACACGCGTTTGCCAAACGTGCCATGTTATAAAGATAAGCGTGATTACACCTGTTACACGTTGAAGCATGAACATCCAGTTCCTAAAGAAACCAAATCTTTTAACATTACTTTTAGCGGTAAAAGCAATATAAAGACCATAGATTGCATGAAATAGCAATGGTAAATAAATAATTACAGTTTCTAAGACAATACGGAATGGTAGACTTCCCATAAAGCCAGCTGCTTTATTGAAAGATTCTGGACCTCCAGTGATAAAATGGTTGACTACAAGATGCTGTGTAAGAAACACTCCAATCGGAATGACCCCAAGCAGCGAATGTAATCTGCGATTAGCAAACTCTCGATTCCCCGCCATACATTTACCCCCCTTAATTTTTAGAAAATGATGTTAAGTTTCCTTATTTTTTTTGTTCCACTTAAAGAATCTTAACCCAATACCACTGTGACAATTATGTGACATGTCCATTTTACTCCCATCGACATAGAGCGTCAAGAAAACGTATACACAATCTTTATTAAAAAATAAAATTTTTAAAATATATTGATATTATAATAGGATAACTTCTGTTTGAATAAAGGACATATTGAAGCACTCATACTACCCATATTATTACATTTAATTACCAACATCTTACGGTTGGTATTTCTCCTCATTCGGATAAGATAATTATGATGATAAATAACATAAGATATTTCGAAATAACATATCATTCTTATAAGGATTTGTTCCTAATTCAGCAATTCAGTACTGAAAAATAAATCAAATTGTATATAATAGAATGATAGAAAGAGGGGAAGCTTGTGAAAGAAAGTACAGCCGTTGAACAACATTTGAATACTTCAGAACTCGAACCAAGAACCATTTCCATGTTTGGGTATGAAATCATTAGGGAACATCTTCTACCAGATATCTTAGGGAAGGACACACCCGAAATCTTATACTGGGCAGGAAAACGCCTTGCACGAAAGTTCCCTTTACCTGACCTAGAAAAACTGATTGAGTTTTTTACCAACGCATCATGGGGACAGCTAGTCGTTATAAAAGAAACAAAGAACGAAATGGAACTTGAACTATTTAGTCCACTGATTGTGTCCCGCGTAAAAACAAAAGCAGAGCACTTCTTTCAGCTGGAAGCAGGCTTCCTAGCCCAACAAATTGAAATGCAAAAAGAAGTAATCGCTGAAACCTTCGAACATCCCGTAAAAAAAGCAAACAAAGTCCAATTCACTGTAAAGTGGGATCGGAAAGATTCAACATTTTAGTACGGCAAAAAGGCTGACTCGCAATCGAACGAGTCAGCCTCTTTTTATTCATTTCCTAGTTCAAATGCACTGTGGAGGAGTTCGACTGCTTTCAACATATTCTTTTCTTCTAAAACAGCTGACACCTTAATTTCAGATGTGCTGACCATTTTAATCTGAATATCATTTGAAGCAAGAACTTCAAACATTTTCGCTGCCACACCTGGGTTCGATATCATACCTGAACCAACAATAGATACCTTTGCTAATTTATTTTCTGCATCCAGTTGCTCATATCCAAGTACTGCCTTATTATCTTCTAGGACTTTTAACGTCTCTAACAAATCATTTGTATGGATGGAAAAAGAAAGATTCGCTGATCCACCCTCTGTTGTACTTTGAATGATAATATCCACGTTGATTTGGTTTTGAGCTAGTGTAGTAAAAATTGTAGATAAGCTGGTTAAAGAATTAGTTAGCCCTAATACGGTAACCTTTGTAATTTCATCTTCAAATGCGACACCACGTACAACTAAATTCTGTTCCATTGTTGCTTCCCCCTCTATGACTGTTCCCTCAATTTTCTCCATACTTGACCGCACTTCAAGTCTCACCTGATAATTTTTCGCGAACTCTACCGCTCTAGGATGCAAAACACCTGCACCGAGATTGGCAAGTTCTAGCATCTCGTCATAAGAAACAGATAATAACTTGCGTGCTTCTTTGACATATCTAGGATCTGTAGTAAATACACCTGTTACATCCGTGTAAATATCACATTTGTCTGCATGTAAGGCCGCTGCTAAAGCTACCGCTGTTGTATCGGATCCACCTCGGCCAAGCGTGGTGATTTCACCATCTTCTGTAATCCCTTGGAATCCGGCAACAATCACAACTTTTCCCTCTCCAAGCTGTCTTTTTATCGTTTCTGTATTGATGTTTGAAATGCGGGCATTTCCATGAACAGGTTCTGTCACAATTCCTGCCTGCCATCCTGTAAATGAAACTGCCGGAATCCCCTGCTGATTTAAAGCCATGGATAATAAAGCAATGGTTACCTGCTCTCCTGTTGAAAGCAGCATATCCATCTCCCGCTTATTTGGTACATTGGAAATTTCCTTCGCTAGACCTACAAGCTGATCCGTAGATTTTCCCATTGCAGAAACAACGACCACTACGTTATTCTCTTGTTCAATCTCCTCTTTTACACGTGATGCAACATTTAAAATTCTCTCTACACTGCCAACGGAGGTTCCCCCGAATTTCTGAACAACTAAGCCCATGTTTTTTCCCCTACTTTCAGTTATGCTCTACCTATTTTGTACAAAAATAAAAAAAGCAATGAGAGGGCATCTCATTGCTTTTTGAACACGAAAAAATAGATTCCTGTACAAACAATGTAAGATAGCTCTCCAAGACAGGCGTCTTGACAATCCGGCATTTATTCAATACAGGACCAGCAAAGAAGAAATGAGGTCTTCTTTACTTCGGCGAACATCCCCTTTCATGATTCTTCTTCGAAGCTCATCCTCCTCAGAACCACTACTCTTGAAGCTCGCACCTCTACCTTCACTTTAGTACTATAAAGTGATAGTAATTTAAATTTTCACTAATTATAGCATGGCTAATTTATTCTGACAATAACTATTCCTGAAGTTTTTTCAGTAGTTCTTCTACTACATTTGTTGGAATGCCCAGACCAGTGAATTCCTCGAGGCTAGCTTCCTTCATTTTTTTCACAGAGCCAAACGTTTTAAGTAATAGTTTTTTGCGTTTTTCTCCAATGCCCGGGATATCGTCCAATAAGGATTGAAAGGCACTCTTCCCGCGTAGTTGGCGATGGAAGGTGATTGCAAAACGGTGGACCTCATCTTGAATTCGTTGCAGCAAATAAAACTCCTGGCTGTTCCGCCCAAGAGGAACAATCTCTAAAGGGTTCCCGTATAACAGTTGCGAAGTCCGGTGTTTCTCATCCTTCACAAGACCCGAAAGTGGAATATCTAACCCTAATTCATTTTCCAGTACATCCCTCACAGCTTCTACATGTCCTTTACCTCCATCAATAATGATCAGGTCTGGCAGCGGTAAATTTTCTTTGAGGGCTCGAGAGTATCTTCGTCTAGTTACCTCTCTCATGGATTCATAATCATCTGGTCCCTTGACCGATTTAATTTTATATTTGCGGTATTCTCGTTTATTTGCTTTTCCATCAATAAATACAACCATAGCTGATACGGGATCTGTCCCCTGAATATTGGAATTATCGAAAGACTCAATTCGATGCGGTGTATAAATCCCAAGGAGTTTCCCAAGATTCTCTATTGCCTTTATGGTTCTTTCTTCGTCTTTTTCAATTAGTGAAAATTTTTCATCCAAGGCTATTTTTGCATTTTTGATTGCAAGGTTAACAAGATCTTTTTTCTGTCCTTTTTTCGGTTGCAGCACTTTTACTTCCAGAAGTTGCCCGGCCATATTCAAATCAACTTCATCTTGAATAAGGATTTCCTTAGGCTTAAAGTGATTGGCTTTTTGGTAAAACTGCCCCAAAAACGTGAGAATCTCTTCCTCTGGTTCATTATATATAGGGAACATTGAAACATCCCGTTCGATCAACTTTCCTTGGCGGACAAAGAAGACCTGTACACACATCCAGCCTTTATCCACCGCATAGCCAAAAACATCACGGTCTGTGAAATCTGTCATGGTAATCTTTTGCTTTTCCATGATGGTTTCAATATGGACGATTTTATCGCGGAATTCTTTTGCTCTTTCAAAATCCAATTCTTCTGCCGCTGCCGTCATTTTTTCGGTTAATTCTTTCTTAATATCCTTATATCCGCCATTTAAAAAACGAGTAATTTCATCTGTCATTTGCTTGTACTGATCTTCAGACACTTCATTGACACATGGAGCGAGACATTGCCCTAAATGGTAATATAAGCAGACCCGATCAGGAAGTGTGGCACATTTTCGTAATGGATAAATTCGGTCTAATAGCTTTTTTGTTTCGTTAGCTGCCATGGCATTCGGGTAGGGTCCAAAATACTTTCCTCTATCCTTTTTCACTTTCCTCGTTATAATCAGCTTAGGGTGTCTCTCTGCTGTCAGCTTAATAAAGGGATAACTTTTATCATCCTTCAGCATAATATTGTATTTTGGATCGTATTTCTTGATGAGGTTTAATTCTAATAACAATGCTTCTATATTGGAAGAGGTAACGATATACTCGAAATCCTCTATTTCATTAACAAGTCTTAACGTCTTTCCATCATGCGACCCGGTAAAATAAGAACGCACTCGATTTTTTAATATTTTTGCCTTCCCCACATAAATAATTGTCCCCTGACGGTCTTTCATTAAGTAGCAGCCAGGCTGGTCCGGCAATAGGGTCAATTTTTGTTTGATAATCTCATTCACTCCGGCCACTCCTCCGTCTTTTATTCTATCCTTAAAATTTTAACACATCTGTCTATAAAGGAAAGTGGGAGCTTCTGTAATAATAAGAAAAGTGCAAGCGCCTTGGTCAGCCCCGAGGGGCTAGGCGCTGGAACTGGACAATTCTCGAAGTCGAATTTTATACTTTCCTATTATGTAAAAAACCTTAGCCAGACTTTTGTCCGGCTAAGGTTTTGATTTATTGATAGGCTTATACGTGCTTTTCTAAAACGCTTGCTAGAGCATCTTTTGGTTGGAAGCCGACAACTTTATCAACCACTTCGCCATTTTTGAAAACTAATAATGTTGGAATGCTCATTACGCCGAAATTAGCTGCAGTTTGTGGGTTATCATCTACATCTAATTTAGTGATTTTTACTTTATCGCCCATTTCTGCATCAAGTTCTTCAAGAACTGGAGCTATCATTTTACAAGGTCCGCACCATGGAGCCCAGAAGTCTACAAGGACAGTACCTGAATTTGTTTCTGTTGAAAAGTTTTGATCTGTTAAGTGTGAAATAGCCATTTTATATAGCCCTCCTATTGATTACTGAGATACTAGGGAAAGTATACCATCGTTTGGAAAAACACGCTAATAATATGTTTCGCCACTAATATACCCTATAAAACCATAAGTATTCTGTTGTACTAAGTCTGTTGATTTCCGCTCCAGGAGCGAGCGGTTCGTGGGTGTTTCGGCGAGCCTCCTCGACGCAAGCGCCTGCGGGGTCTCCCCTGAACCATACTCCCACAGGACATTGAATAAGCTTCATTGAATCTACACCGCACGAAGGAAATGCGATAGCATTTTCGAGGATCTTCGCTCCTTCCGCTCCAATCAACAGAGTGTAAAAATGAACAATGTTCTTTAACACAGCATAAAGGTAAAAGCGAGCGGATTTTTTTGCCGCTCGCTCTCAACGTTATTATTATTATGAGTGTACTTTTAGCTTTTTAAACTCTTCTGTTAATAATGGTACAACTTCGAAAAGGTCACCAACAATTCCGTAATCCGCTACTTTGAAGATGTTCGCTTCTGGATCTTTATTAATGGCAACAATTACTTTTGAATTGGACATACCAGCTAAGTGCTGAATGGCACCGGAAATTCCGCAGGCAATGTAAAGGTCTGGCGTTACAACCTTACCTGTTTGGCCAATTTGTAATGAGTAATCACAGTAGTCAGCATCACAAGCACCACGTGAAGCACCAACAGCCCCACCTAATACTTCAGCTAATTCTTTCAGCGGTTGGAAGCCTTCTGCACTCTTCACACCACGTCCGCCGGAAATTACTACTTTTGCCTCACTCAAGTCAACACCTTCACTTGCTTTTCTTACTACTTCTTTAATGATTGCACGAAGATCTTTAATCTCTACAGATAGAGAAGTAACTTCACCTGTTCTGCTCTCATCCTTTGCGAGAGGAGCAATATTGTTCGGACGTACTGTTGCAAAAATCATTCCGTCTGTCACAATCTTCTTCTCAAAAGCTTTACCTGAATAAATCGGTCTGGTAAATACGATGTTTCCTCCAACTGCTTCTACTGCTGTTGCATCAGAGATTAGACCGGAAGAAAGCTTACCTGCGATACGCGGGGAAAGGTCTTTCCCTAATGCGGTATGACCAAACACTAATCCTTCTGGCTTTTCTTGATCAATAACAGCTAATAAAGCTTGTGCATATCCATCTGAAGAATATTGCTTTAAGTTTTCATGTTCAACCACTACGACGCGGTCTGCACCGTACTGAACCAACTCCGCGCCTAAAGCGCTTACAGATTCGCCAACTAATACACCTACAACTTCTCCGCCTTCAGCTACCGTCTTTGCAGCTGCAACAGCTTCGAAAGATACGTTACGTAATGATCCGTCACGAGCTTCCCCTAATACTAATACTTTTCTAGTCATATCATTTACCTCCTGAAAACAATTTTATGAAGTTCCGATTAAATTACTTTTGCTTCAGTATGAAGAAGTTGAACAAGTTCTTTAACCTGATCATTTAAATCGCCAGCTAAGACCTTTCCAGCCTCTTTTTTAGGCGGCAAATAAATTTCGATTGTTTTGGTTTTTGCCTCTACATCTTCTTCTTCAAGATCAAGGTCATCTAATTCTAATTCTTCAAGCGGCTTTTTCTTCGCTTTCATGATTCCTGGTAAAGATGGGTAGCGAGGTTCGTTCAGACCTTGTTGTGCTGTAACTAATAATGGAAGGCTAGTTTCGATTACTTCTGAATCTCCCTCAACGTCACGAGTTACCGTTACCTTTGCTCCATCGATTTCAAGTTTCGTAATCGTGGTAACATACGGGATATTTAAAAGTTCTGCCACACGTGGTCCTACTTGTCCAGATCCACCGTCAATAGCCACGTTACCGCCAATGATTAAATCTGCTTCTTTATCCTTTAGATATTCAGCAAGAATTTTTGCAGTAGTAAATTGGTCGCCATTTTCTACATCATCCTCTATATTAATGAGAACTGCTTTATCAGCACCCATTGCAAGGGCAGTACGCAATTGTTTTTCTGTTTCTTCATTTCCTACAGAAATAACAGTTACTTCGCCGCCATTTGCATCTCGAACTTGAATCGCTTCTTCAACTGCATATTCATCATAAGGATTAATAATAAATTCGGCTCCATCCTCATTGATTTTACCGCCTGAAATCGTAATCTTTTCTTCCGTATCAAAGGTTCTTTTCATTAATACATAAATGTTCATGGTTTCGCCTCCTAAGAAAATTCAAACATTTTTTCAGTTCTAAAGATTGAGAAAATTTTTTAGAAAAAAATATTTTTATAAAAACTTCTTAAGCACGAGGCTTAAGAAGCTTTATTCACCTTTGAAATGCGGCTCTCTTTTTTCGAGAAAGGCTTGGATTCCTTCTTTAGCATCATTTGATACAAAGACTTCTCCAAACAACTCTGCTTCTCTTTGTGAGCCTTCAAAAAACTCTTCCGTTTTAGCATAATTTAATAATTCAATCGTTGCACTAACGGAACCAGGACTTTTTTTAGCAATCTTACCTGCTAGTATGTAAGCCTGCTCTAATACTTCACTTTCTGGGTACGCATGATTAGCTAATCCATATTGGACTGCCTCCACGCCTGTAATTGGCTCAGAAGTAAACAACATCTCTGCTGCACGTGCTACGCCTACATATTTAGGAAGACGCTGCGTCCCTGCAAATCCCGGAATGAGACCAAGTTGAAGTTCTGGCAGACCAAGTTTCGCTTTCTCACTGACAAGACGAATGTGACAGGCCATGGCCAATTCTAACCCACCACCAAGCGCTGCGCCATGAATAGCTGCAATGATTGGTTTTGGGAACTTCTCCATTCTATCAAATAAATCTTGGCCATACTTCCCTAGGTTTGCAAAGCCTTCAGAGGAAGTGACTGTCGTAAATTCTTTAATATCGGCACCTGCAGAAAAGAATCGTCCTTCACCGTGAATGACAATTACTCGAATATCACGGTTCGGTTCAATTTCATCCAGTACCGCCGACAGTTCCCTTAATAAACCTGAAGAAAGGGCGTTTGCCGGTGGACGTTGAATCGTAATTGTCGCAATACGATCTTGATTAGACCACTTTAAGTATTCCAATAGTTTCTCCTCCTATCTAATCCTTTATCGGCCACCGCCAAGGCCATTGATTAATAGTCGATGGACTGGGGTTGCCAATGCAAGTAAATCATACTTTTCTTCATTCATCACCCATGATGTCGCTGTTTCATCAATCGTTCCAAAAATCATCTGCCGGGCAAGACGAACATCAAGATCACTCGAAAATTCTCCTGATTCTTTCCCTTCAATTAGAACCTTATCAATTACCTTTAGGTACCCTTTTAGGACATTATTGATTCGCAGTCGTAATTCCTTATTGGATTGACGAAGCTCAAGTTGAGTTACAATTGCCAAGTGATGATCTTCATAAAGCATACTAAAGTGTGCTTCTATCATCATTAATAATTTCTCTGCCGCGGTTCCTTTTCCTGCAATCATGTTATCTATTTTTTCAATGAAATTTCCCATTTTTTCTTCAAAGAGAGAGATTAGGATATCTTCTTTGTTTTTAAAGTACAGATAAATGGTGCCATCTGCTACCCCAGCCTGCTTCGCAATCTTTGAAACCTGTGCCTGATGGTAGCCATTCTCCGCAATGGCAATCACCGCTGCATCAATGATTTGCATATATTTAGGCTTACTCTTTTTCATATCTATCCCCCCTTTGAAGCTATGTATTAAGTTAGAAAAGCGTAAGCGCCTTGGTCAGCCCCGACAGGCAAATGTTCTTCGGCAAAAAAAGGCGCTTTTTGACTTTACTTGCCGAAGGTTATTTGACCCGAGCTGTAACAATCATCGCTTTATCAAGCCATGATTGTTACAAGATACTCAAGGTAGATGATTCAAGATGAAAACTGGCTAGGCGCTGGAGCTGGACAATTCTCGAAGTCAAATTTTATACTTTCTAAATTTCAAAAACAAAATATGAATGAATCATCATTCATATTTTAATAATAGTAAGTATATGTAGTTCTGTCAAGAAATACTGTTGAACTACTTCATGATAATCTTAAATCTTTTGATAGACAAGCCTGTGTGTCCAAAAAAAAAGCTAGGTTATTGCTATTAAGCATGTTTAGAACTTTCTTCGTCTATTTTTCTAATTTCTTCTTCAACAAGCATTCTTCTTAATATTTTTCCAACCGCTGTTTTCGGCAATTCTTTTCTAAATTCATATAGCCTTGGGGCTTTGTAGGCAGCTAGATATTTTCTTGCAAATTGATTCATTTCTTCTTCTGTTACGGTTGATCCTTCTTTTAAGACGATGTAGGCTTTAACAGTTTCCCCGCGATAGGTATCAGGAACACCGGCTGCAACTGCTTCGAGTACATCTGGATGTTCATATAATACTTCTTCAATTTCTCTTGGATAAATATTATAACCTCCAGCTATAATCATATCTTTTTTACGATCAACAACGTAAAAATAGCCTTTTTCATCCATATAGCCAAGGTCACCCGTATACAGCCACCCATCCTTTAAGACCTCATCCGTCTCGGCAGGGCGATTCCAATAGCCTTTCATAATTTGCGGACCTTTTATTACGATTTCACCGATTTCCTTAATAGGAAGCGGCTCTCCTGTTTCAACTGAAAGGATTCTCACATCAGTATCAGGATAGGGAACACCTATACTGCCTTTTACCCGTTCGACATCCCAAAGGAAGTTGGAATGAGTAACCGGCGATGCTTCGGATAAGCCATATCCTTCTACCAGCTTACCACCTGTGACCTCTTCGAATTTTTCTTGTACCTCAAGCGGAAGGGGTGCAGAACCACTTATACACGCTTCAATCGAAGATAGGTCATACTTTTTTAAATCTGGGTGGTTTAATAAGCCAATATAAATCGTTGGTGCCCCCGGGAATAAGGTCGGACGCTGTTTATGAATGGTTTTTAATGTGGTTAACGCATCAAATTTCGGTAATAAGATCATTTTACATGCCATCTTAATCGATAAAATCATGCAAACCGTCATTCCATAGACATGGAAAAACGGAACGATTCCAAGCATAGAACCTTCACCGACTTTTGCTTTGTAAAGCCAGGCTTCACTCATGGTAGTATTAGAGATTAAATTCTTATGTGTAAGCATGACGCCTTTCGGGGAACCCGTTGTACCCCCTGTATACTGGAGTAAAGCAATATCTTCGTCAGAATTGAAGTCGTAAGCAGTAATGGTATTATGCTTCATTTTTATTATTTCAGAGAACAAATGAGTGCTTCCCTCATGCTTTACTTTAACAACAATTCCATATTGTTTTTTCTGGATGAATGGATAGGCAAGATTTTTTGGAAATGGCAGGTAATCTTTGATAGCGGTTACAATTATGTGTTGTAAATTCGTTTGCGGCATGACTTTTGATACACGGGGATAGAGGATATCTAGTGTGATAATGGCCTTCGCCTCTGAATCCTGCATTTGATACTCTAACTCACGTTCCGTATATAAGGGATTCGTTTGAACAACAATACCGCCTGCTATCAAAATACCGAAATAGCTTATAACAGCCTGAGGAGTATTTGGTAACATGATAGCAACCCGATCATCTTTGGAGATGCCTATTTCCTGTAAATACCCTGCAAAACTCAAAGCATCTTCATAAAGCTGCTTGTAAGTCAGATCCTTCCCCATAAAATGAATGGCAATCTTATCTGGAAATCTCTCAGCTGTTTTTTGTAAATAACTCTGAACAGGGTCCTCGGAGTATTCCAAAGTAGCAGGAACCTCTTTCGGGTAAATGTCCAACCACGGTTTAGACACTGACATAATAACCCTCCCTTTTTGTCTACATAATTATAAAAATTCTAACTTCAATATCTATTATAGTACAGTGATTCACAATTAACAACGAAAGCCCTAAATTATAGTACAGAAAAAGAGGCTGATTTGAATCAGCCTCTTATCTTTTATGCAAAAAATACCATATAAATTATTCCAATTAATAAAAATACGCCGCATAATCCAAGAAGGATTTTAGCTAATGTTTCCACTGTTTTCTCCCCTAACTAAATTCCTGCCCCAATGACATAGGATAATCCCACTGAAATGACCAAAGAAATGAGGCCCACTGCCCGATTGTCCTTTTGTATTTCTTCGTCAATTTTGAATTTTGGGGTTAAAAATTCAAAAATAAAGTAGCCGATTAACAAAAGGGTAAATCCATAAATTCCCCAGCCAATCATGGTAAGCAAGGAATTATGCGCCTCAATGGAATGGCGGAAAATATTAGCAACACCAAATATTTTTCCGCCTGTAGCCAACGCCACAGCTACATTCCCGTTTTTAATCTCCACCCAATTTTTATATTTTGTAACGACTTCAAATACGGCTAAAAAAACAATCATACATAAAATAACTACGCTATAATAAGCAGCTATTTGAATGTATTCATTCTCCCAAAACTGGTCCATAGATTTATCTCCCCGGTCATTATTTAAATTCTACTATGGTTACGCCAGATCCGCCTTCCCCAGCCTCTCCAAAACGAATTTTCTTAACAGAACGATGATTTCTTAAATATTCTTGAACTCCTTGCCTTAATGCCCCAGTCCCTTTCCCGTGAATGATGGACACGCGAGGATAGCTAGATAGTAGGGCATCATCAATATACTTTTCTACTCGAAGTAACGCATCTTCATATCTTTCGCCACGAAGGTCTAATTCTAGTTTAACATATGAATCCCTTCCTTTTACAATAGCAACTGGTTTCGTCTCTACTTGTTTTGGGGTACTCATATACTCCATGTCCTTTTCCTTGACCTTCATTTTCAAGATTCCGATTTGGACCTGCCATTCATTATCTGATACTCGTTCAACAAGTGTACCCATTTGGCCAAAAGTAAGAACCTTTACTTCATCTCCAGGCATAAAAGTATGCGTCTTATTTTTCTTATTGGTAAGCTTCGCTGTTTTCTTAATCTCTGGTGCCGCTTCCTGCAAGCGCCTTTTCGCATCAATTAACTCATGCTCCTTAATGTCTGCATGCTTTTCGGTTCGCATTTTACGGAGATCACGAATTACTTTTTCTGCCTCTGTCTTCGCGTCCTCTACGATCTCCTCAGCTTTTTCCGCTGCTTTTTCCAGCATCGAATCTTTCTTCTCATGGAAATCCATCATTTGCTGTTGCAGATCTTTATGAAGCTCTTCTGCCTGCTTTAAGAAATCACGCGCTTCCTCTTGCTCTTTCTCTGCTTGACGTTTGCTTTCTTCTAAGGAAGCAATCATTTTATCAATTTGATTAGTATCTTCGCTTACATGTGAGCGTGCAGCCTGAATAACTCGCTCATTTAAGCCTAACCGTTTCGAAATCTCAAACGCATTACTTCTACCCGGTACACCCAATAACAGTTTATAGGTAGGGCTTAGTGTCTCTACATCAAACTCCACACTCGCATTTAGTACACCTTCCCGGTTATAGCCATACGCCTTTAGTTCGGGATAATGAGTCGTTGCAATGACTCTCGCCCCTCTTCTATGCACCTCATCTAAAATCGAGATTGCTAGGGCTGCTCCCTCCTGCGGGTCCGTTCCTGCACCAAGCTCATCGAACAATACAAGGCTATTAAAGTCCACTTTATTTAAGATGTCGACAATATTCACCATATGGGATGAAAATGTACTTAAGCTTTGTTCAATCGACTGTTCATCGCCAATATCCGCATAAATAGCATCAAAGACAGCTAGTTCTGACCCGTCATACGCAGGCACCTGTAATCCTGCCTGTGCCATTAGGGAGCATAGCCCAAGCGTTTTTAAGGTAACCGTTTTTCCGCCTGTATTCGGACCGGTAATGACTATCGTGGTATAGTCTTTACCAAGCATAATGTCATTTGCTACCACTTCATCGATAGGAATTAACGGATGTCTTGCTTTATATAAAGCAATTCTTCCTTCATTATTCATAATCGGCATAGAGGCTTTTATTTGCTTTCCATATCTTGCTTTTGCAAAAATAAAATCTAAATTTGCTAAAACGGCAACGATCACTTGCAGCTCACTTTCATGCTCGGCTGTTTGAGAAGAAAGCTCAGAAAGAATTCGTTCAATCTCAAGCTGCTCTTTGACCCGAATATCCTGTAATTGATTATTCAACTGCACAATGACCTGCGGCTCAATAAACAAGGTTTGACCTGATGAGCTTTGGTCATGGATAATCCCGCCATAATGTCCTCGATATTCTTGTTTGACAGGAATAACGAAGCGGTCATTACGGATCGTAACAATTGCATCGGAAAGCATTTTACTCGCATTGGATGAGCGAATCATACTTTCTAATTTTTCACGAATCCGCGATTCATTCGAACGCAACTGATGCCGTAGGGTGCGTAAAAGTTCACTCGCCCCATCTAATACCTCCCCGCTTTCATCGATGGCATATTTAATCGCCTGCTCCAAGTTTGTCAGCGGGATAATTCTTGCTACTTGTTCAGATAAAATAGGGAGTTCTGTTCTCTCCTCTGCAAGTTCCTCAATAAAACGTTTCATCTGTCGGCTAGCATGAATGGTGCTGGAAATATGAACCAGCTCATGTGGGCTAAGAACCCCGCCAATAACGGAACGTTTGATGTGTGCTCGAAGATCATAGATCCCTGATAGAGGAACATTTCCTTTTATTCGTAAGACTGTAACTGCCTCATCTGTTTCCGCTTGAAGTCTAACCACCTCATCGAAATCAATGGATGGCACTAAGCTCTTTATTTTTTCCATACCAAGAGAGGAAGAAGCATGATTTAAAAGCTGTTCCTTGACCTTGGTGAATTCTAATACTTTTAATGCTCTTTCTTGCATGGAGTGAATCCTCCTTAATTTCGATTGTGCAGGAATTCAAGCAGTTCATTTTTGTCCAGTGCATTGACCACCGAAGATTTCTTGATCCAGCCCTTTTTCGCTGTAGACACACCTATTTCCATATGCTTTAATGTATCCATTTTGTGTGCATCTGTATTGATTAAAATCTTTACGCCTGTTTCCTGCGCTTTTCTTAAATATTCTGAGGCCAAATCAAGGCGATTTGGGTTCGCATTTAATTCCAATGCTGTATTCGTCTCTTTCGCTAATTCAATCAGCATATCAATATCGACGTCATACCCTTCGCGACGGCCAATTTTCCTTCCTGTCGGATGGGCAATTAAATCAACATGGTTATTCGTTAATGCCGTTTTTAGGCGTTCCATTATTTTTTCCCTTGGTTGTGAAAAGGCTGAATGAATGGATGCAATGACAAAATCCATTTCTGATAGGATGTCATCCTCATAATCCAACGTACCGTCAGGAAGGATATCCATCTCAACTCCAGAAAGGATAAGGAAATCATCATACTTCTCATTTAACTTCTTAATTTCCTCCCGTTGCTTCAACAGTCGCTCCGGTGTCAGCCCATTTGCAACCTTCAAATACTGTGAATGGTCTGTTATTGCCATATACTGATATCCTCTTGCACGGCATGCTTCTGCCATTTCCTCAATGGAATGGGCACCATCACTCCATGTGGAATGCATGTGAAGATCCCCTTTGATATCTTCAAGCTCAATTAATTCCTCTTGGGCAGTAAACGTATCTACCTCTTTGCCATCCTCCCTGATTTCAGGTGGAATAAACGGAAGATCAAAATGTTTGAAAAATTCCTCTTCAGATGTGAATGTAAGAATTTCACCTGTCTCTACATTCTCTACACCGTACTCACTGATCTTTTCACCGCGTTCCTTAGCAAGCTGTCTCATTCGGACATTGTGGTCCTTTGAGCCAGTAAAATGGTGCAGCGTAGTAATAAATTCCTCAGGCTTCACCAAGCGAAAATCGACGGACACATCATAATCCAAGGCAAAGACGATGGAAACCTTCGTATCCCCAGCACCTACCACTTCTTTAATATTCGGCCAGTCTAAAAGTGACTGACGGACACTTTCTGGTTGTGTAGTTGCTATAATGAAGTCTAAATCTTTGATCGTTTCTCTCATTCTTCTTAAGCTGCCGGCCCTTGAAAAACGATCTATTTCAGGAGTTTCAGCAAGATTTTCCTCGATCTGTTCCGCAATTGGAAGCATATAGGCAAGCGGCAGACGTTCTGGTCTTGTACCTACGTTCTCGATGGCACTTAAGATTTTTTCTTCGGTCTTTTTCCCGAATCCAGCCAGTGCCTGCACTTTACCAGTTTCACATGCTTCTTTTAGACTGGAAACATCTACGACCCCTAATTCCTTATATAACTTAGCAATTTTCTTGCCGCCAAGACCTGGGAGCTGCAATAACGGAATCAATCCGGTTGGAACCTCCGCCTTAAGCTCAGTTAGCACAGAAGAAGAGCCTTCTTTTATGTACTCCTCGATGACAGACGCAGTTCCTTTTCCAATTCCCGAAATGGCTGTAAAGTCCTCAATTTCAGTTAGGGTACGTTCATCGGTTTCAAGTGCATTAGCAGCCTTCCGGAAAGCCGATATCTTAAACGGATTCTCCCCTTTGAGTTCCATATAAATAGCAATCATTTCTAATAAACGAATTAAATCTTTTTTGTTTACTTCCATTTTCGTTCACCCGCCTCTTATTTAGCATTTTCATTTTATCCTACTTTATGGCAGAATAGAAAAACTTCTCTGCTACAGAGAAGTTCAAGCAGCTGTATATTCAATCCACAAGCTCTTTATTTGCTGTGAAAGGATAGGGGTGTGGTTCACAATTGCTTTTGCCATAAATGAGTTATCCAATGGATTTTGTAAAAATTCTATTGGAATCAACGCAGCAATATATAATAAAATAAAGATAATTAGATAGACTTCCAAGAAACCAAAGATTCCTCCTGCCCACACATTTAACTGGCGAAGAATAGGCAGATGTGCAATGAAATCTAGCATGGAACCGATAATCTGCAAAAGAATTTTTACCGCAAAAAAGATAATAACAAAGGAGATGGCACGGTAAAATGCGGTCTCCATATTGGTGCTATCTGTTAAGAGTTTTAAGGTTGTTCCCTCACCTAGATTTGGATAAGGAATCCAGAGAGTGAGCTTCGGTGCCAACTCTTCGTAGTATATTGTTGCTACGACATATGCAATAATAAAACTGGTTAAATGAACAAGCTGCAGTATGAAGCCTCTTTTAAGGCCGACAAAAAATCCAATAATTAAGAGAATAATAATGGCTAAATCCAACATATTAAATTAGTCCTTTTCCTTTAGTAGTTCTGTTTGCAACCGATCCAACTGGTCTTTAATTTTGATATAATCATTGACTGCATTTACGGCTGTTAAAACGGCAAGCTTACTAACGTCCAGAGATGGATTCTTGGAACTGATTTCCCGCATTTTATCGTCAACTAACGATGCTACTAGCCTAATATGACTTGGGCTTTCCGTACCCATAATAACGTATTGCTGACCGTAAATATCTACGGTTGTTCTGTGTTTTTGTGTGTTTGACAACGCAAAAGCCTCCATTCAAAGAATCCTACTCTATATCATAACATGAACTATTAGAACTGGAAAAGTCAAACTAATTAAAAAGTAGGCAAAGGCTCATGATTTACTAGATAATAATAAGTAGAAATGTGGTGTTTTACTATTGGGAAATGTGGTAATTAAGGTAGGAATAAATGAGATTACAGAAATGAAGAAGTATTATTCAAAGCAGCTTTTAGAAAAAAATCCACCTGGAAGCGTGTTTTCGGCCAAGACCCCTGGTTGTGTCATCACAGCTTACAATTCCGGCAAGGTGTTATTTCAGGGAAATGATAGTGAAAAGGAAGCTGGGAGATGGGGTAGTGTTGATTCATTAGGGGGTGCGCCCACTAAAAAGGTTGCTTCTTCTGCTAAGGGAGATGTACCGCCCGGCATCAGCGGCATGTCCGTTATTGGTTCGGATGAAGTGGGAACGGGTGACTTTTTTGGTCCGATCACAGTCGTTGCTGCTTATGTAAAAAAAGAACATATCCCTCTTTTAAAAGAATTAGGTGTACGAGATTCAAAGGACTTGAATGATGAGAAGATTATAGCGATTGCTAAGGTTATTAAGGATGTAGTACCGTTTAGTTTAATGACATTGAAAAACGACAAATATAATAAGCTGCAGCAGTCAGGCATGTCTCAAGGGAAGATGAAGGCACTTCTACATAATCAGGCCATTTTGAATGTATTGGAAAAGATTGCACCCGAACAACCAGAAGCGGTGCTCATTGACCAATTTGTACAGCCAAGTACTTATTTTCAACATATCAAGAGCCAAAAAGCCGTTGCGAGAGAAAATGTATATTTTAGCACGAAAGCAGAAGGGATTCACTTAGCTGTTGCAGCCGCAAGTATTCTCGCGCGTTACGCCTTCGTCCAATATATAGACAAACTGAGTGAAGCAGCAGGCTTTAAGATTCCTAAGGGGGCTGGCGCACAGGTAGATGTGGCCGCCGCCAAGTTAATTGCTAGTAAAGGGCGGGACATTCTCCCAGCCTTTGTAAAGCTGCACTTCGCTAACACGGATAAAGCCTTGGCTCTAGTAAATAAAAGGAAGAATTAATAGGGTTGGCGAATACATTTATTCAAGGAGGGGATTTCGTATCATGGCAAATCGACTTAGTTTAACAGAGATTGATCAAAAGGTTGGCGAATTATCCGGTTGGAAACTCGACGGAAAGTTCATCGTGAAAAAATATCGTTTTCAGGAATTCTTGAAAGGTGTCGCGTTCGTGAATGAAATTGCGGCGCTATCCGAAGAAGTCAACCATCACCCATTCATCGCGATCGACTATAAATTAGTCACTTTGCGGCTCACATCGTGGAATGCCGGCGGATTGACGGATCTGGATGTGGAATTGGCGGGGAAATATGATGAAATCTATGAGAAATTTAAATAATTGAGAGGATGCTCCAAGTTTTGGGGCATCCTCACTTCAATTTGGGGCTTTTTTATTTAAAATATATTAAATTTAAACAACTACGCTCTCTACACAATAGTTTATCAGCGAATTTTTGTGTGTTATCAGCGAATCTGAACCGTTTATCAGCGAATCCGGCAATTTATCAGCGGATTTGAACCGTTTATCAGCGAATTAAAAAACTCACCAAGGGATAGTCTTCGGGGAGTAGTATCGTGCCTTTTTCACACCAAAATACTTTAGATTCGCAGATTGAAGTAATCTTTTCGCGGTATCATGAGATTTAATTTGTGCAAACTCTCGGAATTGCTTGTTCGTAATCTTCGAATCGATTAATAGAAAGTAGTCCTTAAGTGCATTTATATGAGCATCTTTGAAGTATGCGTCGCAGGTATGGCAATACCATTTATGTTTTTTTCGAACAAGGGGACGATGATTACATTGTGGGCCAAAAATACCAGTTAAAATATTGTTCTTTTTGATACCGTACTTTTCCAAGATATAATTTGTTGGGATTGTATTCATTTTGATGAGAAGGCGACTTAGTTTTCGGAGTTCTTTTGTATTAAGAAGAGGTTCAGAGTATAGATTCTCAAAAAAGTGCATTTTATTATTAAAGACATCAGCCTTACATACGCGTGGTTTGACTTTATAAGCATTTTTCCCCGTGACCACATATGAAGCATTACCATTACTAATCACGACTAAATGATCAATTGGTATAGAGGGAAATTTGTGCTCAGCCATCAACTTCCTTAAATACTCTTGATGTCTTTCTGCTTGGGCAATTGGATAAATGTACCCCTTTTCCTTTTCATTATTTATTTGTGTAAACTGTTCATTGTCAGTATCAATTATTAATTTACCAGCTAGATTTTTCACTTCAATAATAAGGGCAAATTCTGAGGTTAAAAGAAGAGTATCTATTTGACAGTTGTAATCACCATCTGGAAGGTTCAGATCGTGGAGAATCCAATACTTATCATTTGGAAGCAAGCGTAAATAATAATCAAGACTTACCTCACCTCTGTAGCCGGCCTGTCTTCTTCCCAATTCCTCTAAAATTTGCTGGTACTTTGGGTAATCCAGCGGCAACCTGCGGCATAATGCCTCTAAAATAAGCATAACTAACGGAATTTTCCTTTCTTTTATAACCAAATTTATCACTCCTTTCATTTTTATTATAAATTTCTAATGGCACAGCTAAAATCCCTGCCGAAATTTATCGAAATTTGTTACAAATTTTCTAACACTTTTTTTATCAGCGATTTTCACCAGGTTATCAGCGAATATAGCAATTTATCAGCGAATTTTACGATTTATCAGCGAATATCAAAATATATCAGCGAATCGTAATTTTCCCGTAATTTTTCCCAGTAAAAAAACCAGCCCGAAGTAATTCCCTCGAGCTGGCCCCTCTTTAATGACCAATTATCCGCGTAAAACCGCGCCTGCTTTTTCTTCTAATGCTTCTAGAACGCTGCTGTGAACCTTTGTTACTTCTTCATCGGTTAAAGTACGTTCTGGATCTGCATATTTTAATGAGAACGCGATGGACTTCTTGCCTTCTTCCATTTTGTCGCCCTCGTATAAATCAAACACGTGAACCTCTTTCAACAACGGCGCACCTGCTGTTAAAATAATTTCCTTCAAGGTGCCTGACACCGTTTCACTGTTTACCACTAGGGCAATGTCTCTTGTGATAGATGGGAAGCGTGGAATGGCATCGTATTGTAATACCGGTGCTTCTGCTTCAAGGATTGCTTGTAAAGATAGCTCAAATACGTACGTATCTTTTAAGTCAAGCTCTTTTTGAACGCTTGGGTGTACTTGGCCGACGAAACCGATTTTCTCTCCATTTATGAGAACTTCTGCTGTACGTCCAGGGTGCATTCCTTCTGCCTGCGCTTGAACATATTGAACTTTTTCAGATAGACCAAGCTTCGCAAACATGCCTTCTAAAATACCTTTTACAACGAAGAAGTCTACTGCCTTCTTCTCACCCTGCCAAGAATGGCTGTGCCAAAGACCAGTTACAGCACCTGCTACATGCTCTTTCTCAGTCGGAAGCGTATCTTCGCCATTTGCTAAGAATACAGCACCCGTTTCATACACGGCTAAGCTATCGTTCTGACGAGCGCTATTGTATTTTACCACTTCTAACAACTGTGGCATGATGCTTAAACGAAGGATACTGCGTTCCTCACTCATTGGCATTGCTAAACGGATTGTATCACGCTTTTCAAGAGCAAATTGTGCAGCTTTTTCCTCACTAGTTAAGGAATAAGTTACAGCTTGATATAGTCCTGCTCCTTCAAGATATTGACGAACCACACGGCGTTTCTTTTGGTAGTCAGATAATTTTCCAGGAGTCGTAGAACCGATTGGTAATGTCTTTGGAATGTTATCATAGCCATATAGACGAGCAACTTCTTCCAATAAATCTTCTTCAATTTTGATATCACCACGGCGTGTTGGCGCCGTAACGGTAATCGTATCCTGCTCCACACTTACTGAAAACTGAAGACGGTCAAAGATATCCCTTACATCGCTCATTTGGAGTTCTGTGCCAAGGACACGATTGATTTTTTCAAGAGTAACAGATACCACTGCTGGTTCTACTGTCAGTGTATCCACCTCCGATGCTCCTTCTAACACTTCTCCGCCAGCATACTTTGCCATTAAATAAGCAGCACGTTCGCCTGCAGCGCGGACACGGTTTGGATCTACACCCTTCTCAAAGCGAGCGCTCGCTTCGCTTCGTAAGCCATGATCCTTTGATGCTTTTCTAACGGTTCCCCCGTTAAAATAAGCAGCCTCTAATAAAACTGTTGTTGTATCTGAAGTTACCTCAGAATTGGCA
Source organism: Bacillus sp. SORGH_AS_0510 (assembly GCF_030818775.1). Taxonomy (NCBI): domain Bacteria; kingdom Bacillati; phylum Bacillota; class Bacilli; order Caryophanales; family Bacillaceae; genus Bacillus; species Bacillus sp. SORGH_AS_0510. The sequence goes on along the minus strand of NZ_JAUTAU010000001.1, from coordinate 1,667,441 downwards.
CCACCCATGACACCGGCAAGTGCAACAGGCTCGGTACCATTCGTAATCACCAGGTGATCGGATGTTAATGTACGTTCTACATCATCAAGCGTGATAAACTTTTCGCCATCGTTTGCACGGCGAACAAGAATTTCCTTTGAACCTAACCGATCATAATCGAATGCATGTAATGGCTGACCATATTCTAATAAAATGTAGTTGGTAATATCCACAACATTGTTATGCGGACGAATTCCCGCAGACATTAAACGTGTTTGCATCCAAAGTGGGGATGGACCGATTTTCACATTTTTAATGAGTTTTGCCACATAAAGCGGGTTATCCTCTTTCGCTTCAACCACTACGTTCACATAATCCGATGCTTTTTCACTTGTTGGCTCTAAGGTTGTTTCTGGAAGCTTTACTTCTCTGCCAAGAATCGCTGCCACTTCATACGCAACCCCAAGCATGCTTAAGCAATCTGCACGGTTTGGCGTTAAGCTAAGCTCTAGTACTTCATCATCACGGTTAAGCAATTCAAGAGCATCTACGCCAACCTCTGCGTCCGCTGGAAAAACAAAGATTCCTTCAGAGTATTCTTTTGGAACAACTTTTCCTTCCATGCCAAGCTCAGTAAGAGAGCAAATCATGCCGTTTGATTCTTCGCCGCGAAGCTTCGCGCGTTTAATTTTAAAATTACCTGGTAGAACGGCTCCGACTGTTGCCACTGCTACTTTTTGTCCCTGTGCTACGTTCGGTGCACCACAGATAATTTGTACCGGTTGTTCTTGTCCCACATCAACAAGGCATTTGCTTAATTTATCGGCATTTGGATGCTGTTCACGTTCTAGAACATGACCAACCACCACTCCTTTAATGCCTTCGTTAAGAGTTTCTACTCCTTCAACTTCAATACCGCTCTTTGTAATTTTTTCAGCTAGCTCTTCTGCTGTTACACCAGTTAAATCAATATAATCCTGAAGCCATTTATATGAAACGAACATGTCGTAACCTCCTATTCATGTTTTGAAAATTGTTTTAAGAAACGTACATCATTGGTATAGAAATGTCTAATATCATCCACACCGTATTTCAGCATTGCGATTCGTTCTGGTCCCATACCGAAAGCAAATCCAGTATATTTCTTAGAATCGTAGCCAGCCATCTCAAGGACATTTGGATGAACCATTCCTGCTCCAAGAATTTCAATCCAGCCTGTTTGTTTACATACGCTACAGCCGTGGCCACCGCAAATTTTACAAGAGATGTCCATTTCAACAGACGGTTCTGTGAATGGGAAGAAGCTAGGGCGCAGACGAATTTCACGGTCTTCACCGAACATTTTCTTCGCGAATACCTCTAATGTTCCTTTAAGGTCACTCATGCGGATGTTTTCTCCGACAACAAGGCCTTCGATTTGCATGAATTGATGGGAGTGTGTCGCGTCATCATTATCGCGGCGGTATACTTTACCAGGGCAGATAATTTTAATTGGGCCTTTCCCTTGATGTTTTTCCATTGTACGGGCCTGCACTGGTGATGTATGGGTACGAAGAAGAATCTCTTCCGTGATGTAGAAGGAATCCTGCATATCACGAGCAGGGTGCCCTTTCGGTAAATTAAGTGCTTCAAAGTTATAGTAATCTTGCTCTACTTCTGGACCTTCTGCTACTTGGTAGCCCATTCCAATGAATAAATCTTCAATTTCTTCAATGATTCTTGTTAATGGATGGTGGTTTCCAACCTTTACAGGGCGGCCTGGAAGGGTAACATCAATGCTTTCAGACGCTAATTTTTCTAGAACGGCTGCCTCTTCTAGCCCCTTTTGTTTTGCTTCGATTTTTACCGCAATGGCTTCGCGTACTTCATTAGCAAGAGCCCCCATAACTGGTCGCTCTTCTGCTGAGAGTTTTCCCATTCCGCGTAGCACTTCTGTAATTGGACCTTTTTTGCCTAAATATGCAACACGAATGTCATTTAATTCTTTTAAGCTTGTGGACTGTTCCACTTTTTGAATAGCCTCTTCCTGCAATTCCTTTAAACGTTCTTGCATGTCTATTCCTCCTTAAAAATAGTTATTATGTTTGTGGTCAGCCAAAACAAACAAAAAAACCCCATCCCTGGAAAGGGACGAGGTTTGTTATTCGCGGTACCACCCTTGTAAACACGGTATGTAAAAAACACATGTGTTCGCTTCATTCGGATAACGGCTTAGGCCGGTGCATCTTTACACAAAAAACGAAAACGCTCTTTGTGGTCCCGATGCCAACTCAGGAGGTGAACTTCTCTTACCTTTTCCATAAAAGTGTTTTCAGTCACGACACTTTCTCCCTAAATGGTCCCTGATAAGGTACTTTTCTCCGTCATCGTCTTTACTATTCAATATTGCATTATTATATAATAATTTTCCGTTGAAGGTCAAACTAGATTTCGCCTATTTTTTCAAATAATAAAGAAGAACGCCTGTGGCTACGGCTACGTTTAACGATTCGCTTTTTCCGAAGATCGGGATAAAGAGATTCTTTGTTGTGGCAGATAGCAAATCTTTACCCACACCACTCCCTTCGTTACCCACGATTAGGCCGAAGGATTCTCCACCTGAAATCTCTGTGTAGACCGCTGCTCCTTCAAGAGCTGTTCCGTAAACAGGTATATTCTTTTCTTGTAGCTTATCCACCCATTCGTGGAGTTCTGCTCGTAAAATCGGAAGGTGAAAATGACTTCCCTGGGCAGCTCTTAACACCTTGGAGTTATAAATATCCACGCTACCACGTCCAACAATGACCGCGTCGATGCCTGCTGCATCGGCTGTGCGAATCATTGTGCCGAGATTACCTGGATCCTGGACTGCGTCAATCATCAAGAACGTTTGACCTTCTTCGGTCTGAGCCTCCATTCTCTTACTTGGCATCCGGCATACAGCGTAAATTCCTTGCGGTGCTTCTGTTTCTGTTAACAGATCAGAGATTTCCTCTGTTACAAGTGTGACTGGAGTAGAATTAACATCCCACCGCGGCGGTAAGCCTACTTTCTCAGAAACAATGATTTCTAATACCTGTTCTCCTTGTTTTAATGCTTCTTCTACTAAATGGAATCCTTCCACGATAAATGATTCGGTTTTATCCCGCTCTTTTTTCGTTAAAAGTTTTTTCCATTGTTTTACCTTAGGATTATTTACAGATTCAATATGTTTCAAAACGGGTTCTCCTTTTTAAAAGCTCGTATGATTTTCTCATTATATCCTAATAACCATACATAATAAAACCAAATAGTAGAAATGATATAAAAGAATGAATGTAATAAAAAGGAGTGTGTGATTATGAACTTAAATTTGCGTAATGCGATTATTCACAATGTTTCTGGTAATACGCAGGATCAATTAGAAGATACAATTGTAGATGCGATTCAAAACGGAGAGGAAAAAATGCTCCCAGGTCTTGGCGTTTTATTCGAAATCATTTGGAAGAATTCTTCTGAAGAAGAAAAGAAAGAAATGCTTACCACCCTTGAAAGCGGGTTAAAGTAATAATTTTTTATGTTAGAGCTGTCAATCTGATGGATTGACAGCTTTTTATTGTGAGTTTGCTCTTCTATCGGCGAATTCCGGGTTCCTATCGGCGAATCCACAGAACTCTCCCCGCCACTAAGAAAAAATCCCCGGAGAATCTAAAACCTCGCCGGGGATTTCTACCTTCTTATTCAAATGTAATCTTATCAACTGTTTCACGGTCTAAGCGCTTGATCACTTCAACAATTAACTTAACCGCATTTTCATAATCATCACGATGAAGCATCGCTGCATGGGAATGGATGTAACGAGTGGCAATCGTAATCGCCAAAGCTGGAACACCATTATGAGTTAAATGAATGGAACCAGCATCTGTTCCTCCACCAGGAATCGACTCATATTGGAACGGAATATTTAGCTCCTCAGCTGTATCTGTCACAAAATCACGCAATCCTTTATGCGCCACTAATGAAGCATCATAAATGACAACTTGCGGGCCTTTGCCCATTTTGCTCATCGCTTCTTTTTCAGTAATTCCAGGCGTATCCCCTGCAATACCTACATCAACAGCAAAACCGATATCCGGTTGGATTTTAGCAGCAGCTGTCTTCGCCCCGCGCAAGCCGACCTCTTCTTGCACCGCACCTACACCATAAACCACGTTAGGGTGGTCAGTTCCTTGCAGCTGACGCAACACATCAATGGCAATGGCACAACCAATACGGTTATCCCAAGCCTTTGCTAAAAGCATCTTTTCATTGTTCATCACTGTAAACTCAAAGTAAGGAACAATCATATCTCCAGGACGTATACCCCACTCCTGTGCTTCATCACTGCTTGAAGCACCGATATCAATGAACATATCTTTAATTTCAACTGGTTTTTTACGCGCTTCCGGTGATAATACATGTGGTGGCTTTGAACCGATAATACCTGTCACATCACCTTTTCTCGTAACAATTGTTACACGCTGTGCAAGCATAACCTGTCCCCACCAGCCGCCAACTGGTTGAAAGCGCAAGAACCCTTTGTCATCAATTTTTGTCACCATGAAGCCGACTTCATCTAAGTGGCCGGCAACCATTATTTTTGGACCGCCTTCTTTTCCCACCTTCTTAGCAATTAAGCTGCCAAGACCATCTGTGGTTACTTCATCAGCAAGTGGAGTTATGTATTTCTTCATTACTTCGCGCACTTCACGCTCATTGCCGGGAATCCCTTTGGCATCTGTTAGGTCTTTTAACATCGTTAATGTTTCATCGAGTTTAACCATTTATTTAGCCCCCCTAATTATGTATATCCGACCTTTATTATACCTGTAAAAGCGCAAAACTTACAAATTTTCTGGCTAATAGTTATTTTGTTGTCTTTGATAATTTACTTCGTTTTTACGAAAATATGCCTCTTCGATTTCTTCCTTAGTAAAACCAAGCAAAGCCGCCAGCTGCATATACGATTCAAACACGTTAATGTACCCATCTAATTCCTTGTTCTTTTGGAACAAGCTGATTGTTTCATACACAGCAAGGAATTGTTCCGTCACAGTGGAAGTAGAGTTAATTCCCTCCAACTCAATAGGCACCTTATTAAAACCGCATTCAATCCCCAGTGATAAAATAAAATGGATTCCGTCTACAAACTCTTCAAGAATAACATCTTTTTCTGAGGATGGCTTAACACTCCAAAACTTAAAACAACGTGTTTCGTTTGCCAATTCCCCAATTTCCACTAGCAATGCAAGGGCCTTTCTTTCAAATAAATTTTCCTTTTGCAATTCATGCTTTTCTTCTATATGAGAGTCTAAAGCCTTTTGCATGTGAAATAATTTTTCTAGATTCATCCAAATCACCACCAAACCTTTATAAAGAGAATCAGTTCAATTACTGCTAAGAAAGGAAAGCCGATTTTAAATGCTGCATGTTTTGTTTTATGACGGTATAGCTGCATACCAATAGTTGACCCAACAGCTCCACCGAAGAGAGCTACCAGCCAAAGTGTTCTCTCTGAAATTCGGTACTCATGCTTCCTCGCACGCTTTTTATCTTCTCCCATTATAAAAAGTCCTATTAAGTTCATGATTACATAGACTACAAGTAAAACCATTCTGCCATTCATTCTGACTCCCCCTTACAGAAAAAGCCATCCTCAAAAGAGAATGGCTTTATATCTTTTAATTATTTTTGTTGTTGCTTAGCTAGGTTTGCTAATTCAGCAAATGCGTTAGCATCGCTAACTGCTAATTCAGCAAGCATCTTGCGGTTTACTTCGATACCAGCAAGCTTTAAGCCGTGCATTAAACGGCTGTAAGAAAGACCGTTCATACGAGCTGCTGCGTTGATACGAGTAATCCAAAGTTTGCGGAAGTCGCGCTTCTTTTGACGACGATCGCGGAAAGCATACATTAATGATTTCATAACCTGTTGGTTAGCAACTTTATATAATGTATGTTTTGAACCGAAATAACCTTTTGCTAATTTAAGAACTCTTTTACGACGTTTGCGAGTAACTGTACCGCCTTTTACACGTGGCATGTAATTTCCCTCCTAGAATAAATCGATCTGTCCGAGATTATTTTACGTAAGTTAATAATTGACGAATGCGTTTGAAATCGCCTTTAGAAACAAGAGTTCCTTTGCGAAGTTTACGCTTAGCTTTTGTAGATTTGTTCGCGAATAAGTGGCTTGTATAAGCATGGTCACGCTTAAGTTGACCAGAACCAGTCTTTTTGAAACGCTTTGCAGCGCCGCGGTGAGTTTTCATTTTTGGCATTGGAATATCCTCCTTATTACTTATCAGCTTTAGGTGCTAAAACCAGGAACATGCTTCGGCCATCCATTTTTGGATGTGACTCAATAGTCGCTACTTCCTTGCATGCTTCAGAGAAACGGTCTAATACACGTTGACCAATTTCTTTATGTGTAATTGCTCTACCCTTGAAACGGATGGAAGCTTTTACTTTGTCGCCTTTTTCCAAAAACTTAATAGCATTACGAAGCTTTGTATTAAAGTCATGCTCATCTATCGTTGGGCTTAGACGAACTTCTTTAGTAGTAATAATCTTTTGATTCTTACGAGCTTCTTTTTCTTTCTTTTGATTCTCGAATTTGAATTTGCCATAGTCCATAATCCGGGCTACCGGAGGCTTTGCATTTGGTGCTACAAGTACCAAATCAAGATTTACTCGTCCGGCAATTTCCAACGCTTCGTTTTTGGATTTGATCCCTAACTGTTCGCCATTTTGATCAATTAAGCGAACTTCGCGAGCTCGGATGCCCTCATTTAACAACATGTCTTTGCTAATAATTAGCCACCTCCAAGGTTTATTACGAATACAACGTCTGGGTATAAGAATGATTCACCTTACAAATGACACCCTCGTTGGAATCGACAGGTATTAAAACTTTTTATACGTGCTATTTCTTAAGTACACAAACAAAAAAGTGCGGATGCATACACCCACACTTTACGAAACATAAGTAAATAAACAAAAAGTTCACGTAAAACCTGCCAACTGCCCATATGCGTCAATCAGGTGAGAAGCGGGTGCTTCTTCTTTTCCCAAAACAATATTCAATTTAACCTTGATTACTATAACATAAACAAAGACGTATTGTCAAACAAACTATTTACTCATGACAACGAAATTTATTGTAGCAAGAAATCAAAAATTATTCAATAGATTTTTTCTAAATAAACAAAGAAAGAGAGGAGTCACCCACTCTTTCTTTGTTTATTAACCTTTTTGCACTTCTGCTTTAATTGCAGCTAAGAAGTCTGCAAAAGGCTTTGTTTCGGAATTTTGTTCACCATATTTACGAACGTTAACAGCATTATTTTCCACTTCTTTGTCGCCGACAACAAGCATATATGGAATTTTTTGCATTTGCGCTTCACGGATTTTATAGCCAATTTTTTCATCACGGCCATCTAATTCTACACGGAAGCCTTCATTTTGAAGCTGTTCCTGAACTTGTTTTGCATAATCAAAGTGTGCTCCCGGAGAAACAGGAATAACTTGAACTTGGACTGGTGCTAACCAAGTTGGGAATGCTCCTTTATACTCTTCAATTAAGAAGGCAACAAAACGTTCCATTGTTGAAACAACTCCGCGGTGGATAACAACCGGACGATGTTGCTTACCATCTTCACCTACGTATGTTAAATCAAATCGCTCTGGAAGTAAGAAGTCCAGTTGAACAGTGGAAAGTGTTTCATCTTTACCTAGGGCTGTTTTCACCTGAACATCAAGCTTTGGACCATAGAATGCAGCTTCTCCTTCTGCCTCAAAATAATCCAAACCAAGATCATCCATTGCTTCCTTGAGCATGCTTTGTGCTTTTTCCCACATGGCGTCATCGTTAAAATACTTTTCAGTATCTTGTGGATCGCGGTAAGAAAGGCGGAACGAATAGTCGGTAATATTGAAATCCTTATATACATTAAGGACTAAGTTCACCACACGCTTAAATTCATCTTTGATTTGATCCGGACGAACGAAAATGTGTGCATCATTTAATGTCATTCCACGAACACGCTGCAGTCCAGCTAAGGCACCAGACATTTCATATCTGTGCATTAATCCAAGCTCTGCGATACGAATTGGCAGTTCACGATAGCTATGGATTGTATTCTTATACACCATCATATGGTGCGGACAGTTCATTGGACGTAAAACTAACTGTTCGTTCTCCATCTCCATAACCGGGAACATATCTTCATGATAGTGATCCCAGTGACCAGAAGTTTTGTATAGGTCAACACTACCCATAACCGGTGTATACACATGGTCATAGCCAAGTCGTTGTTCTTTATCGACAATATAACGTTCAATTACACGGCGGATAGTAGCACCTTTTGGAAGCCATAATGGTAAACCTTGACCAACCAATTGATTAGTTGTAAATAAGCTTAACTCTTTACCAATTTTACGATGATCACGCTCTTTCGCTTCTTCAAGTAGGCGAAGGTGTTCAGCCAAGTCCTCTTTCTTAAAGAACGCTGTTCCATACACACGCTGCAACATCTTATTATTGCTGTCACCACGCCAGTAGGCACCCGCAATGCTTAAGAGCTTGAATTCTTTAATTTTTCCAGTCGAAGGAACATGAACTCCACGGCAAAGGTCAAAGAAATCACCTTGTTCGTAAATTGTCACTGTTTCTTCATCAGGGATTGCTTCAATTAGTTCAAGCTTGTAAGGGTCTCCTGCTTCTTTAAATAATTGAACAGCGTCAGCACGGCTTACTTCCTTGCGAACAATCTCAATATTTTCATTAACGATTTTCGCCATTTCTTTTTCGATTTTTGGAAGGTCCTCTGGAGTTAATGACACATCAAGATCCATATCATAATAAAAACCACCCTCGATTACTGGACCTACTCCAAGGTTTACATTTGGATACAATCTTCTTACAGCTTGAGCCATTAAGTGCGCAGTACTATGACGCAACACCTCTAAAGCGTCACTTGAATCAGGTACAACGATTTCTATAGAACCGTCTTCCATGATTGGACGGCGAAGATCATACATTTGTCCGTTCCATTTACCGGCAATTGCTTTTTTCTTAAGGCCTGGGCTAATGGAAGCAGCAATATCTTCCGTTGTTGTTCCGCGTGGGAACTCCTTTACTGCCCCATCTGGAAACGAAATCTTAACAACGTCTGACATGGTAATTCCTCCTTTGATTTGAGCGATAGCGGACAATTATCCATCTATCGCTTTATAAAAAATAGGCTTTGTTAAACTTGCCTGTTGATTTCCGCTCCAGGCACGAGCGGTCCGTGGGTGTTTCGGCGAGCCTCCTCGGCGCTTGCGCCTGCGGGGTCTCTCCTGAACCATACTCCCACAGGAGTCTTCGTGCCTTCCGCTCCAATCAACGGGTGAAAAAATTATCACTGTTCTTTAACAGAGCTAAAAAATAAAAAAACCCGTCCCTGGAATAGGGACGAGTTTTGATTAACACGTGGTTCCACCCAATTTTTCATGTTCAACATAATTCGTCGATCATGACTTTGGTCAGGTAACGGCTGTTGCCGTCAACAATTACTAATTCCACAAAATTAGGAAATGTTCACTGTTGAAGTTTAAAGGTGGTAAGTATTTATCCCGTGTTAGAAGACTTTCAGCCGGTGGTCTTCCTCTCTAAAAACCGTAAATGAAATACTGTTGTCCTTATCATTACTTTTACTACATATTTTGCTATGTACGTTATTATAATGATTTCCTTTCAAAAAAGCAAGGTACATAAAACTAAATATTGACATTATTTTATTCTTTTATGCATGATTTTCCGATGAGTCTGTTTCAGCAGTACATTTTCTTACTTTTCGCAGCGCAGAAAATTCCTTAACCGTCACTCTCTCCTCAAAAATGTTCTTAATCGTTCTCACCAAAGGCTCGTCAGGATCCTTGGTATAAATAAAAATAAAGGTTGGTGCAAGTGACAACAGCGGCGCAATGGAAACGGAATCTATATAGACAGGGTGATTCACTAACAGCTTCCGATCGATCAACCTTGTTAACTCTCCTCTTTTAATCTCAACAAAGTGCTCATTATAAAAAGTAATTTCCTCATCAAACAATAAATGAAGGGTATTCATTTTGGGTTCCCGGTTCACTAAAAAGTCCCTAAGCATGTGAACAAACATTTGATATTCCTGCTCCATCTTGTATTCATCAATAGCAATCTCGATATAGCTTTCCAGTGCCTGCAGATAGGAACGCAAGCGGAATTTAACAAAGGAATCAAATGAGAACGTGACATGATCTTGCAGGATTTCATCAATTGCCGTCCTAATTAAATCAGACTCGTCATTTATTTCTTTTAAGAATACAGACAAATCCTCTCTTTGCCCATCCAAAATCGAATAAATGATATCGATAATCTGCTGTTGCTCTTCCATATCTGTAAAGTAATATTGATCGCATAAAATCTCTCTAAACCAGTTATCTCGTTTTGTATTCGTTATAAACTGATAAAAAGCCAGCTTCACCGAGTCAAATAAATCGGTTGAAAAACATAAATCTACTATTTTTACTATATGTCGATCTTCTAAAAGAAGAATAGTTTCATGTTCTGGATTATATGGTACATACTTCAGCAAGTGGTTATAAAATTTTTGTGCTTCCACCTTGCTTTGGAAGATGATTTCCGCCAACCAAATCCCCCCTTTGAGGCAATCTCTGTTTTAATATATATGGGGGACTTGGCCAAATTAGAAGTTAGATACTTGTAGTTTTAATATAATAATTAAGAAAAGCGGAAGCGCCTTGCTCAGCCCCGACAGGCAAATGTTCTTCTGCAAGAAAAGTCGCTCTTTGACTTTACTTGCAGAAGGTTATTTGACCCGAGGGGCTAGGCGCTGGAGAAGGACAATTCTCGAAGTCAATTTTTATTCTCATTTTAACGCAAAAAGGGATTACCATCGATTGGTAATCCCTTAGAAACGAGACTAACGTCTATTGGGTCCGCTAACAAGCACAGGCTCACTTAAGGTGCGAATTCTCTCCATGATTCGCATCGCTTTCATTTTTTCCTCTTCACCACGTTGGCTGTAGGTTAAATGATGCTCCAACCCTTGAAAATCAAAATTGGAAGTGAAGAAGGTCGGAAGATTTTCTAGCATACGGAACTGTAAGATTGGGCCTAATACCTCATCCCTCGTCCAACTGGACATAGCCTCCGCTCCTATATCATCTAACATTAACACCGGTTCTTTTTTGAGTGCTTCAATTTTTTCATTAAGTGTCGAATCAGCAATAGAGCTTTTCATCTCTCTTAGTAATTCTGGAACATAAACAATCATCGTTGAAATCTGCTTTTTAGCAAGTTCATTTGCTATAGCCCCTAACAAGAACGACTTCCCCACACCAAATTTTCCGTAGAGATATAAACCTTTTTGTTTTTTTCCTTTTTCATAATTCATCAGGAAAGTCGCAGCCTTATCCACCGCATCCAGTCTGCCAGTATCTCCTTCAAAATCCTCAAACGTAGCTTCCAATATATCTCTCGGTACATAAAGACTTTTTATCAGCTTTTCGTTTTTCTTTTTCTCATCTGCCATTATTTTTCTAGGGCATCGCTTATACACCACATCAATCGAGTTTAAGGATTGCACTAGCTCAGGTTGGTAGCCCTGCATGAAATTAATACACTTTCCAAGACTTTCACAGTGCTCACAATCCTGACTTTGCTTCGTAAATTCAAATAATTTACTCATACTTTTTTCAACTATCTGTGGTGTAATCTCTTGATGTCGAGCTAAAAACGCCTTAATATCACGATTCTGAAGAACTTCCTGTCGCTGTTTTTCGTATCGTTGTTTAAAACTTTCATTTGAAGCTAGTCGTTGTAATGTTTTGTTTATTCTTTCCATCTCATTCACCTCCTACTTTCTAAAAGCCTTTAATTTCTCTTCGATTGCACGTTTTTTTGCTTCATCATCTTCCGATTTGTTTGTTTGCGCCTCTGCTTTTCCTTCTTCAGAACCATCCGCAAACCATTCAGGAATCAATTCTTTACGAATAGTTTTCTGCTTCGACGCTTTCCCTGTTTTTTGGTTTTCGGTCCAGCCGATATACGTCCGGTGTTCGTTTTTGGCAAGCTCCATAGCTTGCTTTACTGTTTTCACCTGTTTCCTTGCCCAATGACTTGCTATCTTTTCTACATACCCTTTGGTAAGTTTCATATCTGTTTTGAGCATGACAAATTGTATCAGTACATTAATGACACCAGGTAGCAGCTTTTGTTTGAACATCACTTCCTCAATGATCTGTAAATCAGACTTGGATGGTTCTCCACCGCCGGATAAATCCTTCATGACCCTTAATGGGGAAGTGGTCTCAAAATAACGGATTAGCTGCTCTTCTTGTGACTTCGGTTCACTCTTTTGAACCTGAAGGGCAACAGGCTGCGTCCGCTCAATTAAACTTGGTAGCTGATCTTGATTAACATATTGATACCAATCACGTGCACCTTTGCGCAATTCCTCAATATCAATTTCGCTTGATTCATTGACTGCACTTAATACGATATTTTTCATTTGTATGGGATCAATATTATACAGAAAAGCTAGATTACTGATAACCTCTTTTACCTTCTGTGTTAAAGACTTCTTAGGGACAAGCGATTCATTTAAACCAGCCAGAAGTAAGTCGAAATCAAAAGTAGTTAATTCAATCTGTATAGGCTTAGATTCTTTACGTCCGATAAAATGCTGGTTTTCTTCAGGTTCAGTATCTTCAGAAATTCCTTGCAGGTATTGAAGACTGCCTGGAGTCGCTGACGCAAACACCTCTTGAAAAGCTCTGGTGACATTCTGATATTCCTTCTCTAGAGGCTTTTGCTGCTCAGAGAAAAACCGTTTCAGCCGGGCAAAATGGTTCTTACCAATTTTTCGATAAAGAAAAATGTTTAACATCCCATCTAAAAAGAACTGTTCAGGTGTTAAAGGAGGAATGATCTCATAAATAAAGGAACGGTCTCCTTCATCTGTTTTCACATAGGTTTTTAGTAAGCCAATACCCTCTAATTTTAATCGAGCTTCGTAAATTTCCTTTAAATTTAATCCGAGCAAATTCATCAAAAGATGGTGCGTGGAGGATTCAGACCAAAGCCTATTTTCCTCCAGTTCCGCCCAGAGTGTCATATACAAACTTAAACAAGTTGACCCAATCAAGGGCTGGTAAAGAAACGTCAGCACTTTCCGGTCATACTCATGAAGCAGCCCATCCGCTGCAACAATATAACGGTCGATAGGAAGAATCTCCTGCCAATGCTGAGCCATATCATTCCAACCTTTCTCCTTCTATAGTGAAAAAAGAGCCAAAGACGACCCTTTAGCTCATTAGGATTTTTCTTTTTTTATCAATTCTTTTAATTCATCAATAAACACATTAATATCTTTAAATTGACGATATACAGAAGCAAATCTTACATATGCGACTTCGTCCACATGTGCGAGTCGATCCATTACCATTTCGCCAATCGCTTCACTCTTAATTTCAGAAATACCCTGACTTCTTAGGTCCTTTTCGACGCCATGAGTAATATCTTCTAATTCCTTTAAGGCAACAGGCCGCTTTTCACACGCCTTAATCAAGCCTCTCAGTATTTTATCACGGCTGAATTCTTCTCTTGTACCTTCCTTCTTTACCACAATTAAAGGAATCTCTTCAATTTTTTCAAAAGTAGTAAAGCGATAACCGCATTCCTCACATTCCCGTCTTCTGCGCGTTGCACGTCCTTCATCTACAGGCCGAGAATCAAGCACACGTGTACCATAATTTTGACATGAAGGGCATTTCATTGTTAATCAACTCCAAATCTCACGAAATCCGAACAATCTCCTTCTTTTATCTTATAAAAAAGCAGACCTTTGCACAAGTACAAGTATTAGGAGTTTTGCTTTTCTTTCATAACCGTATGTATTTGATTCAACCGCTCGTAGTAAGCGCTCACTCTCTTTTTTAGTTGTGGATAATTACCCAAGATTGCAAAGCGTTCGGTCGAAATATTAAAGTCAACAGCCGTTTCTAGTGGTTTTACAGAAACAATAGTGACAATCAAAAAACAAGGAAAGGGCTTTTTAATTTCTACTGCTATCTCCCCATGTTCTTTCGATACCGTGGTAATCTGGCAGTCAGCATCCTCACGAAACAATTTTTCAACCGACTCAAATATTTTGTTGAAATTCCCTTTATAATAATGAGTCTTTAGAGAAACATCCTGGTTTTCATCGGATGTTTCAAGTTGACTTTTAAAGCGTCCGAATAAATTCATAAAATTAGTCCCCCCACAAAAATGCTACGCTTTTCTTAGTTTACAACATATTGATAAAAATATAAAAAGAGGTGTACTTGGTCGTACACCTCTCGATCATTTTTAATTTTTTTCGGATTATAGAACCTTTGCTTGCTTTACATTCACAGGACCCATACCACGAGGAATTTCGATGTTTTCACGTGTTTGAGCATTTAAAGCTTCAGCAATATAGTCAGCAGCTACATTAGGGTTTAAATCACCGCAAGTATATACATCAATGCTTGCATATCCATGTTCAGGGAAGCTGTGGATCGTAAGATGTGATTCAGAAATAATTACCACTCCGCTTACGCCTTGTGGAGCAAATTTATGAAAAGCTACTTCGCGGATTTCCGCACCAGATTTAAGAGCTGCTTCAACAAAAGTCGTTTCAATAAAATCCATATCATTCAATTTTTCAAAGTCGCATCCCCAAAGTTCAGAGATTACGTGTCTGCCCATTGTTTCCATATTCATATTTCCCCCTCTAACCTTTTATGATGGTTTCCTGAAATCCGGTTATTGACGGTATCTTATAACTACCACGGGGGAAAGTTAGTCCAGAGAGGTCCTAACCCTTTAAGTAATTAATAGGTACCTAATTTCAAGAAGTTCACGATGACTAGTATACTTTGTTTATATTTTTTTTGCAACCTATCAATATAAAATTTTTCTTAAGATATTAAAAAAAGGCTCTCTAGGGCATGCTCCACTATCTATCTTGATAAAAAAAGACTAGTTCAGAAGCTATTTTATGCTAAAGATTTCATTCCTGGCACAAGCTAAGACAAAAAAAATGCTGTCAATCGACAGCACTTTTTGTCTCTTATAACACAGATCACCATTCGTATAAATTAACCAACCTTCACCTGTGAGGAGTTCGCAATTTGTTCTGATACGTATAGAGTCAAGTCAACAACACGAGATGAATAGCCCCACTCATTATCATACCAAGCAAGAACTTTCACCTTTCTTGTACCCATTACCATTGTTGAGAGTCCATCAATTATCGCTGAATGCTCGTTCGTATTAAAATCAACAGATACAAGCGGTTCCATTGTAAAATCAAGAATTCCTCTTAATTTTCCATGTGCAGCCTCAACAAACGCATTATTGATATCATCGGTTGTCACATCTTGTTTTAGGTCAACAACTAAGTCGACAAGGGAAACATTTGGTGTAGGTACACGCAGAGCCATACCATGTAATTTCCCTTTAAGTTGCGGCAATACCAATGATAGAGCTTTAGCTGCACCTGTTGTTGTAGGAATAATAGATTGTCCACACGCACGTGCTCTACGTAAATCCTTATGCGGATTATCAATATTCTTTTGATCATTTGTATAGGCATGAATCGTGGTCATTAAACCGCTTTCAATTCCAAACTTCTCATCCAGAACCTTTGCTACAGGTGCTAGGCAGTTAGTGGTGCAGGATGCGTTTGAAATAATATCATGCTCATTAATATCAAGCATTTCATCATTTACACCCATAACGATTGTTACGTCCTCATTTTTACCTGGTGCGGTTAAAATAACCTTTTTCGCGCCTGCATCTAGGTGTAGCGCAGCCTTTTCCCTAGAATTAAATTTTCCAGTTGCTTCAATTACGATATCAATCCCTAATTCTTTCCATGGAAGCTGTTCAGGGTTACGATCACTGAGCAATTTAATTCTTTTTCCATTGACAATCAGTTCATTATCTAAAGGGATAACCTCTCCCTGAAAAGCTCCATGATTTGTATCATATTTAAGTAAATGTGCTAAGGTTTCTGCAGGATAACTCGCATTTATTGCTACAATATCTAGTTGTGTTTCTAGGATTGCTTTGCGAAAAACCATCCTTCCAATTCTTCCAAACCCATTAATCGCAATACGTGACTTCATTTTACGGCCCCTTCCGCATTAATGTTATACTTTATGTTGTATTCTTGTAATTAGTATAACATATATAGGTTTTATTGTGATGAATAAATTGCGGATTTTTAAATGTTTTATAATTCTGATAACTTAACAGATTTTTATCCACATTGCTTCTTTAAACTTGTCTGTTGATTTCCGCTCCAGGCGCTTCGCTTTCCGTGGGTGTTTCGGCGAGCCTCCTCGGCGAAACGGCGCCTGCGGGGTCTCCCCTGAACCATACTCCCACAGGAGTCTTTGCGCCTTCCGCTCCAATCAATAGGTGTGAAAAATCAACACTGTTCTTTCATACAGCTATATAAAAAAAGAGAAGGGTTCTCCCTTCTCCTTTAAGGTTATTGGTTTATTTTTAATCCAAATTTAGTTAATACATTAATGAGTTGTGTTTTTGTTTGTTCGATTGTGCCGTTATTATCGATTACTGCGTCAGCTAATTTTATTTTTTCATTGAGGGGCATTTGTGAGTGGATCCTTGCCTTCGCATCTTCCACCCTGAGGTTATTTCTTTCTATGAGTCTTTGTAATTGTATGTCATAATCAACGAAAACAAGTATTGTCTTTTCGACCATATAGGTTAGCTTGCTTTCAAATAATAAGGGGATATCCAGCACAATGAGTTCTTCCCCGCTCTCCTTAGCCTTTTCAACTTGCCCCATCATTCTTTTTCTGACTTCTGGATGGACGATTTCATTTAAGAGCATTCGCTTCTCTGCTTGGTGGAAAATAATAGCCCCCAATTTCTGCCGATCAATTTCCCCATCTTCCAATAAAATATCCCTACCAAATGTAGCAATGATTTTAGAATAAGCAGGTTCACCTTTCATAACGGCAAGACGTGCCTCCACATCAGCATCGACCACTGGAATTTTCATTTCCTTGAACATATTAGATACAGTACTTTTTCCACTGGCAATCCCGCCAGTCAAACCAATTACTAATGCCATGCGTTTTTCCTTTCTAGTATCATAATTTCCAAATCCCGATAATGATTAGCAAAATCCCTGGTAAAAATGTGAACTTTTGAATCCAATCAAATTTATGGAAAAACGCTCCACTTTTTATTCCCAACATGACAAATAATGAGCTCATGACTGCAACAGTCAGTGCTAAATATATAGGAGGGAACCCCAGCATGGCGGCTCCAATCCCAGCACCGAAGGCATCAATGGACAAAGCAAATCCCAGCATTAATGCTTCGATTCCTGTAATTGTGCCTGATTGGTCAAAATCAGCAGACATTGGTTTTTTCAAAATACTAATCGCTAATCCCAGGGACCGTATTTCAAAATTAACAATTGTTTTTTCATGTTCGAGCAATTCTTTTTCTTTATCTTTATCGGGTCGAAAAAATTGGTACAATACCCATGCACCAAGAGCAATTAGAATGAATCCCCCTAGTTTTGCCGTGATATTCGGAGAGATTACCTTTTCTAAGCCATGCCCGATTGACACAGCAATCATTAAAGAAGCTGCCGAACAGGTGGCGATAATAAGTATGGATTTAATCGGCATGACCATTTTCCTTAATCCATAGGTAAACCCTACACTAAAGCTGTCAAGACTAAGGGCAAAAGCTAATATAAGAAGTGAGAACAACTGAACCATAACGTCTAGGACTCCTTCCTGAAAATCACTACGATAGTATATGGCAGGAGCCCATCCAGTGTTATTGAATTGTTGTTCTTAAATTCATATAGGGTCGTTTATTGTTTTTGACAAGTTGGGCAAAAGTGGGTACCTCTTCCTCCAACAGTTATTTTCTCAAGAGGAGTTCCACATTTTTTACATGGTTCCCCTTTTCTGCCATAGGCATATAACTCAAGCTGAAACATACCGATCTCACCTTGTGAATTAACATAGGATCGAATGGTACTGCCGCCTTTTTTTACCGCTTCGTCAAGGGTGGCAACAATTTCACTGTGTAATAAGCTTGTTTCTTCCTCATTTAAAGTATTGGCAAGGCGTTCAGGATAGATCCCCGCACGGAATAGAGCTTCATCCACGTATATGTTTCCTAGACCTACAAGTAATTTTTGATCAAGTAAGGCTGACTTTACCTTTCTATTGGTCTTTTTCAGCTTTTCAGACAAATATTCTTGTGTAAATTCAGCGGAGAAGGGTTCAGGGCCAAGCTCAATTAGTGGAGGCTTAGTTAACTCTTCACCTTTTTTATATAAATGCATGGTCCCAAACTTCCGTACATCCCTATACCTTAATTCCGTATAATCCGTAAAATGAAAAATCACGTGCGTATGTTTATCAAAAGGAAGTTCTTTTGGATGAACGCCGTATTTTCCTTCCATCCTTAAATGGGAAACTAATGCGTAATGATCGGTATAGATAATGAGAAACTTTCCTCTTCGTCCTACATCAGTTATTGTTTCACCTTTTAATGCATCAATAAATTGTTCAATCTCTACAGGGTTCTTTATAATTTTTGGCCAATAGACCGTTATATCCTCAATCGTCTTATGAAGCACTAAATTATATAATGTCTTTCTTACGGTTTCTACCTCTGGAAGCTCTGGCAAGATAGATCCTCCTTTTATTTCGCGTCAAACCATGTGGGACCATAAGAATAGTCCACTTTTAATGGCACCTCTAATTCTAATGCATTTTCCATGACACTTGGTACTAACTCTTGAAGAATTGCAACCTCTTCTTCTGGAGCTTCAAAAATTAATTCATCGTGTACCTGGAGCAACAGTCGTGACTTTAATCCCTTATCTTTTAGTGCTTCATCCATATCAATCATTGCTTTTTTGATAATATCTGCGGCACTGCCTTGAATTGGTGTATTCATAGCTGTACGTTCCGCAAAGCTTCTCAGATTAAAATTACGTGCCGTGATTTCAGGCAGATAGCGTCTTCTTTGCATTAATGTCGAAACATACCCCTTTTGTTTTGCGGAATGAATAATATCATCCATGTATTCCTTTACACCAGGATACGTATCCAAGTACCGCTCAATGAAAAGACCTGCCTCCTTACGGGTAATTCCTAACGACTGTGACAGTCCATAGTCGCTGATCCCATACACAATCCCAAAGTTTACAGCCTTCGCCTGACGTCTCATATTAGAAGTCACTTCGTCTTCCTCAACATGGAAGACTTCCATCGCTGTTTTGGTATGAATATCCAGATCCTCTTTAAAGGCTTGAATTAGCTTTTCATCTCCTGCAATATGAGCTAGTACTCGCAGTTCAATTTGAGAATAATCAGCGGCAAATATGACCCAGCCTTCCTCGGAAGGCACAAATGCCTGACGAATTTTTCTTCCTTCCTCAAGACGAATCGGAATATTTTGCAGGTTCGGATCAATAGAACTTAATCGTCCTGTTGCCGTTAATGTTTGTTGATACCTTGTATGTACCTTTTCTGTCTTTGGATCAATCACTTTTAATAACCCTTCAATATAGGTGGATTGGAGCTTTCCTAACTGTCGGTAAAGTAGGATGTGCTCAATAATTTCATGATCCTCTGCTAGTTTTTCTAGAACATCAGCAGACGTTGAATAACCTGTTTTTGTTTTCTTTAATGGAGGTAGCCCTAATTTTTCAAATAAAATGACACCTAATTGCTTAGGTGAATTAATATTAAATTTTTCTCCGGCAAGCTCACAAATTTTATTTTCTATTTGTATCAGCCGCTCATTTAGTTCCTTGCCCATGGTTTGAAGACGCTCCCGCTCTACCTTAATCCCACAAGATTCCATATCAGCTAAGATTAGTGAAAGCGGCATTTCAAGCTCAGTAAATAATTCATATTGTTCGTTTGTTCGCAATTCATCTTCTAATTTATCCTTTAATGCAGCCATGGCAAGGCCTTTACGTACAAGATGTTCCGCAAGCTTAGGCTCTTCTGGTACTTTCCTTTTGGCACCTTTCCCATAAAAAGACTCATCTGATTGGATATTGTGGAAATGATATCTTTGTGCGATCGCAGCAAGGTCTTCTTGTGTTTCGGAAGGGTTAATAAGGTACGATGCCATTAAAATATCGAAGTCAGCACCTTTTAGATGGATGTCCTGTCTTCTTAAAGAAACCTCTGAGCGTTTAGCATCATAAACGGTTTTCTTTTTCGTTTCGTCTTCAGCCCAGGTCTTAAACGCTTCAGATTTTAATGCTTGTTCTGTCGGCAGGTAATATCGGCCCTTTTCGTTTACGATGGAAAACCCAATAATGTCCGCATAATGATAATTATCATCCAAGAGCTCTACATAAAAATAATTGTTGTCAGCGAAAAGATCATCGGTTATTTCTGCTGGAATCTCGTATTCAATTTCCTCAAGCTCTTGCTCAGTATGAACCGTTGCATCTTCCCCAAGCTTGTCTAATAATGTATTAAAGCCCAGCTCTTTAAATAAAGGAACTAACTTCTCTTTTGTATAACCCTCATAAGGGATTGATTCTAGGTCCACTTCAACTGGAGCATGTCTCTCAATCGTTGCAAGCTCTTTACTCATTATGGCCTGTTCTTTGAATTCCTCCAGTTTCTCTTTCAACTTATTCCCGCTTACTTGATCAATGGATTGAAGCAGCTTTTCTAGAGTAGAAAACTCTTTCAATAACTTAATCGCTGTCTTTTCTCCCACTCCTGGAACTCCAGGAATATTATCGGAAGCATCACCCATAAGACCTTTCATATCAATAATTTGATCAGGTGTAAGACCATATTTTTCAGCTACATGCCGAGGAGTATATTCTTCAATATCAGTTATCCCTTTTCTGGTAATCCCTACAGTGGTATGTGGGGAAGAAAGCTGTGTTAAATCTTTATCCCCTGATATGACCTTTACTTCATATCCATCCTTCTCTGCAGATAGTGATAGGGTACCAATAATATCATCGGCTTCATAATTCTCTAGCTCATATCTGGAAATTCCATATGCATCTAAAAGCTCACGAATAAACGGGAACTGCTCAGATAACTCCGGTGGCGTTTTTTGCCTGCCGCCTTTGTATTCTCCAAAGGTTTTGTGTCTGAAAGTTGTTTTTCCCGCATCAAAGGCAACTAACATATGGGTTGGTTTTTCATCCTCTAGAATTTTCATTAACATCATCGTAAAACCATAGGCTGCATTCGTATGAATCCCTTTATCGTTGTTAAGAAGAGGTAATGCGAAGAAAGCACGATATGCAATACTATTACCGTCTATCAGCACAAGCTTTTTCTTTTCCATTCTTTTCACCATCCAACATCATTTCAAATATTTATGAAGCTCAAGGATAAACTCACTGCCTTCTCCTAAGTTGCTTCGTACACTGATCTGCCCGTGATGAGCTTCTACTAAGTGTTTAACAATAGCTAAGCCGAGGCCTGTCCCACCTGAATTACGGCTTCTAGCACGGTCTACACGATAAAAACGCTCAAATATTCTTGGTATCTCTTCTTTCTTTATCCCAACACCAGAGTCCTTCACATGAATTCGAACCCTGTCATTGTGTTCCAGAAGGATGATTTTCACTTCGCCCCCAGCTGGTGTATATGTAATGGCATTCACAATTAAATTGATGAACACTTGTTTTAACCGGTCCACATCACCAATGATTTGTACCTTTTCCTGTTTACAATAAAATTCAAGGCTTATGTTCTTAGCTTCTGCCTTCCCACTTAAAAGCGTGATTACCTCTTCAAGCAGAATCTTTACATCTACTTCCCTTAGGACTAATTGGAATCCCTGCTGCTCGATTTTTGAAAGATCTAATAGCTCTTGAATAAGTGTTTGAAGACGATCACTTTCTTTTAAGATAATAGATAAAAATGATTCTAGCGTCTCTTTATTATTCATTGCTCCATCCAAAAGTGTTTCGGTAAAACCCTTAATAGACGTAACAGGGGTCTTCAATTCATGCGAAACATTCGCAACGAAATCCTTACGCATTTGTTCGAGTTTTTTTAGCTCCGTAATATCATGAAAAACAAGTAATACCCCTTTCCATACATTGTTTTTCCCAATAATAGGTACACCATAAACCATAAAAAATTTTCTTTCTATCAATAAAGGAATCGATAATTGCTTATTTACCTTCTGTTCGGTTCGGAACACTTCAGCAACCAGGTGACATATTTCTTCGGAATCAACTACTTCATAATAGAGTTTGTTTAAGTATTTAGAAGGATCCAAGTGAAAGATTTCAACAAATCCCTTGTTTATGAGATTGATAAATCCACGGCTATCAATTAAAACTAATCCTGCACCCATATTTTCAATTAACGCACTTAAACGATCCTGCTGCATTTCTTGCGATTTGGTCAGTTCTTGTAGGTTCTCCGCCAGCATATTGATGGAAGACCCTAACACACCCGCTCCATCGAGCTTACTTGCAGAGGTTCTTGCCCGGTAATTTCCATTTGCTAACTGTATCGCCACATCCGTTGCTGCCTCAATCTGCTTTGTAAACCTAGAGGTCGTCCTGATACATAGAAAACTGACAGCGATTAAGGCAATGACAAGGATGAGAAATAGAATAAGCAACATCTCAATCTTAAAATGATCCTTTAATAAATCAAAAACTTCGTTTCTAAATAAGTGAATCAGCCAGACACCTATCAAGACTAACACTGTATTTATGAAAACTAGTGCAATTAAGAGTCTTTTCCGTGATTTTGTCATTCCTCTTTTGGTCCCTCCAACTTATAACCCAGACCACGAAGTGTCTTAATATAGACGGGCTTCTTCGTTTCCTCTTCAATTTTTTCTCTAAGGTGTGAGATATGTACATCAACGATTCTAGTATCGCCAGCAAACTCATAATTCCAAACCGCACTTAATAACTGATCTCTCGATAAGACCCTGCCTTTATTCTGTGCTAAGTAAAGCAGTAATTCAAACTCTTTTAATGTTAATTCAAGAAGTTCCTCCTTAACGTAGGCTTCATATTTCTCCGGAAAGATCTTTAGCTTACCAATTTCAATCTGTTCATCAAGATTTTTTTCCACTTGTTCCGTAGCCTCGGTTTGAACTTGTGTTCTTCTTAGGATGGCTTTCACACGGGCAATTACTTCTCTTGGACTAAAAGGTTTAACCATATAGTCATCTGCACCGAGCTCTAAACCAATAATTTTATCCAATTCATCATCTTTTGCCGTTAACATTAAAATAGGCGTCATAATATTTTTTTGACGGAGCTGTTTGCAAACTTCCATTCCATCTAAAATGGGAAGCATTAAGTCTAATACAATAATATCAGGAGATTTAGTTTCTGCTATTTCTTTCCCTTCTTGTCCATCCATAGCTGTTAAAACCTCAAAGCCTGCCTGCTCTAAATTATATTGAAGTAACGTCACAATTGATTGTTCATCATCTACAACAAGTACTTTGTTTTTCATAAGTATCCCCCGTTATTACAAGATATCTTCATTATAATAATAATGATAAGGTATTTCCTAGAGATTCATCTCCCTCATCTATTATCTTTACAAAAAATTAACAAAGTATTTGTATATGAATAAATAAGAAAAGCGCAAACGCCTTGGTCAACCCCAACAGGCAAATGTTCTTCGGTAAGAAAAGTCGCTCTTTGACTTTACTTGCCGAAGGTTATTTGACCCGAGCTGTAACAATCATCGCTTTATCAAGCCATGATTGTTACAAGATACTCAATGTAGAGTATTGAGGGTGAAAACTGGCTAGGCGCTGGAGCTGGACAATTCTCAAAGTCGAATTTTATACTTTCATATAATATAAAAAAGGAATGTTCAAATCACATTCCTTTTCATTCTGATATTAAAAATTCTCTAATGCTTTTCCGTGGAAATCTTGCAAGCGATGTGGCGGGCAAACTTTTATTTTTCCTTGAATGACTGTCTCGTTTTTCTCATTGGTTCCTACAACACTGATGAGAATCGTATGTTCTTTGTTTTGAACATCAATGACTTCAAACAGAAATTCAATTGTTCCGTAATGGTAAACTGGCTTCGGAAAGTCGATTTCCTGGCTTACTACATGGCTTCCCGGGCCCGGTAAGTATTTAGAGATAGCCGAAGTGATGATCCCGGTTAGCATGATACTTGGTACAAGCGGTTTTTCAAATGGTGTTTGTGATGCATAATCATGTTGTATGTATAAAGGGTTGGCATCATCTGTTAATCCTAGATAAAGAAGGATATCCTTGTCTTCTATTTTTTCTGTTAGTGATAATTTTTCACCAATCGTTATTTCTTCTATCTTTCTGCCTAACTTTCTTTTTTTTCCTAAAAGCATCTATTGCACCTCCTAATTGAAAGCGATTACATAATTAGAAAAGCAGAAGCGCCTTGGTTAGCCCCGACAGGCAAATGTTCTTCGGCAAGAAAAGTTGCTCTTTGACATTTATTGCCGAAGGTTATTTGACCCTAAGGGCTAGGCGCTGGAGCTGGACAATTCTCAAAGTCGAATTTTATACTTTCCTAGTATGAATACAGAGAAATTCGGGGTTGTATAACCCCGAATGGCTCCATTCTATTATACTAATACGTTCATTACATTGCGAACGGATTCAACTGACTTATCTAGCGCTGCTTTTTCTTCAGCAGTAAGTTCTAATTCAATTACCTTTTCAATACCATTTGCTCCAAGGATGGTTGGAACCCCAAGGTAAATACCCTCGTAGCCAAATTCTCCTTCTAGATAGGCAATGGAAGGTAATACGCGACGTTGGTCTTTTAGAATCGCTTCACACATTTCTACTAATGAAGCAGCAGGTGCATAGTAGGCACTACCGTTACCAAGAAGGTTTACGATTTCGCCGCCACCTTTTCTAGTACGTTCAACAATTGCTTCTAAACGATCTTTTGGAATAAGTGTTTCTAATGGAATACCACCTGCATAAGAATAACGAACTAATGGTACCATGTCATCTCCGTGACCACCAAGAACAAAGCCTGTAATATCTTTTACAGAAAGATTTAATTCTTGCGCAACAAATGTACGGAAACGGGCAGTATCAAGAACACCTGATTGACCGATTACCCGGTTCTTAGGGAATCCAGACTCTTTAAATACTGTGTATGTCATAGCATCAACAGGGTTCGTCAAAACAAGAATAGTACAGTTTGGAGAAAATTTCACAATCTCCTGGGTTACACTTTTCATGACCTTTTGGTTTGTCTGCACTAAATCATCACGGCTCATGCCTGGTTTACGTGCAATACCTGCAGTAATAACTACAATATCAGAATCGCGTGTGTCTTCGTAATTAGATGTACCAGTAATGTTTGAGTCGAAGCCTTGAACAGGGCTTGCTTCAAGCATATCTAATGCTTTACCTTTAGTTGGGTTTTCCATTTGAGGAATATCAACTAAAACTACATCACCTAGCTCTTTTTGTGCAAGCAAAAATGCTGTTGTCGCACCTGTGAATCCGCTGCCAATTACCGAAACCTTTTTACGTTTTAATGACATTGTGACTCTCCCCTTTTATGTAATGAGATAATATTTAATTAACAGGGCTGTTTATAACAGCCCTGTTAATTTTCAACTATTCTTGTTTAAGCAGGTATTCCGCTTAGATTATTCCATGTTCTTAATTAATTCATCTGCAAATTCAGATGTTTTTACTTCAGTTGCGCCTTCCATCAAACGAGCGAAATCGTAAGTAACAACTTTAGATGAAATTGTCTTCTCAACTGATTTTATGACCATATCTGCTGCTTCATTCCAACCTAAGTGCTCAAGCATTAAAACACCTGATAAGATCACAGAAGAAGGGTTTACTTTATCAAGACCTGCGTATTTAGGAGCAGTACCGTGTGTAGCTTCGAAAATAGCATGTCCTGTTTCATAGTTGATGTTTGCTCCTGGAGCAATACCAATTCCACCAACTTGTGCTGCAAGAGCATCAGAAATATAGTCTCCGTTTAAGTTCATTGTAGCAACTACATCAAACTCACGTGGGCGAGTAAGAATTTGTTGTAAGAAGATATCAGCAATCGCATCTTTTACGATGATTTTACCAGCAGCTTCTGCTTCTGATTGTGCCTTGTTTGCAGCATCTACGCCTTGCTCAGCTTTAATGCGGTCGTATTGAGCCCAAGTGAATACTTTATCTCCAAATTCTTTTTCTGCAAGCTCGTAACCCCAGTTTTTAAAAGCACCCTCGGTGTACTTCATGATGTTACCTTTATGCACTAGTGTAAGAGACTTACGGCCTTCTTTGATTGCATAGTTAATAGCAGAACGTACAAGACGGGAAGTACCTTCCTCTGAAACAGGCTTGATACCGATACCTGAAGTCTCAGGGAATCTGATTTTATTTACTCCCATTTCATTTTGTAGGAAGTTGATTAATTTTTGAACTGCTTCTGATCCTTTTTCATATTCGATACCAGCATAAATATCTTCAGTGTTTTCACGGAAGATTACCATATCTGTATCTTGAGGACGCTTAACTGGTGAAGGTACACCTTCAAACCATCTTACTGGACGTAAGCATACAAACAAGTCTAACTCTTGACGTAGAGCAACGTTTAATGAACGAATTCCACCGCCGACAGGAGTAGTTAGTGGACCTTTGATCGCAATCAAGTATTCGTTGATTACATCAAGTGTTTCTGATGGAAGCCATTCACCTGTTTGGTTGAATGCTTTTTCTCCAGCTAGAACTTCTTTCCAAACAATTTTGCGCTCGCCTTTATATGCCTTTTCAACCGCTGCATCTAATACTCTTTCAGAAGCGGCCCAAATATCTGGTCCAATACCGTCACCTTCGATGAATGGGATGATTGGGTTGTTTGGTACGTTTAGTACACCATTTTTAACTGAAATTTTTTCGCCTTGCATAGTTGTTCTCCCTCCTAGTATGTAAAAAACTATGAATTTTGTTCGTTCACTAACAAACATCTTAATCAAAGGTTAGAGAGTCTCCCTCTAACCTTTAATTCATTCTATCATATTGAACCAATTTTTCGAAAAAAAGTAAAATATTAAACTCTTTCTTCGATTGGAACATATTTTTGCATTCCAGGACCAGTGTATTCTGCTCTTGGACGGATTAAACGATTGTTATCATATTGTTCTAAAATATGTGCCAACCAGCCAGAAACACGGCTGACAGCAAAGATTGGCGTCATTAAATCATGGTCAATTCCTAAGCTGTGGTAAACAGATGCAGAATAGAAATCAACGTTAGGCGGAAGCTTCTTCTCGCCAGTAACAATGCCTTCAATTTTAACAGACATATCATACCAATGAGGTTCACCAGTTAGCTCTGTTAATTTCTTAGACATTTCTTTTAAGTGCTTTGCACGTGGATCACCTTGACGGTACACTCTGTGACCAAAGCCCATAATTTTTTCTTTCTTTTCAAGTTTCCCGCGAACATATGGATCAACATTTTCAATTGTTCCAATTTCCGTAAGCATCTTCATTACAGCTTCATTTGCTCCTCCATGAAGAGGTCCCTTTAAGGCACCGATTGCAGCAGTTACTCCAGAGTATACATCAGACAATGTAGCCACACACACACGTGCAGTAAAAGTGGAAGCATTTAATTCATGGTCAGCATGTAAGACAAGCGCTTTATCAATTGCTTCAACAGCAATGTCCTTTGGCACTTCTCCTGTTAACATGTAAAGGAAGTTAGCAGCAAAGCTTAAATCCTTTCTTGGAGCAATTGGATCAAGACCTTTTCTTACACGAGCAAATGTAGTAACGATGGCAGGCATTTTTGCTTGAAGTCTAACTGCTTTTCGATAGTTAGCATCAGGCTCCATTAAATCTGCTTCGTCATCGTATAAACCTAGAAGTGAAACAGCTGAACGAAGTGCCGCCATTGGGTGTACTTTATTGATTGGGTACATTTTAAAATGCTCAATCACTTCTTGTGGAAGTGCAGCATTTTCAGCAAGCTGCTGCTTTAATTCAGCTAATTGTTCTGCATTTGGCAGTTGGCGGTGCCATAATAAATAAATAACTTCCTCAAAGCTTGCATTCTTAGCTAAATCATCGATGTCATAGCCAACATATGTTAGCGTGTCATCAATAATAGAGCTGATGGAAGAAGTTGTTGCCACTACCCCTTCAAGACCGCGTGTTACTGTCATAATCAATCTCTCCTCACATTCTTAATTTCCCCTTAGGAAAAAACACCGTAAAAATAAAATCCCCTTAACTGTTCAACATGGATGATTCAGACGACAAAAGGTACTATCTGAGTATAGTACTCTACCTTATGTCTTAATCAGTTAAACTAACTGAGCGATTGCTCGGGATAGACACAAGTAGATGTATGCCCTTTCAATCACAATGAAAAAATTATTTTACAAGTAATTCAGCATATATATATGGTTTATGTAGAAAAGGATACGCTTACAAGCCTATTATAAACAATTATCAGATTTTTGTGAATGAAAAGGCGTCGAAAAATCGAAAAAAATATTATTTCAAAAAAAATCTAATAGGAAAAGCGGAAGCGCCTTGGTCAGTTCCGACAGGCAAATGTTCTTCGGCAAGAAAAGTCTACCCTTTGACTTTTCTTGCCGAAGGTTATTTGACCCGAGGGACTAGGCGCTGGAGCTGGACAATTCTCAAAGCCGAATTTCTACAATCCTATTATGAAAAAAAACTAAATACTTTCATCGCTGCATAGGCAATGCCGGCACCAATTAAAGGGCCTACTGCAACTCCTTTAAAAAGAGAAACCGAAAGAATGGTTCCTAATACTAATGCAGTTGTTATTTGAGGATCATCCGCAAGTAACTTCACACCTCCTTTTGCAAGTAAAGCAACAGCCATTCCCGCTATTAATGCAATCCAGGCATACGAAGACTTAAATGCACTTGTAAGATCTTTAAATCCTATCTCCCCGCTAGCAATTGGTGCCAGGACAGCAATCGTTATAATTGTCACTCCCCAATTGATTCCTTTTGATTGCAAAAAGGAAAAGGACTTCGAATCCAACCCGCCAGCTTTCAATATAAGTAGCACTCCAACAGCCAACATTAACGAACTATTCTTAGCTATAAAACCAATAACCAACAGCAATAAAAGAAAAAGTAAGGATTCACTAACCATTCGATCACCCTCCTGTTGAAATTATCGTACCATAATAACCTAATTGAGGTGAAATGTAGCATTAGATTTGTATCATACTGAAACATTTTCAGATATTTTTCGTAGAAAGATTAAAGACGAGAGAATAACTGGAAAATTATGCAGTTTTCTTCAGAAAAATGTTAAACTATTACAATAGGTTCAATTTTATAAGAGGAGGTTTGCTTTTGAACGTTAAGTACATAAACCGAACTATTCGATTTGTTCTAGTAATCGGCGCCATTGTCTTAGCACTATACTCTTTTTATTATTTGTCAAAAGTTACATATCCATTTTTAATTGGTCTCGTTATCGCCTTTTTAATTAATCCTCTCGTCAATTTTTTTGAACACAAGGTAAAAATGCCGCGTGCTCTAGCCGTTCTCATTGGTCTCATCATTATCTTTGCCTTTTTCGCAGGATTAGTTACCCTTCTAGTAGCTGAAATTGTCTCAGGGGCTGCCTACTTGGCAAAAGTTGTTCCAGAGCATCTTGATACACTAATAGAATATATCGAGAACTATTTTACGGGCCAGATTATCCCCCTCTATAATCAATTAACGAGTGTATTTAATAAGCTCGATGCAGGTCAGCAGAATACCATCATCGGAAATATTCAAAATGTGGGAAAAAGGATTGGAACAACTGTAGGTTCATTTATCCAAGGATTGTTCGGAAATATTCCTAATATTTTATCCTGGTTCCCAAATGCTGCTACCGTCATAATCTTCTCTTTATTGGCTACCTTCTTTATTAGTAAAGATTGGTATCGTTTATCCACCATAGGAGGCAAACTTTTACCTGAAAGGGCAAAAACTAGCGGACAAACGGTTTTTATTGACCTAAAAAAAGCATTATTTGGTTTTATAAAAGCCCAACTAACACTAATCTCAATCACAACGGTTATCATTCTTATTGGATTGCTAATCCTAAGGGTGGATTATGCGATTACCATTGCGCTTCTAACAGGCATTGTCGATATTATTCCGTACCTTGGAACAGGCGTTGTGTTCGTACCTTGGATTATTTATTCTGCTATTTCAGGAAATATGGCTCTAGCCATTGGATTAGGTGTTCTTTATATTATTGTGCTCGTTCAAAGACAAATAATGGAGCCAAAGATTCTCTCCTCAAATATTGGGCTTGATCCACTTGCTACCCTAATCGCCTTATTTGTCGGATTTAAAACCATTGGTTTTTTGGGATTAATCGTTGGTCCCGTAACCCTAGTTATCATAAGCACTCTGTACCGCGCCAATGTGTTTCATGATATGTGGGCATTTATAAAAGGAAAATAGATATAATAAAAAAACGTCAGTCTGCCCTCATGCAGCTGACGTTGTTTTATTTTAGGCTCTGGTAAACGTGCCTGTTGATTTCCGCTCCAGGAGCGAGCGGTTCGTGGGTGTTTCGGTGAGCCTACTCGGAGAAACGCGCCTGCGGGGTCTCCCCTGAACCATACTCCCACAGGAGTCTTCGCTCCTTCCGCTCCAATCAACAGGGTATAAAAATTCAACAATGTTTTTTCTCAGCCTTATTTTATGATTTTTATGTTCCCTTTATCTATTCTTCTTCGCCATAGGGTCTTCAGGAGGTATTTAAATGGTTGTCTTGTTAGTGGGAATAGTAATAAAAATCCTGTAATATCAGTAACGAATCCAGGTGTAATTAAGAGTGTTCCGCCGATGATAATACATATTCCATCTAAAACGGCCTCACCAGGGATCTCTCCATATTGTAGCTGTTCTCTTGCCCTCTTAATCGTCTGCATTCCTTCTCGCTTTGCCATATAGGCACCAAGGACGCCCGTTGATAAGATGATTGCAAAAGTTGGCCAAAAGCCTATCGTTTTTCCAGACAGAAGTAGAAGCCCAATATCAATCGTTGGAACGATAATGATCAACAAAAATAAATACCGCATATTAACTCCCCTTCCAATGGCATATTTCTATTGTATTACGATTGGTGATGATTTAGTTTTCAATAAAGAAAAAGAGGCTGAATCAGCCTCTTTTTTCTTTATTAAAGAACACTAGCGTGCCCGTTGTAAATAACGCCTCTCGCTGAATCAACTGTGATTTCTTGACCTTCTTTAAATAGTTCCAATGCATTGTCTACCCCAACAATAACTGGGATTCCAAGGTTTAGACCGACAACTGCTGCATGGCTGGTTAATCCGCCCTCTTGTGTAATTAGAGCCGCACATTTTTCTAATGCAGGAACCATATCACGATCTGTTCCAAGTGTGACCAGAATAGAACCCGCTTTTACTTTTTCTAAAGCTTCCTTTGCATCATGTGCAATGACAACTTTTCCAAATGCAGATTTGCGTCCAATTCCTTGTGCTTTAGTAATAATATCGCCAACTACATGAATCTTCATTAAGTTAGTTGTGCCAGCTTCACCCACAGGAACTCCTGCAGTGATAACCACTAAATCACCATGCTTAACAATTCCACTGTTAACACTCTCTTCTACTGCGATATCAAGCATTTCATCAGTAGTTGTAGCCATTCTTCCGATTTGAGGATACACTCCCCATACTAAAGATAAGCGACGACATACATGGTCATTAGCTGTTACAGCAACAATAGGGGATTTTGAGCGATACTTAGAAATCATTCTTGCAGTGTGTCCACTTTCAGTTGGTGTGATAATAGCATTTACTTCTAGGTTTAATGCTGTATGCGCAACTGATTGTCCAATTGCATCCGTCAAATTATGGCCAGTGTCTTTACTTCGGTTAGACAAAATTTCTTTATGGTCTAATGCTTGTTCAGCTCTTGAAGCAATATTGTGCATTGTTTGAACAGCTTCAACCGGGTATAATCCAGCAGCCGTTTCACCTGATAACATAATTGCATCCGTACCATCAAAAATAGCATTGGCAACGTCACTAGCTTCCGCACGTGTAGGTCTTGGATTACGTTGCATCGAATCAAGCATTTGTGTAGCAGTAATTACCGGTTTACCAAGGGCATTACATTTTTTAATTAACATCTTTTGAACAAGAGGAACCTCTTCAGCTGGAATTTCTACACCAAGATCCCCACGCGCAACCATCAAACCATCAGAAATTTCGAGGATTTCATCGATGTTGTCCACACCTTCTTGGTTTTCAATTTTAGGGATGATATGAATATGTGTAGCGTTGTTTTCCTCTAAAAGCTGGCGGATTTCTAACACATCTTTTGCACGACGAACGAAAGATGCCGCGATGAAATCAATACCTTGCTCAATTCCGAATAGAATATCTTTTGTATCCTTTTCAGTGATTCCCGGTAGGTTAACCGATACTCCCGGAACGTTAACACCTTTTTTATTTTTTAATGTTCCACTATTCAAGATCTTTGTGTGGATTTCATTTGCAGATTTATTTACCTCAGTTACTTCAAGACCAATCAAGCCGTCATCTAAGAGAATTTTAGAGCCAACATGTACATCATCAATTAAACCTGGATATGTAACAGAGAATTTTTCAGTAGTTCCTTCCACTTCATTCATGGAAACAATGATATTTTCTCCAGCCTTAAGCTCAATTGCACCATTCATCATATTGTTCGTACGAATCTCTGGACCTTTTGTATCTAGCAGGATTGCTACTGTTTTTCCAGTTTGTTTTGAGGCTTCTCGAATATTTCTAATTCGAGCACCATGTTCTTCAAAATCCCCGTGAGAAAAATTCAAACGAGCAACATTCATCCCAGAATTAATTAATTGAGTTAATTTTTCAACACTTTCACTAGCAGGACCAATCGTACACACGATTTTTGTTTTTCGTAGCATGCTTTATTTCCTCCCATTTTAGAAAAGACAAACGCTATTCTTTAAATTGATAATTCCTTGGACAATTTGAAAAGATCTAAGTCCAATGTATGTTTTCTACCTAAAGCTTCAATAATGTCATAATCAACTAACTGATTCTTTTCAATACCTACTGCACGACCGCCTTTACCTTCGATTAAAAGCTCGACTGCCCTAGCACCCAATCTACTTGCAAGTACACGGTCAGCTGCAGTTGGAGACCCCCCACGCTGAATATGACCTAAAACAGATACCCTTGTATCAAAATTCGTTGCTTCTGAAAGTTGCTTAGCAAATTCGACTCCACTGCAAACTCCTTCAGCCACAATGATAATACTATGTTTCTTTCCGCGCTCTTGACCCTTGCGAAGTCTTTCAGCAATTTCGTTCATATCATAATTTTCTTCAGGAATTAAGATTGTTTCTGCACCACCTGCAAGACCTGCCCATAAAGCAATATCACCAGCATCGCGTCCCATTACTTCGATAACAAACGTTCTTTCATGTGATGTAGCGGTGTCACGAATCTTATCGACCGCGTCAATTACTGTATTTAAAGCGGTATCAAATCCTATTGTCAGCTCCGTACCAGGAATATCGTTATCAATCGTGCCCGGTACACCTACACACGGAAACCCATGCTCTGTTAAAGCTTTTGCTCCCATATAGGAACCATCTCCACCAATGACAACAAGACCTTCAATTCCATGTGCTTTCAATTGTTCGATTCCTTTTTGCTGACCTTCTTTTGTTTTAAACTCTAAACAGCGTGCTGAATGGAGCATAGTACCACCACGATGTATGATGTCACCCACAGATCCTAACTCAAGCTTTTTAATATTACCAGAAATTAAACCTGCATAGCCGCCATAAATACCATAAACCTCTACATTATGAAAAATTGCCTTCCGTACAACGGCACGAATTGCTGGATTCATCCCTGGAGAGTCTCCACCGCTCGTAAGTACTCCTATTCTTTTCATACCCTTCACCTCAATCATTGATAAAGAAACCAGTGTATACGAATGTTAATAAAATTAGTTTGATTTTCTTCAGATGTACTTCCTTTATTATTAACATAAAACCAACGAATATTTATAAAATAACACGAAGAAATCACCTTAACAACCGATTCATATTAGTAATTATAAAAGACGGAATAATTAGTGAACTGGAAGCGTTTTATTTAATAATGAAAGCGGAATCATTGACTATTCAAGGAAAATTCATTGAACATTATGTGAATAAGACAAGAAAAAATCGTGCCCGGATGGAGCACGATTTTTTTTACTTCGCACCAATAAAATCATTTACCATTGTATATTCACCAATGGTTCTAAATCTATTATATCGATCTGAGATTAATTCATCTTCTGAAAGCTTAAGAAGTTCTGTAAGGGAAGTTTTCAGGCATTTTTCAATTTCTTCTGATTGCTGTTTAACATCCTTATGAGCTCCGCCTTTTATTTCAGGGATAATTGCATCTATTACACCTAATTCCTTTAAGTCTGGAGCAGTTATTTTCATTGTTTCTGCAGCGTTTTTTGCAAGAGAGGCATCCTTCCATAGGATCGCTGCTGCTCCCTCTGGAGAAATAACCGAGTAAGTGGAGTTTTCCAGCATAAAAATACGGTTACCCACACCGAGAGCAAGAGCACCACCACTACCGCCTTCTCCAATAACAATACAGATTACAGGAACGTGGAGACCAGCCATTTCGAAAAGATTACGTGCAATCGCCTCACTCTGACCACGCTCTTCTGCAGCCTTACCTGGATAAGCTCCCTTAGTATCAATAAAGCAAATGATTGGGCGATTAAACTTATCCGCCTGCTTCATGAGACGAAGAGCTTTCCGATATCCTTCAGGATGCGGCATTCCAAAGTTTCTACGAATATTTTCTTTTGTATCTTTTCCTCGCTGGTGACCAATAACTGTTACAGGTAACCCTTTAAACTTGGCAACTCCACCAACAATCGCTTCATCATCTGCGAAGGTCCGATCACCATGTAACTCAAAGAAATCCTCAAAAAGATAAGAAATATAATCAAGGGTTGTTGGTCTATTTGGATGACGGGCAATTTGTACCCGATCCCATGGTTTAATATTCTCATATATATCGTGCTCCAACTTTTCAAGCCGAGCCTCTAATTTAGTAATCTCAGAACTTAAATCGACATCTGCTGTTTTAGTGAACTCTTTTAGTTCGGTAATTTTTCTTCTTAACTCCACAACTGGGCGTTCAAATTCTAATTCGCCTACCATTCGAGCTCA
Source organism: Bacillus sp. SORGH_AS_0510 (assembly GCF_030818775.1). Classification (NCBI taxonomy): domain Bacteria; kingdom Bacillati; phylum Bacillota; class Bacilli; order Caryophanales; family Bacillaceae; genus Bacillus; species Bacillus sp. SORGH_AS_0510. Next base: position 1,632,143 of record NZ_JAUTAU010000001.1, on the reverse strand, counting down.
CCTCCAGGTTGATGAATGTCTAATATGTTGGTAATTTTGTCCACTAAATTCTCACGTGAAATAATGGCATCCAGTTGTCCATGTTTTAATAAAAACTCAGCTGTTTGGAAATCCTCAGGTAATTCTTCTCTTATAGATTGTTCAATAACTCTTCGTCCGGCAAAGGCAATAAGAGCTCCTGGTTCAGCAAAATTAAAATCCCCTAATGATGCAAAACTTGCAGATACACCACCAGTTGTTGGGTGCGTCATGATAGAAATAATCAGACCGCCATTTTCACTAAACCGTTTTAATGCGACACTAGTTTTTGCCATTTGCATTAAACTTAATGCACCCTCCTGCATCCTAGCACCACCTGAAGCGGTAAAAATAATAAATGGCAGGGAAAGTTCATCTGCTTTTTCGATCGCACGAGTAATTTTTTCACCTACAACAGAACCCATACTTCCCATTCGGAATGAGGCATCCATAATAGCCAATACAATCTTGTGGCCATTTACTGTTCCACTCCCAGTGACAACTGCCTCGTTCAACTTGCTTTTTTGACGGTCTTTTTCGAGTTTTTCTAGATAATCTGGAAAACCGAGCGGATTTTCAGAAATCATATCTTTATTAATTTCTTCAAAGCTTCCTTCATCTAAAAAGCTGTTAATTCGCTCATGTGAATTCATTTGGAAATGGAATCCACAATGTAAACAAACTTTATTGTTTTTCACCAGTTCCTTTGTGTACATAATTTTTTTACATGAAGTACACTTAGTCATAATCCCTTCAGGTACGTCATTTTTAGCTGTTTCTGTTGGAATTGTTGCATATTTCTTCTTTTTTGTATGATTTTTTGTAAAAAGATCTTTAAGCGCCAAAATAAAACCTCCCTTGTGAACGCTCCTGCTTTTTAGCAAGAATCTCCATCTATTACTATCTAGAAGTCTTTCTATCCTACATCCACTTCATACCTATCCTTCGCAAGTGGTCAGACCACCAGCCGGTAAAAAACACCCTTGATCAGAGGGCTTGTATAAATTCCATCATAAAATAAAAAGAATTCAAAATCTGTTAGTATTTGTCGATAGAACATGACAAATTTCGAAGTTTATAATAGGCAGAAATTGTTTTTATTTCATCCTTTGTAGCTATTGCTTCAAGTATTAACAGATAGTTTTCTTTCTTATAATCTTCTCTAGGAAAGTCTAAAGAGTAATAATACTCCTTTAATATACCCCAGAGTCTTAAAAAAAGATGGTTATCTGCAATGTCTATAATTCGATAAAAAAATTCATCATCAGGAACATGTTCAGATTTTTTTATCCATTCTTTTATCTGATCAATTGATGTAGTATTCATTCTCTGAATGGCTAATCTGAGACAGTCCATTTCAATAAAATTCTTAGTCTCGAAAACATCTCGCTTCGCTCTTTCATCCTGTAAAATGAACGTGCTGAGTAGTTTTACTAGCTGATGTCCGCGGAAATCTCTAATAAATGTTCCTTCGCCTCTACGTGTTTCAATTAAGCCGAGTAACTCTAATGCCCGGAGTGCTTCTCGAACGGAAGAGCGCCCGAAATTCAGGCGCTCTGACAACTCCCGTTCAGAAGGTATTTTATCTCCAGTCTTTAGACCGTCCATTGCAATCATTTCGCGCAGGTGCTTTACAATCTCTAAATATACTTTTGTATTAGTCACTTACTTAATCACTCACTTTTACCGATAATAGCGAGCCTCTGTGTTTTTTTCTTTTACATCTTCGGGGTCTACTTTTAGTCTGGCAACTCCCGTTTCCATAGCAGCTTTAGCTACAGCAGCTGCTACATCAGGAGCAACCCTAGGATCGAAAGGTGCTGGAATGACATAGTCTGCGTTTAGCTCTTCCTCACTGATTAAGTTCGCAATTGCTTCCACAGCAGCCACTTTCATTTTTTCATTAATATGTGTAGCACGAACATCTAGTGCTCCTCGGAAAATACCAGGGAAGGCAAGTACGTTGTTTACCTGATTTGGAAAATCGGAACGGCCTGTCCCAACAACCTTTGCTCCTGCCTCTTTTGCTTCTTCAGGCATGATTTCTGGTACCGGATTAGCCATGGCAAAAATGATGGAATCAGGATTCATTGATGCAACCATTTCTTTTGTCAATGCACCAGCCACAGATACACCAATGAAAACATCCGCACCTTTAATGACATCCGCTAGGCTACCGGATAAGCTATCACGGTTTGTATACTTAGCAACTTCTGCTTTAACTGCGTTCATTCCCTCTGGGCGTCCTTCATAAATAGCACCCTTTGTATCACACATAATGATGTCTCTTACTCCATAGCTATAAAGCAATTTAATAATCGCAATCCCTGCAGCACCCGCTCCATTTGCTACGACTTTAATCTCAGTCATCTTTTTGCCCACTAATTTTAGAGCATTAACGAGCCCAGCCACTGTAACAATCGCTGTTCCATGCTGGTCGTCGTGGAAAATTGGGATATTTGTTTCCTTTTTTAGTCTTTCTTCGATAACAAAACAGTTTGGAGCAGCTATATCTTCAAGATTTACGCCACCGAAAGTTGGTTCAAGAAGCTTTACAGTTTCAACAATCTTATCTACATCAGTTGTGTTTAAACAGATTGGAAATGCATCTACACCAGCAAAGCTTTTAAATAATACAGCTTTTCCTTCCATAACCGGCAGGGCTGCTTCAGGTCCAATATTGCCTAGACCTAATACTGCTGTACCATCGGAAACAACAGCCACCATGTTTCCTTTCATTGTATACTCGTAAACCATCTCTGGCTTTTCATATATATCTTTACATGGCTCTGCCACACCTGGAGAATATGCCAAACTTAAATCCTGAGCATTCCGCACAGGAACTTTTGATTTTGACTCTAATTTTCCTTTATTAATGCGATGCATGTGTAATGCTTCTTCACGTAAAGTCAAAATATGTCACCCCTTAAAATGATTACAATAGATAAATAAGTTCATTAATATTAAGTTCATCAATAGTGGTCAGACCACACTTGTCTCATTATCACTATAACATATCTGCCATAGTTGTAAAGATTAATCTCTCAGCACCACATTTTTTTCACCGAGTAGGTTTCTTAATTGCTGTTGCAATTCAAGGGTTGGATGAACTTGTTTTTCACTGCCTAATTTTACCGTTTTCCTAGTCGCTTCATCATGCAAAATAACAGAGGCATCCCCTTTGTGTTCTGCTAGAATATTATTTATACTGTTTAAAATATTCTCGTTAGGCTGGTCTGCAGAAATTTTCAAGTATAATACTGGCTGTCTTATCGGCTTTGTTTTTATCCATTCTTCCAAGTCAAATACCTGCTGAATAATAAATTGACCTTTCCCTTCCCGCTCCTCTACCTTCCCTTCGATCAGAACGAAATTACCTTGTCCAAGAAGAGTATGATACTTTTTAAATACATTAGGAAAAGCGACCGCTTCCATTTCCCCGCTTCCATCACTAACAGTGATAAAGGCCATTAAATCCCCTTTTTTTGTTCGTATCGACTTCAATGCTGAAATATATACTCCTGATGTAGCCCTTTTGTTGTCATGACTTAAATGATAAAGGATCGTTCCCCCTCTTTTCTTAAGCTCCCTTTCATAGACGGAAATTGGATGATCGGATAGGTAAAAACCGAGCGCTTCTTTTTCAAATGCCAGTTTGTGCTCCAAGCTGATTGGATCAACTGGAACATACTTTGGCTTTAGCATAAATTCATCGTCAAACAAATCAAATTGATTGGAATCGTCTGGTTTAAAAATTTGTGCATGTTCAATTGCTACATCCAAACTAGCCAGAAGAACAGCACGATCTTCACCGAACTCATCAAAGCTGCCAGAGTGTACAAGATATTCTAATGTTTTTCGGTTAATCGCTTTCGAGGATACTCTTATACAAAAGTCAAATAGATCATCAAATTTTTTCTGCTTCCTTGCTTGAAAAATTTCCTTTAATGCGGCAGCCCCTATGCCTTTAATAGCTGCGAGACTATACCGGATTCCTCCTTTTTCAACATGGAAGGAGAAGGCGCTATAATTAATAGAAGGTGGAAGGACAGTAATTTCCTTTTGCTTTGTTTCCAAAATATATTGTGCAATTTTTGTTTCATTGCCGATTGCAGAGGTAAGGAGTCCAGCCATAAAAAAGACAGGAAAGTTTGCTTTTAAATAAGCTAACTGATAAGCAATCATACTATACGCAACGGCATGGCTTCTGTTAAAACCATAATTAGCAAATCGAACAATCAAATCATATATCTCGTTTGCCAAGGATTGATCATAGCCTTTTTTCATTGCTCCTTGGACAAAATGAGTCCGCTCTTTATCTAAAACTTCTTTTTGTTTTTTCCCAACTGCTCTTCTTAAAAGGTCTGCTTCCCCTAAAGAGAAACCCGCCATTGTAGAAGCAATCTGCATGATTTGTTCCTGATACACTATGACACCGTAGGTATTTTCAAGAATTGGCATTAAATCAGGATGTGGGTATTCTACGGTCTTAGTACCGTGTTTTCGGTCAATAAATAATGGAATGTTTTCCATAGGACCAGGACGGTACAATGCATTAACAGCAACAATATCTTCAAATCGTGAGGGCTTTAAACGAGTTAATACCTTCCTCATACCTTCCGACTCCAACTGAAAGATTCCAGTTGTTTCCCCCCTAGCTAGTAAATGAAAGGTCTCTGTGTCATTTAGCGGAATGGAGGCTATATTGACCTTCTGTTTGGTACTGCGGTTAATAGAGGATAAAATGGATTCGATTAAGGTAAGATTTCGCAAACCGAGAAAATCCATTTTAAGCAGGCCAATTTCCTCAAGATATTCCATTGAGTATTGCGTTAAATAAACGGAAGATGATCCCTGTTGAATGGGGATTAAATCTATTAACGGTTTTTCGCTAATGACTACACCTGCTGCATGTGTAGAAGTATGGCGTGGAAGCCCCTCAAGCTTCAAGGCTACTTGAAAAAGTCTTTGGTTCATGGGGCTTTCATTAATAAACTTTCTAAACGACTCCGATTCTTGATAGGCGGACTTCAAATCCACTCCCAATCGGGACGGAACAAATCTTGATAGCTGTTCTAGTTCTTTTGAATTCAATCCAAAAACTCTGCCAACATCGCGTAAAGCTGCTTTCGCTGCGAGCGTACCAAAGGTAACGATTTGAGCAACATGGAGCTTTCCATATTTTTCTGCCACATATTCTATTACTTCATCACGACGATGGTCAGGAAAATCTATATCAATATCGGGCATTGAAATTCTTTCAGGATTTAAAAACCTTTCAAATAATAAATGATGTTCAATGGGATCAACATCGGTAATAAATAAAACGTAAGCAACAAGTGACCCGGCAGCGGAACCCCTGCCAGGTCCTGTTAAAATTCCATGGTCCCGAGCATATTTCATAAAGTCCCAGACAATTAAAAAGTAATTACTAAACTTCATTCGCTTTATAACGCTAAGCTCATAGCTTAAACGCTCATAATATTCTTTTGAGGGATTTGAGAACCGTTCATTTAAGCCATGATTACACAACATTTCAAGATACTCATCGGCTGGAATGTTGTTTTCTGTTGGGAAAGAGGGTAAGTAGGTTTTATTTAATTCAATGTTTACATTGCACCTATTTGCAATGAGAAGAGTATTTTCCATGGCCTCAGGGATTTCTGAAAAAGCATGTACCATTTCCTCAGGAGTCTTTAAATAAAATTGGTCACCTTCTAATTTATCCCGGTGGTCATCCTGCAGTTTATCTCCATTTTTTATAGCTAGCAGACATTCATGTGCAAACATGTCCTCTTTTTCTAAATAATGGACGTTATTGGTTGCGACAATAGGAACATGTAGCTCGTGGCTTATTTTAATCAATTGCCTATTAACTAAAGCCTCATGACCTACTTGGTGGCTTTGAACTGAGAGAAATACGTTCCCATTCCCAAATACACTAACCAATTGTCTAGTGAGATTCATTGCCAAATCATTGTTTCCATTTATGACTGCTTGTTCTATTTCCCCTTCAGTTCCAGGTGTAATCGCAATAATCCCCTCAGCATAGTGCCGCAGCCATTTTTGCGGGATTCCGTTATCCGATTTTGTTTGCACAGCACTGGATATTTTCAATAGATTCCTAAACCCATTTTCATTCTCTGCAAGTAAAACCAGCGGATAGGATTGATTCGGGGTAATGTCACTTTCCACATCAACGGTCAATCCCAAAAATCGGTTTTATATTGTTCTTTTTACAAAGCTTATAAAATTCAATCGCACCGTACATTACATTTCGATCCGTTAAAGCAAGTATAGAAAACCCTTTTTTCTTAGCATTGCTAATTAACTCCGGGACAGATGCCGTACTCGTCAACAAACTATAAGCACTATATACATGAAGGTGAATAAAAGACATAACTCTACACCGTTCCTTAATTTATTCTATTAATTATTATAAAACTTAAATGCAAAAAAAGAAAATATGTTCTCTTTTTTAAATAGGCTTTGTTAAACTTGACTATTGATTTCCGCTCCAGGCACGAGCGGTTCGTGGGTGTTTCGGGGAGCCTCCTCTGAGAAACGCGCATGCGGGGTCTCCCCAGAACCATACTCCCACAGGAGTCTTCGTGCCTTCCGCTCCAATCAACAGGGTGTATAAATCAACAATGTTCTTTAACACAGCTTTTAAATAAAAAGCGGAAGCGCCTTGTTCAGCCCCGACAGGCAAATGTTCTTCGGCAAGAAAAGTCCGTTCTTTAACTTTTCTTGCCGAAGGTTATTTGACCCGAGGGGCTAGGTGCTGGAGCTGGATTCAAAGGACTAGTCTATTTATACATCCTAATTACTTTCCAAAAACATAAATTAGTGTACTTGTCCATATAAATGTTATATATGTCTTAATCATGTACAGAGGCGGTTGAATGAATGAAAGAGATTGGTTTTTTTCCTACATTTATTGAAAGTTACTTTATTGCTTTAGGGGTTGTACTAGGGGGGTCACTTATTGGCGGAATTGCCTCATTTTTAACGGGACAGCCACCATTGACAACCGTCTACCGCTTATCCTCAGCACTTAGAATTTGGGCCATCGTAGCAGCGATTGGGGGTACATTCGATACAGTTTATACCTTCGAAAGAGGTTTATTTAACGCCGATACGAAGGATATTTTTAAACAATTCTTATTAATTCTCTCTGCATTAGGAGGCGCCCAAACAGGTGCCCTCATCATCAATTGGTTAACACAGGAGCATATTTCATCATGAGAATCCCACCTTACTATCGAAAACCGTCCTGGCAACGTTTTTTTGCAGGTGCCGCAGTAGGTGGTGCAATTAGTTGGTGTATTTTTCTCTATATTTACGGAGTATGGCAGGAGGAGAATACAGAATTATTACGAATACAGCAGCAAAAGATTATCGATTTAAACGAAGAAAAAAAGATTTGGCAGGAAGAGTATAAAGAAATGAACAAGCGGAATATAGAACAGCTGACTGTCCAAAAAATTAATGTAAAGATTATGAACTGGGAAAAATATAAGCTCGATTTGCTAAGTGTTTCAGAGACGGAAGACTCCGTAAAAGATGATATCAGTATGATGCTGGCAAAAGATTTAGACACTGTATATAAAAGCAAGGATCTCTTGAAAAAAATTATTGAAAATAAACCGATTAAAATCAATGACAAACGCTATAAACTCAAGGTAAAAGAAATGGTTATTTATACAAACCTTACTATTCAACTGGACATAGAATTTGAATAAGAAAAGCGGCCCCAGCAATCTGGGGCATTTTCTTTTAATTTGAATAGTTACGGCATACCTCATTTAATTCTTTTAAGACGTGGTCAACTTCATCCCAAGAATAGATGGAAGCACCTGAAGCAAGTGGATGGCCGCCGCCTTTAAATTTTCTAGCAACACCATTTATGACCGGACCCTTTGAGCGAAGACGAACTCGAATTTGATCTTCTTCCTCAATAAAGAATACCCATGCTTTAATCCCTTTTACATTCCCTAAAATACCCACTAGTAATGAAGCTTCTGCTGGCCTTGCCCCATATTCTTTTAATAGCTCCTTCGTAAGCATAACGGATGCTACTCCGTTTTCCTGAAGCTCAAAGTTCTGAAGGATGTAGCCATTCAATTTGATAATATGAGCATCTAATTCATACATCTTATCAAACACGTCGGTGCGTGAGAAGTTATAATGAATTAATTCTCCTGCATATGCAAAGGTTTTCTCTGTAGTGCTCGGGAAAAGGAATCTGCCAGTATCCCCGACTATACCTGCAAACAGCAATCTCGCTGCTTCATCATTCATCTTTAGTCCTTTTTCTTTCCCAGCCAGGTAAAACTCATAAATCATTTCACTGCAAGAACTTGCTGATGTATCTACCCATAATAAATCACCATACGGATCTTCATTTGGGTGATGGTCAATTTTTATGAGTTTATCACCTAAAGTGTATCGGTCATCACAGATTCTTGCTGCATTGGCTGTATCACAAACAATGACGAGAGCACCTTTATAGACTTCATCGTCAATCACATCAAGCCTGCGCATAAAATGAAGAGTTGGTTCTTCTTTGCCCACTGCGTATATTTTCTTATCTGGATAGGACTCTTGTAAAATGGCGGCTAATCCACCCTGGGAACCATAAGCATCCGGGTCTGGTCGGACATGTCGGTGGACAATGATGGTTTCATATTGTTCAATTGCTGCTAAAATTTGTTCTATCATACACACTGCTCCTTAGAACCAATAATGGCTTTTTTATAAAAAAAAAGGTAAAATAATAGTGATTTTCAAAGCTTGGAGGAACCAATAATGTTTGCATTTGCTGTCTTAATTGTCATATTATTTGCTTTCTATTTATTTTATAAGACAAAATACTTTAGAAGCAACCGTGAAGTAGAAAAGAAATGGCTTTCTGCGAAATCAAATATAGCTCTTGGACTTTTTGTCTTTCTTTTCGGTGTAAACCACCTGATATTTATCTCTGAAACCACATTAACTTATTTAGTGGCCATCGTGTTTATCGCTTATGGAGCCGTATTCAGTTGGATTGGTTTCAAAAAGTATAAACATTACCTTCCGTTTGCGATCGAGGAAGCTAAGCTGTACGAAGCACAAAAATAAAAAAACGAAGAGGTTGACACAGGTGTCAACCTCTTTTCTTATTGCCTATCAATCAGCTGGCACATCATCATCGCTTTTCCGACCAATATCCCATCGTTGAATACTTCGACATCTACTTTTCCAAATTTCCGACCCACTTCAAGTATTTTAGGATACACTTCTAATGTGGTTTCCATTTGTACAGGTTTTATAAAGTAAATCGTCATATTTTCAACAACAAGGTCTCCTTTTTTATAGCTCCGTAACACACGATTAGCTGCTTCAGAGACAATGGTTGTAAATACACCGTAGGAAATAGTTCCAAGGTGGTTGGTCATTTGCGGAGTGACTTCACAAGAATATACTTCTTCACCCTTTGCTTTTCCCTGAAGGAGAACCATTTGATTCGTTACAATATCATCAATTGTTTCTCCGACCTGCGGCTGCCTTTGATTCATCTGTAATGCCTTCAAGACGTCCTGCCTGCTGATAATCCCTTCTAAACGGTTGGCGTCATCAGCAACAGGGAGGACTTCAATACCTTCCCAAACCATCATATGGGCTGTAGAAGCTACGCTGGTTTTCCCATTCACAGTCATAGGCTGTTTTGTCATAATCTTATCAATCGATGCTTCTAATTCTTGTCCTAATATGTCCTTGCTAGTAACCATGCCCTGAATTTTCATATTTTGATCGACTACAGGATATCGACTGTGTTTCGTTTCTTGATTGTACTCATGCCATTTGGCTACCTTATCTGTTGTCTTTAAATAATAGGTCTCAGATATAGGAGTTAAAATATCTTCAACTAAGATAATTTCCTTCTTGATTAGTTGGTCATAAATCGCACGGTTAATCATTGTAGCCACAGTAAAAGTATCATAGCTGGTTGAAATCACAGGCAATTCAAGACTATCTGCGAGTTTTTTTACATGATCCTCGGAATCAAATCCACCTGTGATTAATACGGCCGCGCCTGCTTTTAATGCCAACTCATGTGCCTGCGTACGGTTTCCGACAATTAATAGGTTGCCTGCTTCTGTATATCGCATCATAGCTTCAAGTTTCATGGCTCCAATTACAAATTTATTTAGTGTTTTATGCAAACCTGTTCTTCCACCCAGCACTTGGCCATCAACGATATTTACTACTTCAGCAAATGTAAGCTTTTCAATATTTTCTTTCTTTTTTCGTTCAATTCGAATGGTTCCTACTCTTTCAATGGTGCTGACGTACCCTTTATTTTCAGCTTCCTTAATCGCCCGATAGGCTGTACCTTCACTTACTGTCATCGCCTTGGCGATTTGGCGCACTGATATTTTTTCCCCAACAGGAAGTCCATCAATATATTGCAAGATTTGTTCGTGCTTAGTAGCCAAGACCTTCACCCTTTATAGTTTAATTCCAATCATCTGGTTATCACTTCACCAGATAAGTCTAAATTTTATTATAAAGTGTTAAAAGCCTTGATTCAATGCGGTTTCACACATTGTTTCCTAATTCTTAGTGAAAAGAACGGGACTTTTTCTTTACTCTGCCCACCTGAGGTTTTTGCATTTGCTTTCTTGGGCTGTAAAGCAACCCTGTAAGATTTCCTGCCATAACCATTAATGCAAAGGCTAACCAGGCCCAGGCAAATGTCCCTTGAAGACCTTCTGCATGTATAGATAACCTTGGAACAGCAAAATAAAGCATAAAGCCACAAAGTAGCAGGCAAAGTAAGTAGCGATTCTTTTTCATTATTTATTTCCCCCTATAAAAAGACTGCTTGTTCCATCTTTATGCAAGAGAGGGCAAAAAAAGTCTGTGATTCCATAAGAAGATGTTAAATTTCGATGAACTCTCCCGGTTGAAGGATTTTACCGTTTCGATTTTCGAGCATTTCTAGGAACTTGTTTGGATCCTGCTTTATTGGCGGGAATGTATTGTAATGAATTGGTACTACTGTCTTAGCTGCTAACAGTTTTGCAGCATAAGCTGCATCTTCGGGACCCATAGTAAAATTATCTCCAATTGGCAAGAAGGCTAAGTCAATCGGATGACGTTCACCTATTAATTTCATGTCTGAGAAAAGCCCTGTATCACCCGCATGATAAATGGTTTTTCCTTCGTTCATAAAAAGAATCCCAGCTGGCATACCGCAATAAATAATCTCCTGACTGCCATCAATGACATAGCCTGACCCGTGGAATGCTTGTGTCAGTTTTACCTTTCCAAACTCAAATTGGAAAGCTCCTCCGATATGCATAGCATGCGTCTTCACACCTTGAAAGCTTAAAAATGCGCATAAATCAGCATTCGCAATGACTAGTGCATCATTTCTCTTCGCCAGCTCCACCGTATCCCCCACGTGGTCCCCATGACCATGCGTGAGAATAATAACATCCGGTTTGACATCGTCTACAGTTAAATCTGTTAACCCATTACCAGTAATAAACGGGTCTATGATAATTGTTTTCCCATTCGTTTGAATTTGTACAACTGAGTGACCATGATATGACACTTTCATATATGTAACCCTCCCAAAAGTCTTTTATTATTACTTCCATAAAAATATAGGAATTCCTTCCACAAATATACCCATAATCCATACGTTTTAGCACAATATAATCTCAGATAGTTTACAATTCAAACTTATATTGTTACTCTCAAATTGGATTTGAAATTAGGGGGAGAAATGATGAATCAAAGATTAAACAAATTACAAGCATGGATGAAAGAGAATGACATTGAGGTAAGTTTTGTTACTTCTTCCGAAAATGTATTTTACTTAAGCGGCTACTATACCGACCCTCATGAACGCTTACTCGCCCTCGCTGTCTTTCAAGAGGAGGAACCGTTCCTAGTCTGCCCTGGAATGGAGGTACACGACGCAAAACGTTCCGGTTGGGAGCATCAGATTATAGGTTATAGCGATATTGATAATCCTTGGGAAATGATTCTGAACTCTATTAATAAAAGAATTAACGGCGTCTCTAAAGCTGCTATTGAAAAAGAGCATATGAATGTAGAACGGTATGAACAGCTCTTACGTTTATTCCCAAATGCCTCCTTTGTTTCCGTTGAGGAAAAACTAAGACTTCTTCGTATGGTTAAGGATGCGAAAGAGTTAAAAATTATTGAGGAAGCCTGTGCCCTAGCAGACTTTGCTGTTGAATTTGGCGTTAGTGAAATTAAGGAAGGTAAAACGGAACTTGAGATCCTAAATGCCTTAGAGTATGCATTAAAACAAAAAGGCGTAACTGAAATGTCTTTTTCAACAATGGTCCTAACGGGTAAGAATGCCGCTTCCCCTCACGGGAACCCAGGCAATACCAAAATCCAAAAAGGCGATTTAGTGTTATTTGATTTAGGCGTCGTTGTAGATCGATACTGTTCAGATATCACGAGAACAGTTGCTTACGGAGACATTAACGACAAGCAAAAAGAGATTTATGATACAGTATTAAAAGGACAATTGGCAGCGATTGAAGCAAGTAAGCCTGGTGTTAGTGCAGCTGAAGTTGACCTTACTGCGCGACGTATCATCGCTGATGCAGGTTACGGTGAGTATTTCCCACACCGTCTAGGTCACGGCCTTGGAATCAGTGTTCATGAATACCCATCGTTAACTGAGACAAATCAATTGATTCTTGAAGAAGGTATGGTTTATACGATTGAACCAGGAATCTATGTTCCTGATGTTGCCGGTGTTCGTATTGAGGATGATGTGTTTATTACTGCTGATGGAGCGAAGATTCTGACTAAGTTCCCAAAAGAATTGCAAATCATTAAGTAGGTAGATTTGGGTTCTTTTGACATTGTATTTTTGTTTTATTTGATGTAATATACAAATACAAGCTGCGTTGTACGTAATCATAATAAAGTTTTAACCTTTAAGCTGTAACAGGGAGTTTAACCATTGAAGCTGGAATGACAAGCCTCCGTCTATAAGACATGGAGGACACGCAGAAAAGCTTCTGAAAACACCCACTTTGAGGAGTGGTGGTTTAAAACTTTCTTATACTCTTACGGCAATGGCGGCTCCATACTTAACATTCAAAACCAGTTTCTGACTAGAAGCTGGTTTTTTTGTATATTTGTATATTTTAATTGAAATTATCTGTTTTTACGTGACAGGTCTTCCTTTCTATCAGTATTTTTTAAAAATAGAACGGTCCTACTTGGCTAGACCCCATACCATTCATCCTTTTGAATCACCTAGAACTGCTCTACGTGACCGTACCGGAAAGCTTCTACCTGATTTATTCAAAAAAGAGGCAGGCACCTTGCCCCACCTCTTAATCTGTCTTATCAATTTACTGCTTATCTAACAATGTTTTTGTATCTGCAAATTCGAGACCTTGTGCTTCTGCGACTGCTTCATAGGTCACATAGCCGTTTAATGTATTAATCCCTTTTAATAACGCCACATTTTCTAAGCATGCTTTACGATAGCCCTTATTCGCAATTTGAACAGCATAAGGTACAGTAACATTTGTTAAAGCCATAGTCGATGTTCGCGGTACTGCACCAGGCATATTAGCAACCGCATAGTGGACCACACCGTGCTTCACATAGGTTGGATTATCATGCGTAGTTATACGATCAGTTGTTTCAAAAATCCCCCCCTGATCTATCGCGATATCGACAACCACACTTCCCGGTTTCATCGACTTAACCATTTCTTCGGAAACAAGCTTTGGTGCCTTCGCTCCAGGAATAAGTACCGCTCCAATCACTAAATCAGATTCTTTCACCGCTTCGGCAATATTATAAGGATTTGACATTAATGTCGTAACATCAGACCCAAAAATATCATCCAACTGACGAAGACGATCAGGATTTAAATCAATAATCGTCACTTTTGCTCCTAAGCCAATCGCCATTTTAGCAGCATTGGTACCGGCAACTCCACCGCCAATAATCGTAACTGTTCCTCTTTGTACACCAGGAACACCAGAAAGAAGGATTCCCATACCTCCGTAGACCTTTTCAAGGAATTGAGCACCAATTTGTGCTGCCATCCTCCCTGCTACTTCACTCATTGGGGTTAATAATGGTAAGCTTCCATTTGGCAGCTGAACGGTTTCATAAGCAATTCCTATAACCTTTTTATCTATTAATGCCTTAGTCAGTTCGGGCTCTGGTGCTAAATGTAAATATGTAAATAAGATTAATCCCTCACGAAAATATTGATATTCATTTGGAAGAGGTTCCTTTACCTTCATGACCATTTCCATGGACCATGCTTCTGCAGGTGTTTCTACTAATTTTGCTCCTGCATTTTTATAGTCTTCATCTGAAAAACCAGAGCCAATACCCGCTCCATTTTCAATAAAGACTTCATGGCCATAATTCACAAGATTGACCACTCCAGCAGGTGTCATTGCTACACGGTTTTCATTATTCTTTATCTCTTTAGGTATTCCGATTCGCATGTCCATACCTCCAATTAATAAAAACAATAGAAAAATAGTTAAAAGAAAACGGAAAAGTGAAAGCAATTTAATTTTACCAAAAAAATAGAAGTTACCCAAACTTATTCTAGAATAAGTTCTTGAAAGACCATTACTATAATAAAGCTTCGACGTTAAATAAACGCCAAAGCTTTTTTCTTTAAATTAATAATAAGGGTAATATGGGTATCCGTAATAAGGATATGGATAAGGATACGGGTATGGGTACGGATACCCATAACCATAATATGGTGGAGTCAATAGTGCTCCCGCTGCTAAACCAGTTAAAAATGGTACACCAAAGCCAAAGCCTCCAAAACCGAACCCAGGACGACCAAATCCGAAGCCAAAGCCTGGTCTGCCAAAACCAAAACCTGGACGACCAAAACCACCAAAGCCGAAGCCTGGGCGACCGAAACCGCCAAAACCAAAGCCCGGACGGCCGAATCCACCACCAAAATGTCCAAAGCCACCAAAACCAGGGCGAATTCTCTCATCCGCTTGGTTTATTGTGGGCACGCCATAAATTTCAGTAGTCAATGTTTATTCCTCCTCATTTTATTTACTTCACACATTAAACAATATGCATATAAGAAGCTATATTCTTGGGTATATGCCCTAATAAAGAAATTTAACGAGATAAAAGTCTACTAAATTCCTCTTTCCACAATGAAAAAGACCATCCTATTATGGACAGTCCTTTCGTTTCAACATATAATTGTCTAGCTTTCTGTGGACCCTTCACCGTCGACTGATGGTGTAGTGTTAAAATCAGCCTGGTTTGCAAGCGCCGTTCCTTCTCCTATAAAGCCACTATTATAGGAATTCATAATCTGTTGACTTACTTCATTCGATCCTTGTTCATCAAAATCAAATGAATACTGATTTTTTGGATCCCCGTTTCCCATCATTCTAGCTCCTTTCATTGTATCCTACTCCATTATTGTTCGAAAAATTGCAACAGTTATTCGTTGTTAAATAATGTATAATTTAGGTAAGGAGATGATAATCATGGGACTCAAATATAAACATATTTTAGTCGCTATTGATGGTTCGAAGGAAGCAGATTGGGCTTTTCGAAAAGGTATTGAAATTGCAAAAAGAAATAATGCCAACCTCCTTCTGGTTCATGTGATTGACACCCGGTCATATGCATTAATCGAAGCCTATGATACGGTGATCGGGGACCGCGCAGAAAAGCTAGCAAAAGATATGATGGAAAATTATCACAAACAAGCAACAGATGCCGGACTATCAGATGTCCAATATGAGATTGATTTTGGTTCTCCAAAGGTACGTATTCCACGAGACATAGCCAAAAAGCATTATGTTGACTTAATCATTTGTGGTGCCACAGGAATGAATGTAGTAGAGAGATTTTTTATAGGAAGTGTTTCTGAACACATTACACGGTATGCACCATGTGATGTACTTGTTGTCCGAACTGAAAAAAACTAATTTATATATGAAGGGTGTGCACCAAGCTGCACACCCTTTTTTCAGCTTTCCTTACAAAAGAAGTTTTAATGTGAAGGATGCCGAAATTTATAGTAAAATAGAAATTATTACACAGCTTGGAGGCAGCCTTATGAAGGACTATTTTTCTTTTAATCAGCGCCTAGGTATCTCTCTTCCCGATATAACAGTAGAATGGGAGCAATATAGCAAAGAAGTCCAACAGGACATTCTTTTTCATTGGGAAAACATACGGGGCTCCATTCCAGACAGAATTGCAGAGCTTGAGGATGAAATTAATTATAAACAAGCTCAGCTTTCCGATGAAAATGACTTCACACGTTCATGCGAACTGAACCAAGAGATTGCAGAACTTGCCTCCATTATCAATGATTTATGGCTATGGTATAGAGCAAATCAAACACTTTCCACAAAAGCACATCACTGAGAAAAGCGCAAGCGCCTTGACCAGACCGAGGGGCTAGGCGCTTGCGCTGGACAATTCTCGAATTCGTTTATAACTACCTATAATTTAAAAAGAGGAAGACTCCATTAAGGGTCCTCCTCTTAGTTATTTTGCACTATAAATCTTTTTGAATTTCTCTTACCACATGCCCTAACTCAGGCAAGATTAACTTATTCATTGCCAGCTTTACAGCACCTGTTGAACCTGGGGTCGAAAAGACCGCTTTATCGTTTACTACGCCGGCAATCGCTCTCGAAAGAATGGCTGCAGACCCTATATCCTCTTGATAACTCAACATCCTAAATAATTCTCCAAAGCCAACAATTTCTTTATCAAGCAGGTTCTTTACCGTTTCAATAGTGACATCCCGTTTGGCAATCCCCGTTCCACCATTAATGAGGATTGCATCTATATCTTCACGTCCGCACCCTTCTAAGATTTCATCTTGAATAGACAGTTTTTCATCCTTTACAATCACGTAATCAGTAATGATATGGCCAGACTGTTCCAGCAGCTCAATCATAAACTTACCACTTTTATCTGTATCCTTGTTTCTCGTATCACTAACTGTAATCACCTTACAATTAATTCTCTTTGGTGCTTCCCGTTTATGTTCCTGCGTACTCATAGTTGAAACTCCTCTTTTTCTTTTAAATAACGATACTGATAATATTTATGAGCTAAGTCCGTTACTTTTCTTGTTAACTGATAGTTTATACCTGCACCAATGGCCATACTGACAAGAGGCATGCCCTGAATCATTTTTCTTCGAAATACAGCAATGACAATAGCTTTAAATAATTGCTGTAATGGCTGCTCAAGCCAAGTGATATCAGTAATCTCTTCATTTCCTTCATAGAAATACGGATTTTCAAACTCTTCTAATTCATTTTTTAAGATACCCCAACCTTCTTTTTGAACTCTTGGAGGCAAGGTTCCGGTATGAAACACTTTGAGTGAAGTCATCATTTCGAATGGTGTATTGACTTCGTATCCGTAGGTCATCGCAATTAATTGAACGACTCTTAAATTAATCACTGCCATTGCTGGGATATCCATCCCCAAGAGCAAGGAGCTCCCCGTTCCCGCTAAGCCGCCTTGAGCAAAGGAATAGAGGCGATGCCTCGCAATATGTTGTTCTGCTATGTATTGTAATTGATGAATATCCAAATTTTTTAAGTCTGAAATATTTTCTAAATCCGGGATAAAAACTCTTCCAGAGGAAAGAATTCTTTCTTTTGCATCCATTTGAAGCTGCGAACCTTGAATCATACCATGTAAATGGAACAGCCATGTATCAACGAGGGAAAAAAATTGGTTTTGAACCGTTTCAGGCAATAAGGAGAAAGAACGCTCCAAATATTTTTCATATGTTAATTGGAAGTCATTTGGTTCGTAATTGTATAAATTCTGTTCCCATTCAGTTATTTCATTCCATACTTTTCTTTCTCGTTCTTTAAATGGCATCGTATGAACCTCCTCCAACAAACTTCTCCTAACAGTATAACATAAAGCCAGAGAACGATAAAAAGGCAAAAGCCAATAATTGTTAGCTTTTGCCTCTCTGTAAATTTAGTTGAGATTGAAGAATTATTTCGCTAAGCGAACTACATCGCGGGCGATCATTACTTCTTCGTTTGTTGGAATAATTAAAACCTTTACTGGTGAATGAGGATAGTTGATAAATGCTTCTTCTCCTCTTACTTTATTAAGAGCTGGGTCCCAATAAACACCCATGAATTCAAGACCTTTTAATACATTTTCACGAATCGTATCACTGTTTTCGCCGATACCTGCAGTGAAAATAATGGCATCTACTCCATACATACGCGATGCGTACGAACCGATATACTTATGAATTCTGTTAGCAAATACATCCAAAGCAAGCTGTGCACGTTCATTTCCTTTTTTCGCTTCAACCTCAATATCCCTTAAGTCACTTGAGAAACCAGATACAGCTAGCATACCGCTTTTCTTATTTAAAACATCTAATACTTCATCAGCTGTTTGATTTGTTTTTTCCATGATATATGGAATTAAAGCAGGGTCAATATTTCCTGAACGCGTACCCATTGTTACACCTGCAAGTGGAGTAAAGCCCATTGATGTATCAATTGATTTTCCACCTTCAATGGCTGCAATACTTGCCCCATTCCCTAAGTGACAAGAAATTAAACGAAGCTGTTCAACTGGACGGCCAAGTAATTCTGCAGCACGTTGTGAAACATACTTATGTGATGTTCCGTGGAAGCCATACTTACGAATACCATATTCTTTATAGTAATCATATGGAAGGCTGTAAAGGAAAGAACTTTCCGGCATGGTTTGATGGAAAGCCGTATCAAACACAGCAATGGCCGGAACATTAGGTAGAACACTTTGAAACGCTCTGATCCCTGTTAGGTTTGCTGGATTATGCAATGGTGCAAGCTCTGAAAGTTCTTCAATTTTACTGATTACTTCATCTGTAATTAAAACCGAATCATTAAACGCTTCTCCACCATGTACAACACGGTGACCAATACCTTCAATTTCATCCAAGGATTGAATGATTCCTAATGTCGTTAATTTATCTAACAGCATTTTTACTGCTACTTCATGATCAGGTATATCCGTAATTTCTTGGATTTTCTCACCATTTACCGTAATATTAAAAATTGAATCATTTAGGCCAATTCTTTCAATAAGACCTTTTGTAATGACATCTTCATTTGGCATTTCAAATAATTGAAACTTTAAAGAAGAACTTCCCGCATTGATTGCAATAATTTTTGCCATTTAGCTAACCGCTCCTTTTATATAACAACGTCATTGATCTGCAATTTTGGTTTAGTACACCTTTATTTTGCGCAAACCGACTTTGTTTATTTCTCTCAATTCCTCATTTAATCACTGAATATAGGACATTTCAAGGAATAAATCACATGGCAACGGTTACAGCGTAAATGTAATTATATTCAAATTTTTCTTTCTTTTCAGCAGATAAAAAAAAGGAAAAAACCGGAGTTTTTCACCGATTTTATCCTTTGTTTTCTTGGAACCATTTTTCTATTTGTGAGAGGATCCGGTCCATTTCCTGCTGCTTTGACAGACTCGGAAGGTTAACAAGTAACGCCTGTTTTGGAGGTAGAACTCCATCACCCTTTTTTTGCAAAATGAAAATACTTTTTGCCGCATGTTTATTCTTAAACATCGTTTCTGGCAATTGGAGTAGCCCCTGAATCACTACATGTTCCTTAATAAATTCACGAAGCTGTCCCGCTTGTTCACTTTCAAAAAGGCCGCTTGGTACAAGCAAGAACAAATACCCACCAGGTGCTGTATGCCGTACACTTTGTTCAATAAATAAATGATGGGCAAACGAATGACCAGTATCAGCCTTTAACTGGAAATCAGCAGCGCGGACATCATTCGGATAAAATCCGACAGGTAGATCTGCTATAACAGCATCCACAGGATCAATAAATAAAGGTTCTAAAGCGTCCTGATTAAATAATTGTATCGGATGTTCTTGTAAATTTGCATTTACATAGGCAAGTCTTATAAGAATGTCATCCACGTCAACGCCAACAGAGGTAATCTCTTTGGGTATATGATTTAAAACAGTGGTTAAAAGATTGCCCGTTCCAACTGCAGGATCAAGAAGTTTAAAATTTGATTTTTTGACAAATCGATCAATTAAATATCCAACCAGTAATCCAATAGAATCAGGTGTCATCTGATGATTAGGCTGTACATTCTCCTTCATCCCTTTTAAAATGACAAGCTGATAAGCCTTACGAAGATCTTCCTTTGAATACTTATCAATATTGATTTCTTCGTATTGTTTTTTTAATCTTTTTACTGTTAATTCACTTAACTCTTCCTGGAGAATTGTACCTTGGAATATGTTTTCTCCCGTTTCTGCCAGTGCTTCCAGATAACTGCAAGACAATTCTTCTTGTAATGCAAGCGCCGTTTCATTAAAAACTGTAAAAAGTTGTTCTACTGGAGAAATTTTCATTTATTCCCCTCCATCCCTAAAATTCTTTATTCATTTTATACGAGTATGTATTTTTTAAACAAGTATAAAGGCCTCGCAACGTGCCGAGGCCTTCTTATGACTATTTTACTTTGCATTTCTAGCAGCTTCAAGTGCTGCTTCATAATTTGGATGATTTGTTGCTTCGCTCACGTATTCTACGTATGTTACTGTGTCTGTAGAATCAACAACGAAAACTGCACGAGTTAAAAGTCTTAATTCTTGAATCGCAACACCATATGCTTCACCAAATGATAGATCACGGTGATCAGATAGAGTTTGAACGTTTTCAATTCCTGCTGCAGCACACCAGCGCTTTTGCGCAAATGGAAGGTCCACGCTTACAGTTAGAATCTTAACATTTCCTAAGCCATTAGCTTCTTCATTGAAACGTCGTGTTTCCGCATCACATACACCAGTATCTAGAGAAGGTACTGCACTGATTAAGCGAACTTGCCCCTTAGTATCCTTTAAAGTTACTGCTGATAGATCATTTGCTAACACGGTGAAATTTGGAGCCTTATCTCCTACTTTCACTTCGTTCCCTAGTAATGTTACTGGATTTCCCTTAAAAGTTACATTTGCCATCCTGACATCCTCCTTTGTCGTTTTAAAGCAACTACTCAAAATAAGAGAATCTGCTTTAATATGTACAGTGTAAATATATCTTTTCAACACATGTTTTGCAATGATTGAGTATCAAGAAAAAAGTTAATCCTCTCATTTGAGAAGATTAACTTGGAGATTAAAACTCAAGCTCTTGTTTTGGTTGATGGGACTGTTGGTTCTGTTGTTGATTTTGTTGTTGTTTATTTTCATCTTTTTTTGAGAACATTTGTTGAATTTTGTCCACTGCTTGTGGTGCCAGCTCTAAAATTTTTTCATATAAATGCGTACTTTCATCAAGGTGCAACATCTTAACTCCATGTGAGTTCACAATTAAAAAAGCTATAGGGGTAATAGATACACCGCCCCCACTACCTCCACCAAATGGAAGCTTCGGCTGACCCTGGCCTTGGCCTTGACTCTGCCCCTGACCTTGTGATTGGCTGCTGTCCATTTTAAACTCACTACCCCCTGCAGCGAAACCAAACCCTACCTTAGAAACTGTTAAAATAACACTTCCATCGGGGGTTTCAACCGGATCCCCAATAATGGTATTTACATCAATCATTTCTTTTAAGCTTTCCATTGCGGTTGTCATCAAACCTTGAATTGGATGGTCGGACATGGATCTTTCCTCCTATTTCAAACAGAATTAGTTTTTTCACTTGAGAATTTTGCTTTCTTTTTAAAGTGCGGTTTTCCGCCCTTCCAGAATTTAATCAGCTTTAATCCTGCGAGAATAGCATGCCCTATTCGAAACTGAAAAATACCTGAAAATCTTATTTGGATAACAGCTGCTTGGAAATGAGGCGTAACAGAGAGTTCAGGCATCACTTTCAATGACAGATAATGACTAAGGAGTCCAATGATACTTCCTTTTATTGCCCATATTCCCCCAGTTATCATTCCAGTAAATGCTGCGTCTCCTATTCCAACCATCGAATGCCACTCAAACTTTTTTATAGATACCTTTTTACAAAACGTCCTAATAATCTTATGCAAGCCAAATACATGCTCTAGCAGTTCTTTTGTATTTTCAAAACTTGTCATCACATCGTCTTTTTCAATCTGATTAACTGAAACATTGTTATTCTCCTCATTCTTTTTCCCCTTTCTTTTTCTCTTTACTACGATACTAGGGGAATCATCATCAATCTTTATTAATGGAACATCAATCTTGTATTTAATTAACCCGAACCATAATCTAAATTCTACCTTCAAATCATCATTGTCATTAAAATGATAGTAATTTAAAAAAATTGTTAATTTAGAAAAAATAAGAAGAAGAAATAATAGCAATAGCAACGACACGATTAGTAGGACCCATATCACTCACATTCACCACCTTTCAGCCTTTTATTATTCGCTTAACCCAAAAAAATAAACCTGCCAACTTGATGTTGACAGGTAATTTACTGATTATCGTTCGATATGAATGACCGTCGTATCCGAGAAGATATCATGAAGGCCCTGTTTTTTAGGTAAGAAAGCAACAATCACATAACCAACAATAATGGTTGCAGATATAAAACGACCGATCCATTCACGAAACAAAATGGTTCCCCATGTTAACTCTTGTTTTTTCAAATCTACTACCTTTATTCCAAAAACCATTTTTCCAAGGGTTTGGCCAAAGAACTTGGTCATTAGAACAAAATAAAGATAAAAGACGACGGCGGTTGCAATGGAAATCGGTGCAAATATGTTAAACTCCGATAGTGAAATATCTAGCAGTCTGAATAAGGGTTTAATCACTATTCTTTCAATACTTCCAACGACAATTAAATCAAGTAGATAAGCCCAGAAGCGCATCCAGAAACCCGCATAGCGAACGGGCCAATGAGTAGTCATTACATTTAGATTTTCTTGTTGTTCATGCTCCTCCAATCCCCCACCCCTATTCTGCATACAAGTACATAAGACGTGGTGAATTAGGCTTTGAAAGGACCTTCATTATCCCTGCTAATTCCCCATTGTCTCCCATAATTTTTTTAGCCTGCATAGTAAAAAGTGATCCAAATCCAAGATCATCTGCATAACGGACTACCTTTGCACCTTTAAGCTTTTCATCTTTTTTCATCCGGACAATCACATCATCTAAATAACCGAATTCATCAACAAGATGCAATTCCTTCGCTTGGCGGCCATCATACACCCGGCCATCTGCTATTTTCTTGACTTGTTCGACCGTCATGTTGCGGCCTTTCGAAATAACCTTAACAAAACCATCGTATGAATTATTGATCATGGACTGTAAAATCTGACGTTCTTCTTCAGTCATTTTACGGGTCGGGCTCATAATATCTTTATATTGCCCACTTTTAATTGTTACAAAGTCGACACCGTATTTATCTGCTAGTCCCTCATAGTTAATCCCTTCCATGATGACTCCTAAGCTGCCTGTCAATGTCTCAGGACTTGCAAAAATCTTCTTTGCAGCTGTTGAAATATAATAGCCCCCAGATGCAGCCATTGAGCCCATTGAAATATATACTGGTTTCTTCGTATCTTTTTGGATTTCCTTAAGCTTATCGTGAATTTCAGCACTTTCAACGACTCCACCGCCTGGAGAATTCACCTTGATAATGATCCCTTTAACTGTGTCATCATCTTTTATGTAGTTTAACTTTTTCATAAAGTCCTGATGATTGTACCCTCCGCCAGATAGGAGTGCCCCTGTTTCTCCTGTGTCTTGAATTACCCCGTTCACATCGAGAATGACAATTTTCTTTAATTCACTTCCATCTTCAACAACTTCCTCAGTAAAGGACTGTTCGGTGGTAGCCATAAAATCACCTAAATCGGTTTTTAGTCCCTTGAAAGCAAACGCTGATAAAAAATTAATTACGATTGAAACAAAAAATAGTGCAGCTGCAATTCCAAGTGCTGCCCATCGCTTTCCATTCAATATGCTTCCCCCTTTTTTTATGTATGAAATGATGTAACTGCTTTCATATTGTCTCTAAAAAATGCTAAACTAATTTCAAGCTACCATTATTTTAGCAAACTTTTACTGTGTATTTAAAAACAATTTCACCAGCATCTGACAGGAGGCACAATATATGGAATCGAGACGCAACATCTATTTTTACCATAAGCGCGATGAGGACATGCTTGCTAAAGCTGCTCCATTATTTGAAATAGCAGATCGTTATGGTTTTACTATGGTTAATGATTATAGAAAAGCGAATATCATTGCCAGCGTTGGAGATGACGGGACCTTTTTGCAAGCAGTGAGAAAAACAGGGTTCCGGGATGATTGCCTTTATGTGGGGATTTCAACTAAAAATAGTTTAAGTATGTATTGTGATTTTCGAATTAGTGATACATCCAAGATGATCGAGGCTATTACAACGAATGAGCATATTGAGGTTCGTCGCTATCCAACTATTGAAGTCACCGTAGACGGACAAGGTACGTTCCACTGTTTGAACGAATTTAGTATCCGCTCTTCCATTATTAAGACATTAGTTTTGGACGTCTTTGTAGACCAGCTTCATTTCGAGACCTTCCGCGGGGATGGTTTAATTGTTGCAACACCAACAGGAAGTACAGCTTATAATAAATCTGTCAATGGTTCAGTTGTTGACCCGCTTCTATCCTGTATGCAGGTAAGCGAAGTGGCCTCTGTGAATACCAATCGTTATCGAACACTTGGTGCTTCCTTTATTCTAGGCAGCGAACGCACCCTTACACTTAAAGTCATTTCTGAGGGCAATGACCACCCAACAATGGGCATGGATAACGAAGCTCTAAGCATCCGCCATGTCGACAAAATTCAAGTAAAAATCAGCGATAAAAAGCTGAAAACACTAAAACTAAAAGACAACTCCTTCTGGGAAAAAGTAAAAAGAACGTATTTATAAAGAAAAGCGTAAGCGCCTTGGTCAGCCCCGACAGGCAAAAGTTCTTCGGCAAGAAAAGTCCGCCTTTTGACTTTTATTGCCGAAGGTTATTTGACCCGAGCTGTAACAATCATCGCTTTATCAAGCCATGATTGTTACAAGATACTCAAGGTAGAATATTCAGGACGAAAACTGGCTAGGCGCTGGAGCTGGACAATTCTCGAAGTCGAATCTTATACTTCTTATTATGCAATATAAGAGGCAGACTCCATGCAGAGTCTGCCTTTTGATTAGATGCTTGTTCTTTTACTTCGCCATCTTAATTCCATTGCTGAGAAAAGCTTTGTTTTAGATAAAGAATAAATCGTTAATGCTGACCAGATAAACATAAAGGATAAAAGCTGAACCTTAGAAAAATGTTCATTATATACAAAAACTCCTAAAAGCAATGTGAGTGTAGGTGCAATATATTGTAAAAACCCTAATAGAGATAGTGGGATTTTTTGAGCCCCTTTTGCAAAATATAGCAATGGCACTGCTGTAGCTGCCCCCGCACCTATTAAAAGCAAATCCGTTCCCATGCTTGAAGTTAAAAACGAATTCGTCCCTTTACTAAACAATAAAATCATATATATAGCCGCAATGGGTGCGACCACCATGGTTTCTAATGTCAGCCCTACTGCTGACTCCACATGAATCAGCTTTTTCGCTAATCCATATAAACCAAAGGATAGTGCTAATGTAATCGCGATCCAAGGAAATTTACCATGTGCAACGGTTAATACTAAAACCCCCACAGTTGCCAGGACAAAGGAGATATATTGATAGATCGTTAACTTCTCCTTTAAGACTAGCATGCCTAATAAAATACTGACAAGGGGATTAATATAATATCCTAAGCTCGCTTCAATCATATGTCCACTATTAACTGCCCAAATATAAATAAACCAATTTATACTGATTAAGAGAGAAGCAATAGTCAATGCATACAGTTGCTTTTTGTTTTGGGCGAACCCTCTAAACGTTTGTACAAACAATCCCCATTTCTTTGTAAAAACCAAAACAACAATCATAAAAATAAACGACCAAAATACTCGGTTCGCCAGAATTTCCTGTGCATTAACCTCGCCTAGGAATTTCCAATAAATCGGCAATAATCCCCATAGTAAATAAGAAAAACCGGCATGGATGGCTCCCTGCTGAAGTTCTGTTCTTTTCATATATTCTCGAGCCCCTATTCTTTCTAGTATCGAAATAATCCTAATTATAACCTGAAATACTGAAAATAGGGGATATTTTTGCTTCTAATTTATTCCTCTGTAAAAAGGAAAAAAGCAGACAGGAATACCCCGTCTGCTTGTGTGTATTATACTTGCTTAGCTGATGCAAATTCTTTTTGACGAAGCTCAATTCTCCGGATTTTCCCTGATGTCGTTTTTGGAAGTTCGGATAAATACTCAATTTTTCTTGGATATTTGTATGGCGCTGTAAGAGTTTTTACATGCTCCTGAAGCGTCTTGGTTAATTCTGGGTCGGCCGGATCTACCTCTTCTTGTAAAACAACAAACGCTTTAACAATAAAGCCTCGAATTTCATCTGGACTTGCCACTACCGCACATTCTTTTACAAATGGATGTTTAACAAGTGCGTCTTCTACCTCAAAAGGTCCGATCGTATAACCAGAGCTGATAATAATGTCATCTCCGCGTCCTTCAAACCAGAAATAGCCGTCTTCATCCATTTTCGCTTTATCTCCAGTTACATAATAATCCCCACGGAATTGCATAGCAGTTCTTTCTGGATCTTTATAATAATTTTTAAATAAGGCAGGTGTTTCCACATGAACGGCGATATCTCCAACCTCTCCGACAGCACATACCTGTCCTTCTTCGTTAATAATTTCTACTCTGTTTCCTGGAGTAGGTTTTCCCATTGAACCAGGTTTTAATGCCATCCCTTTTGTTACACCGACAAGTAAGGTATTTTCCGTTTGACCGTAACCATCTCTGACCTCAACGTTAAAATACTTTCTAAATGTATCAATAACTTCACGATTTAGAGGTTCCCCTGCTGATACTGCACTATGGAGAGCTGGCAACTGGTATTCACTTAAATTATCAACCTTTGCCATTAAGCGATATTCGGTTGGTGTACAGCATAATACATTAACCGTATATTTCTGTAAGAGACTTAAATATTTTTTAGGCTCAAATTTGCCGTTATACACTAACCCCGTTGCCCCTGAACCAAGGACCGATAAAAATGGACTCCAAATCCATTTTTGCCAGCCAGGACCTGCAGTAGCCCAAGCCGTGTCTCCCTCTTCAATCCCCAGCCATTTTGAAGCAGCGGTTTTCAGATGAGCAAATGCCCAGCCATGTGTATGAACAACACCTTTTGGATTGCCGGTTGTTCCAGAAGTATAGGACAAAAATGCCATATCGTCTCTTGAGGTATCAGCTAATGGTAAATCATCCTTTGCCTGTCCCATTTCAGCATCTAAATGAATCCAGCCCTCTTCCTCTCCCCCAATTGTAAACTTTACTAGTGGTTGTGTTTCAGTAATGTTATTAAATTGGTCCACATATGGAAAATAGCTAACAACTGCTTTCACATCACCGTGTGAAATCCGGTACTGTAAGTCTTTTTCCCTTAACATTTCTGAACTAGGGATTACAACCATTCCAGCTTTCAAGGCAGCTAAATAGACTACGTAAGCTTCAATAAGACGCGGAACTATAACAAGAACCACATCTCCCTGTTTTAAACCCTTATCGATAAAAACATTTCCTGCCTTATTAACTTGCTTTAATAAATTTTCGTATGTAACTTCCTTGGTCTCCCCAGATTCATTTTCCCATTTTAATGCCATTCTGTTTGGATCTTTTGCAAAACGTTCTACTTCAGAAACAAGATTATACCTTTCTGGTGCAATTAAATCTTCTCTTTTCATCGTTCTCCCCCTTTACAAATATCCCACAAACCTTATTATACAAAATTATTTAAAAATTTTAAATTATTATTCATCTAAAAGTATTTTTTATCCATAAAAAAGAGAGCGGGATAAAACCCACTCTCTGTAGCCATCGTATTTTATTTTGGATTAACGAGCAAATCCGCCGCCTAATTGTTGTTCAGCCATAGCGACTAAACGCTTAGTGATTTCACCACCAACAGAACCGTTAGCGCGTGAAGTAGTGTCAGCACCAAGTTGAACACCGAATTCAGTAGCAATTTCATACTTCATTTGGTCAAGAGCTTGTTGTACACCAGGTACTAGCAATTGATTTGAGTTATTGTTGTTTGCCATGTGATATTCACCTCCTTGTGAGTATAGAATGTGTAGAAGATCGCTTCTTCATTCCATCACACAATTGGTAAATGTTCACAAAAATTTCTTAATTCGCTTTATTAGAATAACGCATTAAACTCTGATTGCGAATCATGAGAATCATCGGCAGAAATTTTAAGCGTTTCAATATTTTGTACAGCTTTCGAAATTAATTCTTCAAAATCAACAAAGCTTTCATAACGTTGGACCTTTTCTCTCCTCGGCTTCGTTTTTGGGGAAGCAGGTACAAAGATAGTACAGCAATCTTCGAACGGCCGATTTGAAATCTCAAGCGTATCTATGTCTTGCGCGATTTTTATAATATCTGTTTTGTCCATCGAAATCAATGGACGTAATATTGGTGTATTCGTCACATCGTTAATGGCAAACATACTTTCTAACGTCTGACTTGCTACCTGTCCTAGACTTTCTCCTGTAATAATTGCCCAACCCTTCTCGTTGCTTTCTAATTTCATCTGTTATGCGGAGCATCATTCTTCTAGTCGTTGTCATTGTATAGTTCTCAGGAACTTGCTCCCGGATAATCTGCTGAATTTCTGTAAACGGGACGATATGAAGTGTTACTGAGCCATAGATTTCCGCTAGTTTTTTTGTTAGGTCAATGACCTTTTCCTTGGATCTCTCACTTGTATACGGGGGACTAAAAAAGTGGACAGCTTCCACTTCCAATCCACGTTTCATGGATAAATAACCTGCGACAGGACTATCAATCCCACCTGATAACATCAGCATGGCTTTTCCTGCTGATTTCACTGGAAGTCCACCGGCACCTTGTATCGTTTCGCAAGATAAGTATACAGCTTCTTGTCTAACTTCTACTCTCAAATCAATATCAGGATTTTTCACATTTACTTTTAGTCCCGGGATATTTTTCAGCAAGTGTGTCCCAATTACACGATTGATTCCGTCTGTATCCAATTCAAATGTTTTATCCGATCGTTTAGGAGTTATCTTGAAAGTCTGCCCTTCACTATAAATGGAATTTACTAATTCTAGAGAGGCTGCTTTGATGCTTTCCACTTCTCTTTCTATCTTAACGGCAGGACTAAAGGATTGAATACCAAATATCCCATTTAACTTTCTGATTATTTCCTTTCCATCTTCACCATTTAAAATGATATACATGCGGTCACGGCTAGCTTCAACTTTTGCATTCGGAAATGAAGAAAGGACATTTACCACACTCTTTCTTAGTTTTTCAATAAATTTATGGCGATTTCTCCCTTTTGTTGAAATCTCACCATAACGAATAAGAATACGATCATAATTCATTTATTTCATAACCTTTCGTATATGTTTAGCGGCTTTTTCAATAGCATTAATCGCTATTTCTGCCTCTTTAGGGGTATTTTCAAAAGATAAGCTGATCCTAATTGCACTGTCTGCAAGATCATCTGGAACCCCCATAGCAAGAAGCGTTCGACTTGGAGTTTTCTTCTTAGACGAGCAGGCACTCGTTGTTGAAACAAATATTTCCTCCTGGTCAAGTGCATGAATTAATACTTCCGATTTCATCCCACGCAGTGATAGATTTACTATATGGGGGGCCGCGTTTTCTACAGGAGTATGAATGGTTACATGCTCTACATTTGCTAGTCCTGTTCTTAGCATCCGTTGGATACTTTCCATTTTTTTAATCCCAGCTTCGCTTTTCATAAAAGTCATACGAAGCGCTTTTGCCATCGCCACAGCACCTGCGACATTTTCTGTACCGCTCCTCATGTTTCTTTCTTGATTTCCACCTAAAAATAAGGGTGCAAGGTTCACCCCTTCTCGAATAAAGAGAGCACCAGTTCCTTTTACTCCATGAAATTTATGAGCAGAAAAGGAACAAAGATCAACTCTGCTTTGGTATATATCAAGGGGTACTTTTCCCACGCCTTGAACGGCATCGACATGAAATAGAACCGATGGATATTTTTTCAATAGGTCCCCAATCTCTTTAACCGGCTGTATGGTGCCTACTTCATTGTTTACATGCATAATTGAGAGGAGGATCGTTTCGTTGCGTATTGCTTTTTCTACTTCATTGACACTTACCCTACCCTCTTTGTCAACAGGAAGGTACGTAATTTCAAACCCCTCTTGTTCAAGCTGTTCCATTACAGCACGGACGGATGCATGTTCTACTTTTGAAGTAATGAGGTGACGCCCTCTTTTTTTATTAAACAAAGCAGCACCCTTTATTGCTATATTGTTGCTCTCTGTTCCACCTGATGTAAAGTATATTTCATTTGGTTTTACTTTTAATAGCTTAGCAACTTGCCCCCTCGCTTGCATCAAAAGCTTCTCTGCCTGGGTTCCCAAATTATGCAATGAGGAAGGATTACCAAAATATTCGCTCGAAACAGTTACATATGATTCCAGTACTTCTTTATATGGTTTGGTTGTTGCACTATTATCTAAATAAATCAATTCATTTCCCCTCCATACGAAGACGAACTTACAAAATTAAATCTTAACATAAACCTCCTTTTTGAAAAAGAATAAAAAAACCGATTCTGCTGTCCACAGCTAAATCGGTTTTTGGGATTATTCTGTTTCAATCGTTGCTTTTATCTTCTTCAATGCATCTGGGTCAATTCCGTCTAAAGACGCTGCCACTTGTTCTAATGCCTCTTGATAATCGTACTGTCTGAATGCTGTTTCAGCTTCTGCTATCCCTCTAGCAACTGATGGGAACTGTCTGCGATAACGATTTCCATATTGAATGGCCTTTTCAGCTAGAGTGACATTCTCGATCAGTTCAATCGTTGAATTTACCAATTTTTCTACAGTTAAAACGGCAATTTCTAAGTATTGATTCAGAGCAGCTATGTTCAAAGGCTTTTCTTCAAGCTGATAACGTACATTATTGATGCTTTCGTTTGTATCCTCAATGAGATATTTGTAATCTTCTGGTAAGCCTGGTACATTGCTTTTTGTAACAAGGCGGACCGTTTCTCCTACTTTCTTTGTAAGCTCTTTAATTTTCTCCCTTGCTTCTAGCTCGTCTTTTCTAAGAGCTTGTAATTTCAAGGCAAATGCTTGCTGTTCTTCGCAAATAAGATCCAATTGATCTTTAATTTCGCTTAGTTCCTCACTAATTGCTGTTTGAGCTGTTTCGTTCAACTTTAATTTTTCAACTAAAATTTCATGATGCTTGTAAACTGCAGTAAGCTCTTTTTCTAAATGGGTTTGAATTTCCAAATCACTATCAGATATCTGATAGCTTGCTTGAACATGAACCAGTTCATTTGTAAGATTCTTATTTTCCTCTAAAGCAGAAGCAATCTGATCTGCTGTCACCTTTTTATGTTTCAAGACAAAGTGCTTAGCGTGAACTTCCTTTTCAAGAAGGTCAAAGAGGATATCAATTCGATCTTTAACCTCCTTAATCCCTTCCTCTGCTTTGTCAATTTCAGTTATTTCTATCAGCCCAATATTTTCTGCAATTTTTTCTTCTAACCTTTTTACTTCAGTAGTCACATTCAAATGCTCTAAGTAATACTCCTGCTCAGTCATTTCCCTATAGCCTTCTAAACAATCTGAGAGCTGATTTGGAAGTAGTGACTGACTTTCTATTAACAGCTGTGGAATAAGATTCATCTGATTCTTGATTGTCCCTAGCTGACTATGAATGAGCAACACTACTTCGCGTGCTTCAAGATAATTACCAAGCTCCGTCTTTTCGTCAAATTCCTGGAACTTCTGCGCCACTTCATTCAGCTTTCCTTCCAGGTGTTTCTCAGCCTTACCGAAGCTGTGACGGTGAGCTAGTAACATTTTTTTACTTTCTCTATATAGCTCCTTAAGCTCCTCAATTTCTACTCTATTCTTTTCTTCACTGCCTACGAGTTCATGCAGTTCTTCAAGAATCTTTTTAATTTGTTCTTCGGTTTCCAAAAGCTTCGTATTAATCGCTTCTTGAACCTCTTTCGCCTTTTTGAATCTGTAGCGATCTATGTATTCCTCTGCATCGAAAAGCATTTCTTCTAAGTCGGGCAGCTGAACAGTTACCACATCATCCCACTGACTGCGCCAACGTTCAAAAAGTTCCTCGGTTTGCCCAGTCATATTTAACTGTTTCACTTTAGACATTTCATCGAGGATGGGACGATTCATGATATCAATTTTCCATGCTTCCAATCGGTCCATTTCTTTAAAATACTTTTTCTTTATGAAATATCCCACTACAAATAAGGCTAATAATAGGATGAAAAATCCAATGATATACTTCACATGAAAGCCCCCTATTTCAAACAACATAATTCCACTATGTATTCAAATCATCTATTTTAATAAAACTCTTAAAGTTCGATTCAATGCTTTTATGATACCATGTAAACGACAATTTTTGACTATTATTTTCAATTTTTTTGTAAATATAAAAAAAAAATAGCGTTGTCCGCTATTTTAGTGCTGCTTCCTTTTTTATTGGGATATCTGTACATAATGTTTTATCTATCCATAAGTGAAGATCTTTTAAGTATTTTTGTTCGAAAAATGGTTCATTGGGAAAAACATAGAGTACTTCCCTCATATAATTGTTATTCATGAAGGGCATCATTAATAGTCCCTTTAACTGAATGATTAAATATGGTATAGAATGCGGGCGGAATTCATGCCATTCAAATCCCCGTTCAAATATTTTTTGAAAATAGTATTTTTCTTTTAACGAATAGGTGGACATGATTTCTCTCACCACTTGGGAATCCATCGACATTTCCCGGTAGACAAAACTGGCCAACTGATAATTTTCACATTGGTAATGCAGCAAATCAGTCACCATACGTTTTAAGCATTCTTTTGCCCCGCGTTCAATCGATGTATAGGAGGATTCCATCTTGCCGATGTACTGTTCAAAAAAATGCATAAAGCAATATTCTAAGAGACCAGTTTTATTATTAAAGTGATAGGCAATCGTTGCGGTATTTACATTAGCTAAATAAGCAATATCCCTAATTGACGTTCCTGAATACCCTTTTGAATTAAACAAAGAGATAGCGGCCTTTACAATTGCTTCTTTTGCATTTTTCTTCATTGATTCTCCCCCTCCAGGTTTCCCTAGTAATCCCCATAACATAATGATTCTTGGTGTCACAATTGATTCCTTTAATAAAATATCGACAAAGTGTGCTCATTTTCTCTCATTTTTGATAAAATAGTATATAAATTTTAAGAGAAAAAGGTGAAATCCCGTGTTTAACGTCGAAATGTATACCGGAAACCGAGAAGAAAATTATAATCTTGTCATTAAACAATTAGAGGCTCTCCTTCATGGTGAAACAAATCAGGTTGCAAACTTAAGCAATGCCTCTGCTTTATTGAACCAATTCCTTGACCGCATTAATTGGGTTGGGTTTTATTTAATGGATACCAACAATGAACTAGTGCTAGGACCCTTCCAAGGGCTTCCAGCATGCATTCGCATTCCGCTTGGCAAGGGCGTATGTGGGACAGCTGCACAAAAAAAGGAAACGGTTCGTGTTGAAGATGTGAATCAATTCCCTGGTCATATTGCATGTGACGCGGCTTCTCAATCAGAAATTGTGATACCTCTTATTAAGGGAGAGCAGTTAATTGGGGTCTTAGATATTGATTCCCCAGAAGTTAACCGGTTTGATGAGCTTGATCAGAAAAAGCTAGAAGAATTTGCAAGTGCTCTCGTTAAATTCCTTTAAACATATAAAAAAAGAGGCTGACTCAGCCTCTTTTTTTATATTCTTTCAAATGCTTGCTCAAGGTCTTCTTTGATGTCCTCCCAAGCCTCAAGGCCAATGGAAAGCCGGAGTAAAGTATCATCGATTCCCATCTTTATTCGATCTTCTTTAGGAACAACGGCATGTGTCATGGTAGCTGGGTGTTGAATCAATGTCTCTGCATCTCCAAGACTCACAGCTATTTTAATCAACTTAAGCTGATTCATAAACAATTGAGATGTTTCTTTATTTCCCTTAATGGAAAATGAAATGAGCCCGCCCGACTTTTTCATTTGTTTTTTCATGATCTTAAAATCCGGATGCTCTGTATCTCCTGGATAATAAATTCTGTCTACCTTCGGATGCTGCTTTAGAAATTCATGAATAAGCGAAGTATTTTCACAATGACGGTCCATCCTTATTGGAAGTGTCTTTAATCCTCGTAACAATAACCACGCATCAAAGGGAGAAATAATTCCCCCTATATCTTTTTGTGTTGTCATTGAAATCTGGCCGATAATCTCTTTTCCACCTACTACTATTCCTGCGATGACATCGCCATGGCCACAAATATATTTTGTTGCACTGTGGATGACAATATCGCAGCCATGACTAATCGGTGTTTGTAAATAAGGAGAACAGAATGTGTTATCTACAACAACTGGAATTCCCCTACTCTTTGCTACATCGGCTACCATTTGAAGGTCGACAAGTTTCATAGTCGGATTAATAGGCGTTTCGATGTAGATACAGGCTGTATTTGGCTTTATTTGATTTTCAATGATTTCCCTTGATGTCATTTGAGAAAAATCATGATCAATCTGGTATTTATCTTTCATTAATTCTAGCAATCCAAATGTACAACCATATACACCTTGGGAGCAGAGAATGTGATCACCGGATTTCGTTAGAGCTATTAATACGGCGCTCACAGCAGCCATTCCTGACGCAAAAGCAAGAGCTGCTTCACCATTTTCAAGAGCAGCCATTCTTTCTTCCAACATTTTCACAGTGGGATTGCCTAGTCTTGAATAAATATATCCTTCTTCTTTCCCAGCAAACCTTCTCTCCCCTTGCTCTGCACTGTCAAATGTAAAAGTGGAAGTTTGATACAAAGGTGGTACTAAGCTACCTTGATGTTCTTCCGCATGATAGCCATAATGAATGACATCTGTCTCAAACCGCGGTTTTTTATAATTCAATGTGGACTCCTCCTAAATGTAAGCGCTATCACATTTGCTTATAGAATATGTTAAATACGTTAAAATCGTTAAAAGGCTGACGTAATTAATAGGCACCTAATTGCCCGCCAGACAACCATCATCTTGTATAACCACCTTGTTTTTGCCTGTTTCTTTTGCCAGGTATAATGCTTCATCGGCTCTTTTAAACAGTTGTTGATATGTATCTTGGTATTCGCCTTTCCAATAAGAGACACCACACGACACGGTAATATGGGGGGATGAGCATTCGGATACAGATTTCACTAATCTATCTGCAATTGCCACTCCAACATCCAAAGAAACCTTTGGTAAATAAATGGCGAGTTCCTCTCCTCCCCAGCGGGCCCCGATATCCATGTCTCGTATCTTTCCTCTGATGATATTTGCAACTTGAATGAGCACTTCGTCTCCAACTTGGTGCCCGTGCGTATCGTTAATCTCTTTGAAATTATCGATATCAACCAGAATAAAGGTACCTTCACTATCTTTTTGCATCGAGTGTTGGATTTTTTCATCTAAATACTTTCGAGAGTAAAGCTTTGTCAGGTGATCAATAGTAACTAATCTTTGAAGTTCTTCTCTCAAGATCGAGTTAGTTAGGGAAAGGGATAAATGATGTACTAATGTCTGTAGAAGTTGAAATGCCTCGAAAGAAAAGAAATAGGGTTTTTCATGCATGATAATGGAAAAACCTTTTTGTTTATTGCTCAATTCGACTGGTACCACCATCATCGAGTGATAGGATTTAGTCTGATTAGGATTGGGAACACTAAAATCCCCAAATAATAAAGAGTTATTTTCTTTTTTTAATTTCTTGTTTATGTAATCCACATAGGGTTGTGCATTAGGTGTGAAAAAGAATGGTGTGGAACCTGGGAGTACTTTCGGCTTGACGCTTCCGGTAGAATCCAGAAAAAATCCAACCTCTTGAGCATAGAAGGATAACTTAATTTGCTCGGACATAAATGTCAAGGTTTCGGTGAGCGGCAGGTTTGAATTCAAACGATAAGAGGTTTCGTTAATTAATTGAAGTTCTAAAACAGTTTTTCTTGACTGCTGATAGAGCTGAGCATTTTCAAGGGCCGATCCCGCACTTCCTGCCAATAAGCTTATAAACTCAACTTCTTTCATGGGTATATCTTGAGTGTCTGAGGCTATAATCTGTAATACCCCGTAAACACCCTGCTTCCCTTTTAAAGGTGCATAGAGGATCGTACTCTGATCCTTATGAGAGAACTCATATTGAACTTTCCCTGTTAAATACGCATTTGTAGCCGCTATATTTTCACTATCATAATCATGGTCAATAATCGGAAGGTCGCTATGCTTATATGTAGCCTGTGATAATAACAGTAAATACGAGAAGTTTGGGTATTCATCTCTAAGAAGAACAAATAACTCGCTCAAGAGACTTTCCACATCTAAGAATGAATGCAGTTTTTCTCCTATTTTAAATAATTTACTAAAATCAACCATTTCCAAGATATGCAATCTCCTTTAATCCAACCATGCTATTTCCATCCAACAAAATCCCAAAAATATACATCGCTCCTTCATTATAGTTAATTTGGACAAGGATTTGATATATTTTTTTCGAATAATTTATTAATTTTTTCAAGAAAGATGTTATAATGTGATACTTGGAAATCAAGGATTTAAAAAATATACTTGACTTTCGATGAATAAAAATAATATAATACTCTTTGTGTAAAATATTGCAGCCTATGTGAACACTTTAATAGTCTCATTTTGTTCCTCATGAAAGATTAGTGCTTTCATTTGATGGTGTATCTTGTAACCCTTAGCTGCTAGGGCGAAGGTGCATGAAAACAAAATGGCTGTCAAAGAGTCTCATACCGGTTTTTATTTTACCAAAATAAAAACACTAAGGAGGAGTCATTCATGGCTCGATATACTGGCCCAAGCTGGAAATTATCTCGTCGTCTTGGAATCTCTCTAAGCGGCACAGGTAAAGAATTAGAAAAGCGTCCTTACGCTCCTGGACAACACGGTCCAAACCAACGCAAAAAGCTTTCTGAATACGGATTACAATTACAAGAGAAGCAAAAGCTTCGTCACATGTATGGTGTTAACGAGCGCCAATTCCGTACTCTTTTCGATAAAGCTGGCAAATTAGCTGGTATCCACGGTGAAAACTTCATGGCGTTACTTGAGTCTCGTCTTGATAACGTTGTTTACCGTTTAGGTCTTGCTCGCACTCGTCGTGCAGCTCGTCAGTTAGTTAACCACGGCCACATCTTAGTTAACGGTTCACGTGTAGATATCCCATCTTTCCGTGTATTACCTGGCCAAACAATCGGCGTTCGTGAAAAATCACGTAACCTTGATGTTATTAAAGAAGCGATCGAAGTTAACAACTTCGTACCTGATTTCTTAACATTTGATGCTGACAAATTAGAAGGTACTTTCACTCGCTTACCTGAGCGTTCTGAGTTACCTGCTGAAATTAACGAAGCTCTTATCGTTGAGTTCTACTCTCGTTAATTAAACAGCAATTATAAAAACCCTAGAAACGTTATATTAACGTTTCTAGGGTTTTTTATTTTTTTACTGTTTAGAATCTATCCTAGGTATTCAAGCTACCTTTCAACCAGGCTCGGGGACGGTAAGGACCTACAGGGATTTGGATGAGGCTTGTTATTTGGTTCAAATCGGCTCTGTAAAGTTCATCAACTTTGTTCACATCAAAACCTAAAAGTGGGTGTCCCCCCATACCTAAGGAACACGATATTAAGAGAAGCCGTTGAACGAGTATACCCGCTTCCATCTGCTGAATTCGGTATCCTCTATATCCCAGTTCCTCCTTCAGGTGGTCCCTGTCTCCAACGACATGAAGGCAGAGTGGAACTTGAAACAAATTTACAGTAGGCATGATTAAAGCATCCTGCAGAACCTCACGAAAATCACCGTTTGTTATTAACCGAAGCGAATGAGCGCTTTTGTCATAGGTGTAAGCTCCGTTCGGAACTCCCTCCACGTTATAAAAAAAGCCGTTCAACGATAAACGAGTCTCAGATAACTCATGTGTATCTTCAAGGTCATTGTAATACGAAAAGGAAAATGTCTCTGATAGCAAAGTGGATATTTTTTTTTGACTGACTTTCCCCATCATAAAGTCTATATCAGGAGAATGTCTCTCTCTGCAAACAGTTGCAAGATCGTACGAAAAGTCCTCGGTAAATGGAAGGAAGATTACTTCCATACCAAAGGGAGTTTTCACACGATTGTCCCTTTTTATTTTTACAAATGAATTTGTTGATTCCAACAACGAGGCTTCATTCATTTTTTTCAGAATCGGATAATCGATCACTTTCTTTGATCGATTATAGGACTCATGAATCAGCAGGGGAATTTCCTTAGATAATTGTGTATCAGAAACCATTTCATCACTACTATTATCCTTGTTACCACTATAGATAGTTTGATTAATTGATAATGGGAGTATCGCATAAACGCTTTCATCCTGTTCCAATAATCCAAGTAAATGATTGATAGACCGATCAAGAAATTGATAGCATACACGTGATGAGAACCCAATTTGATCGGCTACTTCTAATGCTTGCCCAATGACCACTCCGGCATCTAAACCTTGGAGTCTATAGGAAAAATTATTATATTTGTAATAATTTTTCCAAAATACTGTCGAAATAAAAACAGTACAGAAACAATCGGAAAGATCACAGCTATTTCCAAGGCTTCTGGACAAATAGGAATCATAATTTCCTTTTCTAAGCAAGATCAGGCGATGATGGGAAACATCGTAATGATATATTCCCTCAGGTACTTCCTCCAGCTTGATATACACATATAATTCATTTGGATACAATGCCCCGCCAGAGGGAACAAATCTTCGTAATAACTGGGTATAGCGAACGGAAGCCTTTTCTTCTGTGCCATCGTTGAAAGCGGATTGAGCGTATTGTGTAAGACCGTATACATACCATAAGAATTGACCAAGCTCCGCTAAGCTAGGTTCTGCTTGAGCTTCTCGCTTATTGAGGGTTAATGGCACATCTCCAGTCAATGGAATCTCCGGCAGGCCCCGGTATAGTTTATAGGGAAGTGGTGCGTCCTCCCAATCCACTTGCCAATCTGGTGGAGAGAGTTTTTCAGTGTCAATGTGAAGGTGGTGCAGAAATGTTTCCAGTTTCAAACTTACACCTCCTATTATTCATTTATGGGAATGGATGGGGATATGGATTAAGCTGTTCATATGATAATCGATGTTTTGTAAATCCAAGTTTCTTTGGTACTTGGAGGACCCTTTCCAGCCCTTTGACACGAGTCAGGTGATGTCCGAACGTCATCGGCAGCATTCCAGGAATTAATACCTTAACACAAAATAATCCGTTCCGTTTGGTTATCGGCGTCGTTTGGTCCACCACAATGACCTCAAGATCTAACTGGCGGAACTTCTGTAGAATATCCTGAAGATCATCCTTCAAATCAGTATGTGCAGGAGGTTGTTTAAATTCCTCTGCAAACGTTCGTAAAGGGCGATGATCATCCAATAAAAAGCTTAAACGTTCTTCTGCTTCCTGCAGGCCGTAAAGCAAGCCATGGTCCTCCATATTACGGACTGCAAATGGATTTTTAAGCATTTCTTCATATTTTCTCCGGTTTTCTTCCAGTAATTTATCATGCCTTACCATCATTCCAGCGAGCTCGTAAATCGAGCTTTTTACAGCTCTTACAGGATCAGGATTAGCCCCTGCAGCGCAAATTAGGTTCACACCCTTTGACGTTCTGTTTTTTGCCACTGCCCAAACGCTGGGAATCCCATGTTCCATCGTCGAATTGTAAAAGTAAACGTCATATCCTGCTACCTCACGTAACCGGTCGACCATCAGATCTAATTCCTTATCATTTGCAGAACGAAGGTCAAGACGCGGAAGGGGCAGCTGAGCATACCATGTTAACAAGAAGGAATCTCGCTCAATCACCTCCATAACGCCATGGAAAATGGCTTCCTCCAGGCTTCCCCCTAATGCACACCCGTTAGAAGTTTCATAAACAATGCCCTCCCCATAGCCCAAGCTGTAGTAGGCTAGTAACTCTGGAACCAGAATAGGACGTTCTTGTAAGAACGAATAGCCCCAGACCCAATTCATAGGGGTATCAGGATCAAACGGTTTAAACGGAAAGTCAGCCTTTGCATATTGTTGTTGATCATGTAAACCTACTCTAGCGGGATTTAATGCGATCTTCTGTAAATTACGATAACTATCACGAACATTCTTTCTTTTGCCTTGGGGCTCAATTCCGCAATATCGCTCCAACCCCTCTAAAATAGCAGTTAGCTGACTCATTTCATAAGAAATAGAACGTCCGGCTACTCCCTCATCAGCTCCAAA
This sequence comes from Bacillus sp. SORGH_AS_0510, assembly GCF_030818775.1. Lineage (NCBI taxonomy): Bacteria > Bacillati > Bacillota > Bacilli > Caryophanales > Bacillaceae > Bacillus > Bacillus sp. SORGH_AS_0510. The sequence continues at coordinate 1,591,561 of NZ_JAUTAU010000001.1, read as the reverse complement.
CAATGGCATGTTCACCAAAACATCTGCAAATGGCAGCCTGAAATCTTCCATTTTTCCATTCATGACCCCAGTACGATCATCCAGATAGTCTTCGACCAGCGCTGTTCTCAACTCTTCCATCGAACGGCAGCGATAACCGGCACCATTTATTTTAGGGCTAGACTTTAACCTAATTTGAGCTAATTCTGGAGTGTCTTTAGGTATTGGGCTACAAATCGGGCACAATGGTTCAGGTAAAAAAAAGTGACTAGAGTTCGTCAGTGTCCTAAGATTGGTGATGAACATCTTTTCTTCTAAGCAGCTTGGTTCTCCTTGGAGAACTTTCTGCACTTCTTTACTGATTAAAATTGCCATATGCAATAGTCCCGTACGTGAAGCCCATGCATCACGTACGACACCTGCTCCTGTTGTCATTTTCGCCTGAAGCTGCCACATTTCCTGGCGGTCGGGTCCTGCTAAAAGAAGCCTTTTATCGGCACAAAGGGAACATCCCGGTCTGCCCGGCCGTCCTAGTGGCCCAATAATTCCCTCACCAAAAGAAACGAACCCTCGAAGGTAAGGGATACCGGCGTTCCTTAATCTTTCTTCAGCTCTATGATGAATGGATAAATTCCAACCATCGAAGAGTGCCAAAGCTAATTCTGTTTCCTCAGGAATTTCTTCAAAAATGCTTTGACGCTTTACGATAAAGTGTTGGGACAATTGAGTATAGACATAATCAGCTAATAAACCGTCTCCATCAACGAGGATATGTGCAGTCATTCGAAATCCCCCTCTGCTACCTGCACCCCATACACCCCTGCCAGCCCTTGTGTTAAAAAAGTCTCTATCGACAAGTCATAGACGAATATCCTTTTGCCGTTTCTCTTCAGGGTTTGAATAGAAGATTGTAATAGCTCCGATTGTATGATTTCATCATAAGAGGGGATTTCGAGTTTCGTATCCTTTTTTTCAAGATAAATCATCGACTCCTGAGCTTGCCTCTCTTCGGATTTAATCTCGTTTTGAGCATACTCAAGTGCTTGCTGCAAGGTATTTCTCAATGCCAAAGTTGTATTTAAACCAACTCCTGTGTACCAACGTCCATTCGACCTTACCCATACAACAGGGAAGCCTAGCACATCCTCTTTTACACCAATTCCTGTTTGAACCGTTTAAGGTAGTCAACGCATTTAAATAAAATCGGCATCTTTTATCTTCGACCGTTCCCATATTCACACGAAAAACCGTATTTAGGTGATCTCCCTTTTTATTTTTCAATTCTTCCTCTAGATAGGCTTGCAACCCCCTACAAACAGACTCTGCAATTGTTTCCCCTGTACCAATACCCACTAATCCCTTCGGAAGCTTCGCACCCATGCTATCTGTCAGAACTCTGGATCTATGAATAGGTGAATCTATCATTTTGGAAACATACATTTCAATGCCCTTTAGACCTGCATTTCTTCTTGCTTCTTCATGTGTCATACCTGAACATATAACTTCTTCCAGTAATTCTGCCGGTCCCTCTGACAGTGGGTCAACGGCCTGAACATAGCACTGTGAAAGAGGAAGCTGTGACAACTCTCTTTCCTCCCAGGTGTGGAAAATTCCTATTTCTTTTGAAGTCAAGCGGCTGAAATATTCCAAAAGGAAACTTTGTTCATTATTTCTTTCCGATTCTTGTTGCAGTCTTACATCAAGATTTTCAACCAGTTCGGGTTTTACATTTTTAGATGTTACAAAAGGATGGGGAATGAAGGAAAGCCAGTCTCCTTCCAACGTATTCAGATTAAGCAGATAAATTTGATTACCTTGATTGGACCCTTCAATTCCTACAGCCTGTTTGAAGAATTCGAATACAGTTACATTTGCCAAAAGCGCTCCTGATGTGGAAGAGAAACCTTGTGTATTCCCATCAGCTTTTAGTAAAGAAGGATGAATTCTGCGCCAGGCGGACTCAAAGCACCCCTCTGATTCAGGATGAGTGAACGGACCGGAGAGCCCCACTTTTTCTAAATAGATGGCGGGGATAAATGCCTTATTTCCTTCTTTACACACACGATTCAGATTCCTTAATTCATTTATATTTCCATCCTGAGAAACGTACAAAACCCAATCATAAGCCTGAACAGCTTCTTTCCAAAAATTCCCCCCTGCCCCTGAATAATAGGGTACTTCTACCATTTCCAAATCGAAATCTACTTTCCTCGCATTCTGTACCAGTTCATATAGCCGCTGCGTGTTCGTTGGAACCGAATCTGTTACCATTACATTCAATTTCGGCAGTCCTGATTCTATTAAGGCAGAAACCAACGATATAAGGAAAGGGCCAGAACCGACAGTCAGAACCTTGGCCTGACGATATTGTTGAAAATGGTATGCTCCCGAATCTACAAAATTCTCGATGAACTCGATTTGCGAAGCATACCTTTCAAGAACGTGACGATTTAATTGATGAGGAATATCCTTGCTGACATCGCGAACAAACCCATTCTTGTACAACGTTTCTCCAATCTCAAACACCCTGTTGCGGTAAGGAGGTGTTAATCCTTCCGTCAAAGTTCCCATTGTTTGCTCTCCATTGAACATCGGCAACAATTTTTCAATCCACTGATAAATGGTATTACCTTCCATTTGGAATGAGCTAACGTTATTTCTAAAATAGACACCCCCCTTTGGATCCGGGAGAAAAAATGTATCCCTATTGACCTTAAGACGTGAGGACAAATTAAGTTCCGCCATTCAATTCCTCCTTATTCCTCAATGCACTTCTTGCACACTACCAGTTTATGTACGATTTTTTGTCCAATATGATAAACACAGTAAAGAAGTGCCCTCTGCGGCACAGCTGCTTGCAGGGGCACTTTCTTTCGTACAATATATTTTTTAGGCGTTTCCCGGAATCCAAACCAATTAAATAAAACCGAAACCGATGCCAAAACAACCAAATCCACCGATACCGAAGCCACAACCAAAACAGCCACCGCAACCAAAACAGCCACCGCAACCGCCGCAACCTCCACAACGGAACCCTCCACAACGGAATCCACCACAATGGAAACCACCGCAGCGCCCCCATATGCGAGAATCCTGGATCTGTGGAGCACCGATTGAAACTAATTGACCAGCTTGATAAGGGTCCATTGCCAACCCTTGAAGCTCATTTTGAAAATTTTGCATTTTTTCCTCCCCTTTCTATCTAATCAGCTTAAACCTGAATAGAGAGTTGAAAAATTAATTATCTGTTTTTAGAAAATTAAATCATCAGATAGCTGTGTACTCTCCTCAACAAATTATGATTATTTTTAGGTCGCTGTTACTAAATAAAGAGCCTATTTTACAAATGGGGATCTTTTAGTTATTTTGCAAGAAAAAGGGCTCTGATTTCTCAGAGCCCTTTACCTATTAATATTTAATTAAAGTGTATTTCTTCTTCCCTCTTCTTATGATCGTAAACTGACCTTCGATTCGATCATTTTCCTGAAGGACGTATGACGTGTCGGTAATCTTTTCACCGTTTATTGTAACTGCTCCATTGGTGATATCCTCACGTGCTTGACGCTTAGAAGGAGAAATTTTTGCAGCGACTAGTAAGTCAACCAGGTTGCCATCTTCTTCGCCCGCATCAAATGATGGAACATCTTTAAAGCCCTGTTTAATCTCAGCAGCTGAAAGATTTTTCACATCCCCACTGAATAAGGCTTGAGAAATTTTAATTGCTTGTTGTAAAGATTCTTCTCCATGGATCAGACGAGTAATTTCTTCTGCTAACGCCTTTTGCGCTTTACGAAGATGCGGCTCTTCTTGAACACTTTGCTCCAACTGTTCAATTTCTTCATGTGAAAGGAATGTAAAAATCTTCAAGTATCTAACAACATCTGCATCTGCTGTGTTGATCCAGAATTGGTAGAATTCATATGGTGTTGTTTTTTCTGGGTCTAACCATACTGCTCCGCTTTCTGTTTTACCGAATTTTGTTCCATCTGATTTTGTAACAAGAGGAATGGTTAATCCGAATGCTTTTGTATCTTCCGTGTGTGTTTTGCGAATTAACTCCAGGCCTGAAGTAATGTTGCCCCATTGGTCACTACCACCAATTTGCAATTTACAATTATGATGATCATACAAATGATTGAAGTCCATTGCCTGCAATATTGTATAAGTAAATTCGGTAAACGATATCCCTGTTTCGAGTCGTGTTGCAATCGTGTCTTTAGCAAGCATGTAATTTACACCAATATGCTTACCAATGTCACGCAAGAAAGTAACTACATCCATTTTCCCTGCCCAATCATAGTTATTAACCATGATCGCCCCATTTTCGCCTTCAAATTCGAAAATAGTTTCAAGCTGTTGTTTGATTCCTGCCACGTTGTCTTGAACCGTTTCTAGAGTTAAAAGCTTGCGCTCTTCACTTTTTCCACTAGGGTCACCAATTAAACCTGTAGCCCCACCAACTAGTACAAGTGGTCGATGACCGTGCTGTTGGAATCGTCTTAAAGTTAAAAACGGAAGTAAATGACCGATATGCATACTGTCAGCGGTTGGGTCAACTCCACAATATAAAGAAATGCTTTCCTTACTTAATACATCCTTTAATCCTTCCTCATCCGTTTGCTGATAGATGATGCCTCTCCAGGTTAAATCCTGCAATAAATCCATTTAAATCCCCTCCAAAATAAAATAAAAACGCCCCTGCAATAATGCAGGGACGTAAAATTTACGCGGTACCACCCAGCTTGAGGAAATAAAATTCCTCCAACTTGAAAACAATAACGGTTTTAACCGTTCTCCACTACTAAACAACGTGTTCACAGAGAAAGCTCGAGGAGGTAATTCATTCTTCTATTTGTGTCAGCTTGCACCACCGCTGACTCTCTAGAAACAGGGATAGAAGAACTACAGTTGGTTCCTGTCTAAGCTCTAATATAAAAATAACTATAGCTTTTTTTACCACATTTCACGGACCAAGTCAAACATCAACTGGAAATTTCAGAAAAATGTAGAAGGTTGTCAGTTTTTATACTTTCAATATGCTATAATGTATGTGATTTTAGATGAGGTGATGCGATCGATGAATGAAAAAATGCAAGTATGGATGGAAAAAGTAAAGTCCATGCTTACCTTGTTTACCCATAAAAAAACGGTAAAAAGTGCGCGAATTACTTATCAGGTATTTTGGAATCTGTTTCTCATTGTTTTGACGGTTATTATCCTTGGGGGGTCTTTTGCAACTGGTGTGGGCGCTGGGTATTTTGCTTCACTTGTAAAAGATGAACCTGTTCGATCATACGAAAGTATGAAGAAGGATATTTATAATTACACTGAAACCTCTGACATTTATTATGCGGATAACGTCTACCTAGGCAGATTACGCAGTGACCTAATAAGGGAAGAAGTAAAGTTGGATCAGGTTTCTGAAAATTTAGTAAACGCCGTTATAGCAACTGAAGATGAGTACTTCTACCAACATAAAGGGGTTGTTCCAAAAGCCGTTTTCCGAGCTCTTTTCCAAGAAGTAACCAACTCGTCTGTTCAATCAGGCGGAAGTACCTTAACACAGCAATTAATAAAAAATCAACTTTTAACCAACGAAGTTTCCTTTCAACGAAAAGCAAATGAAATTCTCTTGGCCCTTCGCTTAGAGAAATTCTTTGATAAAAAGGAAATTCTTGAAGCTTATCTGAATGTTTCTACCTTTGGAAGAAACGCTTCTGCACAAAACATTGCTGGTGTTCAAGCAGCTGCAAAAGGAATTTTTGGTGTTAAAGCAAGTGATTTAACATTGCCACAAGCAGCGTTCATTGCGGGCCTGCCTCAAAGTCCGTTTGGGTACACTCCTTTTACAAGAGATGAGAAGGGACTACCTGCATTAAAAAATAATCTTGAACCAGGTTTAACACGGATGAAAACGGTGTTAAAAAGAATGTATGATGGTGGTTACATAAATGAGAAACAATATGCTGAAGCATCTACCTACGATATTACAAAAGATTTTCTCAAACCTACTGTCAATGCACAAACACATAATTTCCTTACAGATGAAATTGAAAAACGTGCCGTCGAAGTCCTTACAACTGTACTAGCCAAAAAAGATGGCTACGCAGAAAAAGATTTGAAAGAGGATGATAAGCTTTTTTACAAATACAAAACCTTAGCATCCCGGGATTTACACCAAAATGGATATGAAATACACACGACGATTAATAAAGACATTTATGACGCCATGCAAAAAGTAAAGGATAGTTATAAATATTATGGCCCTGCTAAAGCACAGGTAAAAAAGGATCCAGAAACTGGGGAAATGAAAACCGTAATGGAACCTGTTGAGGTGGGTGCAGAACTGATTGAAAACAAGACAGGTAAAATAATCAGTTTTGTAGGCGGAAGAAACTATGATAATCAACAAATGAATCATGCAACTACCGCCCTAAGGCCGAATGCTTCAACAATGAAACCACTTCTTGTCTATGGACCAGCTATTGAATTAGGAAAGGCAGCACCTGGAACACCAATTCCCAATGTTGCCCTGAATTTTATTCCAGGAAGAAGTAAGCCTTGGCCGCAAAACTACGACTACCGCTATAGCGGAATTGTATCTGCGAGATATGCACTTGCAAAATCGTATAACGTTCCGGCCGTGAAAGTATATTCCGAAATTGTTAATCAAAATCCGGCAAAATACTTAGAAAAAATGGGCTTTACTTCGCTGACAAAGGATGATCATACAAACCTTTCAGCTGCCATCGGTTCCATCAATGGTGTAACCGTGGAGGAAAATACAAATGCCTTCAGCACATTTGCCAATGGCGGGAAATTTATTGATGCCTATATGATTGATAAAATCGTCGAAAAAAACGGCAAAGTGGTTTACCAGCACGAGGTAAAGCCTGTGGATGTATTCAAGCCTCAGACAGCATATTTAACACTTGATATGATGCGCGATGTCATTAAAATGGGAACGGCAGCAGGAATTAATAGCAAATTAAATTTCCGAGCAGATTGGGCTGGAAAAACGGGAACGGGTAATGAATATAAGGATGCCTGGTTTGTAGCCACCAACCCTAATATTACATTTGGTATTTGGACTGGGTATGATACGCCAAAATCACTAAAGATTTCAGGCATGTCATATAGTCAACGAACAAATAACCTCTGGGCTGAATTAATGAATGCAGCCTATAAAATTAAACCGGATTTAATCGATTCTAAAGAATCATTCCAAATGCCAAGTGGTATTGTTAAACGTTCCTATTGTGCTGTGTCCGGTATGTTGCCATCAGGTGCATGTTCGAAGGCAGGATTAATCGAAAGTGATTACTTTAATGTGAATGATGTTCCAACAAAAGTGGACGATAGCTTGGTGGAAGGAAACTTCGTTACCATTAAAGGCAAAAAATATTTGGCATTGGATTCTACTCCAAAAGAATTTGCTCAATATGGTTTAATCTTAAATCCAGACTTTATTACTCGAATGGTTGGTAAAACCTTCAAAGATTACAACCAACTTATTCCTCAGAAAGATCGCTGGGGTAAAATATTGGTACCTACCGCAAAAATGGTGGATAACGGTAAAAGACCAAATGCAGTCAACTTATCTGTTTCAGGTAATACACTTTCTTGGTCGTCCTCAGGGGATAATGATGTAGTTGGTTACAGAGTGTATCAAGGTGGTTTGCTTTCTACTAAAGTCGCGAGTATTATTAACGGCTCTAGTCTATCCTATACCGTAGGCAATGGTTCATTCTATGTAACTGCCGTTGATATAGCCGGTAACGAATCTGCACCATCTAATCTTGTAGAGGTAGGAGCAACTGTCCCACCTCCAACTGAAACACCAACACCACAATAATAGAAAAACCGCACCGAATTTGAACTGCCCCGTAAAAGTTAGACACTAATCTCTCTTTTACGGGGTATTTTTTATGACTAAATTTACAAAAGATGAAAAAATACGTATCTCCTTACGTTATATAAAAGGGCAGGAAAGTGTTAAAGAAATCGCTCGAGATGAAAATGTGAGCGTAGCCGAATTAACTTCTTGGATTCGTTTATATGAGCAACATGGTGTAGAAGCCTTTCTAAAATCATATACAAGCTATTCTGCAGAGTTTAAAATGGATGTACTTAACTATATGAACGAAACGGGTACGTCCTCAATTGATGCAGCTGCGATTTTCAATATCTCCTCTTCAAGATTAATTAGAAAATGGCGAAATCAAGCTGAAACAGGTGGATTTGATGCCCTCATATCAAAGAAAAAGGGGCGTCCATCCATGAATAAAAAAGCGAAAAAAACAACAGAATCAATACCAGCTGATGGATCTGTAGATGCACTTGAAGCACGCATTAAACAACTCGAAATGGAGAATGCATACTTAAAAAAGTTGAATGCTTTAGTTCAAATGCAAGAAAAATTACAAATAAAATCAAAGCGCAAGTAATTTTTGAACTAAAGGACATCTACGATGTCGTGGAATTGGCTAAAGTCGCACGCATTCCACGAAGCACTTATTATTACTGGGAAAAACGATTAAATTGCAAAGATAAATATGCAGAGGTAAAGGAGGCAATTCAAAAGATTTATCACGAACATAAAGGGCGTTATGGTTATCGTCGCATCACAAAAGAACTGAAGAAATATGGTTTCCATCACGATCCAAAGACAGTTAACCGATTAATGAATGATATGGGCATAAAATGTATGGTACGTATGAAAAAATACCGTTCTTATAAGGGACAAAAAGGTCGTATTGCGCCTAATTTATTGATGCGTGATTTCAAGGCAGAGAAGATGAATGAGAAATGGGTAACGGATGTGACCGAGTTCCATTTGTTTGGAGAAAAACGCTTTTTATCTCCTGTGATGGATTTATGTAATGGTGAAATAATCGCCTATACCCTCATGAATCGACCTGTATATAAACTTGTTTCAGATATGTTGGATCAAGCATTAACACATCTTCAGCCGGGAAATGAAGTAATTTTACATTCTGATCAGGGCTGGCATTATCAGATGAAACAATATCAGAAAACACTCCAAACACATGGCATCAAGCAAAGTATGTCCCGCAAGGGAAATTGTCTTGATAATGCTTCAATGGAGAGTTTCTTTGGCGTGTTAAAATCGGAATTACTCTATTTACAAGAATTTGATAGTATGGAACACTTCGAAGAAGAATTAAAGCAATATATCGAGTATTATAATCACAAACGTATGAAGGTAAATTTAAAAGACCTAAGCCCGGTAGAATACCGAACTCAGGTCTTGGAAGCCGCTTAACTATATTTGTCTAACTTTCTTGGGTCAGTTCAATTTCGGTGCGGTTTTTGTTAATTCTAATCTTCCATTGTAGATAAGTCACCAGTCGGTAAGTTTAACTCCCACGCCTTTAGCACTCGGCGCATGATTTTACCACTTCTTGTTTTTGGAAGTTTATCACGGAAATCAATTTCTCTTGGTGCCGCATGGGCTGCAAGGCCTTTTTTAACAAATTGTCTAATTTCCTCTTTCAATTCCTCAGAAGCCTCAAAGCCGTCACGTAGGGCAACGAACGCTTTAATGATTTCCCCTCTAACCGGGTCTGGTTTTCCAATTACACCCGCTTCAGCTACTGCTGGGTGCTCAACAAGCTTACTCTCAACTTCAAACGGTCCTACACGCTCTCCTGACGTCATGATAACATCATCCACTCTACCCTGGAACCAGAAATAGCCATCCTCATCCATATAGGCAGAATCGCCTGAAACGTACCAGTCACCTGGCATAAAGTAGGATTCATACTTTTCTGGATTATTCCAAATCGTATGCATCATGGATGGCCAGCCTTTTTTAATGGCTAGATTGCCCATACGATATGGAGGCAGCTCTTTTCCTTGGTTATCAACAATCGCAGCCTGTACGCCTGGGATCGGTTTGCCCATAGATCCAGGCTTAATCTTCATACATGGATAGTTACTGATGAGTTGTGCTCCAGTTTCCGTCATCCACCAGTTATCATGAATACGATGGTTAAATACCTTTACACCCCATTTTACTACTTCTGGGTTTAATGGTTCCCCAACACTTAGGATATGACGAAGACTGCTTAAATCGAATTTCTTTACAAGCTCGTCTCCTGCACCCATCAGCATACGGAAGGCAGTAGGAGCACTATACCAAACTGTTACTCCGAAGTCCTCGATCATCTGGTACCATGTTTCCGGACTAAATCGTCCACCTACTATGACATTAGATGTTCCAGTTAGCCAAGGGCCGAAGATTCCGTAAGATGTTCCTGTCACCCACCCTGGGTCTGCTGTACACCAATATACATCATCCTCTTTTAAATCAAGAACCCATTTAGCAGTTTGATAATGTTGTATCATTGCATTATGTACATGCAATACCCCTTTAGGTTTTCCTGTTGAACCTGATGTATAGTGCAAAATTAACCCATCGGTTCTTTCAACCCATTCGATTTTAAGATCTTTACTGGTTTTTTCAAGTTTTCCTAGGAAATCAATGTAAGGGCCTTGTTCCTCCACATCTTTTCCAACAAGGAAAATATGCTTTAAGGCAGGTAACTCCTGAACCGGTACTCGCTCTAATAATTCTGGTGTCGTAACTAGAACTTTTGCTTCACTATCTTGCAGGCGGTCACGGACTGCCCCTTCCATGAACGCTTCAAATAATGGACCAACGATAGCTCCAAGTTTAATCGCACCAAGGACAGTAAAATAAAGCTCCGGAGAACGAGGCATAAAAATAAATACGCGATCCCCTTTTTCTACATCCCCATAGCTCTTTAACACATTCCCAGCTTTATTAGACAGCTCCATCATTTCCTTGAATGTGTACTTTTCATTGCGAAAACCGTCTCGATAGTAAAGAGCAATTTTATTTTTCCGGAACGTTTTTGCGTGGCGGTCAATGGCCTCATATGCCATGTTAACTAGCCCTGTTTCACTCCACGAGAATGCTTTTTCAGTTTCCTTCCAATCAAATTGCTTGTACGTTTCATCATAATTGGTTAAATTATGGTCTCCTTGTACAACTGGTAGCGCTTCCACTTTCATTACTATCTCCCCCTCCTATTTTATAAAGATTATTATAGTACAAATATAAACTATTCACAATTTTAAAAATTTTATTGCTCATAAATATTAATGAAATCGCTTTCTCTTACTAGATTTTATGTATAATAGAATTAATAAACTAATGATTTTTAAGGTAGGTGACCTTATGGAACACAAGAAAACTTACAATGCAAAAGAACTAAAAACTCCTCATGGGAATTTAATCATTGAAGGCCCTATTTCATCAGATAAATTAGCAGGCTATGAATTTCACGAAGACCTTGTTGCCTTTCGTCCTCCTGCACAACAACATAAAGCTTTAATTGGTATCGCAGGACTTCCTGAAGGAAGAATTATAATTGCCAGGCATCGCCACACCATAGTCGGGTACGTTACCTTCCTATATCCAGATCCCCTCGAGAGGTGGTCTGAAGGAAAAATGGATAACTTAATAGAATTAGGAGCTATTGAGGTTATTCCTCAATTTCGCGGCTGTTCTGTAGGTAAAAACTTATTAATCGTCTCGATGATGGATAATGCAATGGAAGATTATATCACGATTACAACCGAGTATTATTGGCATTGGGATTTAAAAGGCACCAAATTAAATGTGTGGGATTACCGAAAAGTCATGGAAAAAATGATGAATGCCGGTGGATTAGAGTGGTATGCGACAGATGATCCAGAAATCTGTTCCCATCCCGCTAACTGTCTCATGGCTCGAATGGGCAAGAGAGTCGACCTAGAGTCCATCCAAAAATTTGACCGACTACGATTTATGAACCGTTTTATGTACTAATGCTGTAATTCACTTGAGATATGAGGTGATTGATTTGATAGTGGAAGAAATAATGAAAACAGACATTGCTACACTTTCTCCAACAGACACCATTGCTGATGCTATGAAATTAATGGAAACAAAGAAAATTCGCCATATACCAATTATTAATAGCCAAAGACAATTGGTTGGATTAGTCACTGTCGCCAATATAAGAGAGGCAACCCCTTCTATTTTTCGTGCAAATGAACATCCAGAGGACCTAAAAAAACCGCTTGAGACTATTATGGAATGCGATATAATTACTGGGCATCCGCTTGATTTTGTCGAAGAAGTGGCCGGCCTATTTTATGAACATAAAATTAGCTGTATTCCTATCATAAATGAATGTAAACTTGTTGGAATTGTAACAGAAACAGACCTATTAAGAACCTTGGTCGAGTTAACAGGAGCCCACCAGCCCGGATCTCAAATTGAAATAAAGGTTCCAAACCTCACTGGAATTCTCAGCGATATTACAAACGTTATTAAAAATAGAAAGGCTAACATTCTGAGTGTTCTCGTTTATCCTGACAAGACTGATGAACATTTTAAAATCCTTGTGCTTAGAGTTCAAACCATGAACCCAACTGCCCTTATTCAGGATTTAAAGCAAGCTGGACATCATGTACTATGGCCAAACCTACCGGGGATATCCATATGAGTGATCGATGTTCCTTCGTATTTTCAGAAGAACTGTTAAATTATAAGTTCAGCAGTAACCATCCTTTTAACCAATTCCGGCTTACACTTACCGTTGACTTATTAGAAAAAATGAATGCACTGTCCGCTAATGATGTCATTGCACCTAAAATGGCAACAGATGATGAGTTAGCCCTTATACATGATCGTAGTTACATAGATGCAGTTAAGAAAGCTGGACATGGAGAACTATCTAAAGAAGTGGCAGAAAATTATGGGCTAGGTACAGAAGATACCCCGATATTCCCAAACATGCATGAGGCAAGTGCTCTTTTAGTAGGTGGAACACTAAGGGCAGTCGATCAAGTAATGACAGGCAAGTCTCTCCATGCCCTGCATCTTGGAGGTGGTTTGCATCACGGGTTCCGAGGAAAAGCCTCTGGATTTTGCGTATATAACGATAGTTCTGTGGCCATAAAGTACTTGCAAGAAAAATATAATGCCCGTGTTTTATATGTGGATACTGACGCACACCATGGAGATGGTGTCCAATGGTCTTTTTACGATGACCCTAATGTATGTACACTTTCTATTCACGAAACAGGCCGATATTTGTTTCCTGGAACCGGGAATATAAATGAAAGAGGTCAGGGAGCAGGCTATGGCTATTCTTTTAACATCCCTGTTGATGCCTTTACAGAGGACGATTCCTGGCTGCACGCTTATACAACCGCTATTAAAGAAGTCGCAGAATTTTTTAAGCCCGATGTTATACTTACACAAAATGGAGCAGATTCGCATTATTTTGATCCACTCACTCATTTATCAGCCACAATGAAAATTTATCGTGAGATTCCTAGGATTGCACATGAAATTGCCCATCAATATTGTAATGGAAAATGGATTGCAGTAGGTGGCGGTGGATATGATATTTGGCGAGTGGTTCCAAGAGCATGGGCTCTCATTTGGATGGAGATGACTGAAAACTCGAATTGTTCCGCCAATCTGCCAGCAGCTTGGATCGATAAGTGGCAAAAGGAATCTCCCGTTACCTTGCCAAATGAATGGGACGACCCTGAAGATTTATATACACCTATTCCAAGAAAAGCTGAAATTACAGAAAAGAACCAAATAACATTAGAAAAGGCACTGTATCCTATACGTAGTCATCGAAAAAGCGGAAAGGGCCTGCCATCATAAATGGCAAGCCCTTCATTATATAACTAAAAATATAAAATTCAAACTTCGAGAATTGTCCAGCTCCAGCGCCTAGCCCCTCGGGTCAAATAACCTTCGGCAATAAAAGTCAAAGAACGACTTTTCTTGCCGAAGAACATTTGCCTGTCGGGGCTGAACAAGGCGCTTTCGCTTTTCTTATTTAGTCGATTGTCTGTACTCTATTCGGTGTGGCAGGACAACAATTTGATCTGACACCGTTTCTTTATTCATTAATTTTGTTAATAGTCTCATGGCTACTGCACCAATATCATATAACGGCTGTACAATCGTTGTTAGCTGTGGACGTACCATTAGTGCTAACCTTGTATTGTCTGATGTGATTACTTCGAAGTCCTCAGGGATTTTATAGCCTTTATCCTCCGCACCATGAACCACTCCTAGTGCCATTTCATCTGCTCCTACTAAGATAGCTGTTGGTCTTTCACTTGCTTCAAGTAATTTTTCAAAGGCTTCGATTCCTGAATCGTACGTATAATCTCCTTCGACAATTAACTCCTCGTTATATGGAAGTCCTGCTTCCTCAAGCGCTCTTTGATACCCTTTTAGTTTTTTCTGAGCGTTCTTTGGTTCGTGAAGCGGACCAACCACAATAGCAATATTCTTGTGGCCTTTTTCAATGAATTCTTTTACCGAATCGTACACTGCTTCCTCGTAATCAATGTTAACAGAAGGAATTTTGTTTGACTCTTCAATGGACCCCGCAAGGACGATTGGCACTGGAGATTTTTCAAATTCCTCCACATGATCTGGTGTAATGTTTCCACCCATAAATACAATTCCATCCACCTGTTTACCAAGCATAGTATTAAGTAAATGCAGTTCTTTATCTTTATTTTGGTCAGAATTACTTAAAATGATATTGTATTTGTACATAGTAGCAATATCTTCAATCCCTCGAGCCAATTCTGCAAAGAAGATATTAGAAATGTCAGGAATAATCACACCGACAGTTGTTGTTTTTTTACTAGCCAATCCCCTTGCCACAGCATTTGGACGGTACCCTAATCTTTCAATTACCTCTAACACCTTTTTTCGGGTAACGGGTTTAACATTTGGATTTCCATTCACTACACGGGAAACAGTTGCCATAGATACATTGGCTTCCCTTGCTACGTCATAAATCGTTATATTCACTTAGAAACACTCTCCTGTAACGAACATTGTTTTCTTTATTTTACATCTGTTATTGAAAACCTAGTCATAATTATTGATTGTGAGATAATAAACAATCTTAGTATGTACTTAATGATACGACAAGAATAATAAAGCCGCAATTGCATTTGTCAACATTTTTCGTTTATTTTTCTATAAAACCACAAAAAAAGGGCTGACACAAGAGTCAGACCCTTTACTATCATTCGATTTGTTAAAGTTATCTGTTGATTTCCGCTCCAGGAGCGAGCGGTCCGTGGGTGTTTCGGCGAGCCTCCTCGGAGAAACGCGCCTGCGGGGTCTCCCCTGAACCATACTCCCACAGGACATTGAATTGCATCTTGAATCCGCCCACGCACGAAGGAAATGCGATAGCATTTTCGAGGAGTCTTCGCTCCTTCCACTCCAGTCAACAGGGTAAAAAATCACCTATGTTCTTTAACAAAGCCTTATCATTAAATCCGTACAAAGTTTGATGCAAGTAATTCATTATAGAAGTGATTGAATTGGTCAAGATCCATTTGCTGCTTTTGGTCGGAGAGAGCAACAGCTGGGTCTGGGTGAACCTCAGCCATGACTCCATCTGCACCAATTGCAATTGCAGCCTTGGCAGCAGGTAAAAGTAAATCTCTTCTACCCGTTGAGTGTGTAACATCGACCATTACTGGTAAGTGTGTTTCTTGCTTCAGAATTGGCACCGCTGAGATATCAAGTGTGTTTCTAGTTGCTCGTTCGTACGTTCGAATACCACGTTCACATAGAATGATTTGGCCATTTCCTTGTGCCATGATGTATTCAGCCGCATTGATAAACTCTTCTATCGTTGCTGCAATTCCTCTCTTTAACAATACAGGTTTTTTCAATGAACCTGCTGCTTTTAACAATTCAAAGTTCTGCATGTTTCGGGCGCCAATTTGGATGACGTCGATATAGTCTGAAGCCATTTCAAGATCAGCCGGGTTTACAATCTCACTAATCACAGCCATATCATATTCATCAGCGACACGCTTTAAGATTTTCAAGCCTTCAACTCCTAGACCTTGGAAATCGTAAGGAGAGGTTCTCGGCTTATAAGCACCACCGCGAAGTAGCTTTAAGCCTTTTTC
Source organism: Bacillus sp. SORGH_AS_0510 (assembly GCF_030818775.1). Lineage (NCBI taxonomy): Bacteria > Bacillati > Bacillota > Bacilli > Caryophanales > Bacillaceae > Bacillus > Bacillus sp. SORGH_AS_0510. The sequence goes on along the minus strand of NZ_JAUTAU010000001.1, from coordinate 1,575,565 downwards.
CTTCATAGCTTTAGCCACAGTAGCTACCTGCTCGTATGATTCAACTGCACATGGTCCAAATACAAAATGAGGCTTTCCGTCCCCAACGTTTTCACCTTTAAGGGTAACAATCGTATTTTCAGGCTTCTTCTTTCTGGAGACAAGCAGGGCTTTTTCATGGTCATCTTTTTGTAGATCTAATCCCGCCTTAAAAATTTCCTTAAAAATATGATCGATGGTTGAGTTATCAAACGGGCCATCGTTATGCTCTTTAATAATATCAAGCATTTTTCTCTCACGGACTGGATCGTAACGGTAAACACCTTGATTTTCTTTCACCCGTCCAATTTCTTGGACGAGTTGAGCTCTTTCATTAATTAGCCTCAACAATTCCAAGTTTAATTCATCTACACGTGCTCTCAATTGGTCCAATTCAATTTTTTTGCCCATTATCGTCCCCGTCCTTTCGTTTGCAAATCGTTACTTGTAAAATAATGATTTACAGCTAAAGTTATTAATTTTAAAATATTTTAATAATTAGGCTTTATTATAGCGGAAATATATTTCTTTGTCATCTATTTTTTCTTTATTAATTAAACGCTTTTAAGCATTAAAGCAAATAGATGTATAATAAAGTATTGTATGTTTCCTTCGTGAAGGATGTGTCGTTTTAAAAAAATTTTTTTCTATAAATGAAGAGGATGATTGATCATCCCCTTTTTTATTAATTATTGAGTTACACTGCTTGCATTGAGCAATGCCTTATTGGTTATTTTCCAATGGGAAGCATTCCATACTGGTTGTCCATTTGAAAATAGGATTGCTTGCGGTGATTCATGCTTTATTTCAAATCTTTCTGCGATTTCATTGGATAATGGACGAGAATCTTGAACCGCTAAGAAATATGTGGGTACATTTTGATTTTCATTAGCATACTTTTCGTATTCTTTGTATGCAGCATGGCTAATAGGACAGGTTAGGCTGTGCTTTAACAAGTAGAATCTACTTTCTTTGTTCACTAATTCATTAAATTGTTCAATTGAATCAATTTTTTCTAGCATTTTTACATTCCTCCAGTTAGAAAAGCTATAACTCCTATAAATAAAATAAACGGTGAAGTCATTTTATCACTTCACCGTTTGTATCACAAATAATATAACTATTAAAGTTTTACTTTGTTTTCCTCTTCATCAAAAGCCTTTTGTGCTTCCTCTAATTTTTTTCGAATATCGTCACTATTTAGATGCCCTGCTTCAGCAGGCTTTTCGGAACCTGCTTTCTTATTTCCCTGTTGAAGTGAGATATAAGTTGGATCAGATTCCTCTTTTGGAACGGACTTACCCTTCACTTTATTCACCAGCTCGGAAGATTGTAGGACAATGCCTTGAGAAAGCGAGGCTGTTTTGGATGCTAACTCACTACTTTTATTGGCTACATTTTCCCGTAGTTGACCTGTCTTATCCAAAATAGGCCCAGCTTGTTCCGTTAATGTCTTACGGAGTTCTTTGCCTGACTTAGGAGCAAATAGTAATGCTGCAGCAGCTCCCACCATCCCACCAATTAACGCTCCTAAAATAAAGCCGCTGGAAGATTCGTCATTTCTGTTTTGATTTGATTCTCTTGATTCATATTCTCTGTTAGACATCTGCCTTTCCTCCTTTATTATTAATGTGCTCTTACCTTTCGTACTATTTCTTCTGAAACTTTTTCATTCTTAGTTTGTTTTCTAGCCTGCCATTTATCTTTCAATTCAAGGATTACATTGCTCCATTGAACGATTTGTGATATTTTCTCTTTACTATCTTCCACTTGCTGGTCAACAGTATTAGTTAAGTTAAGCAATGTTCCGTTAAATTTACTAACGGTCACCCCAACATCCTTAACTGCATCTACCACACTATTTAAACCTTCAGATTTTTGCTGAATATCTTCAGCCAATGCATTTGTTTTTTGTAAAAGTAATGTGGTTTCGCTTGTTACTCCATCCAGTTGTTTTTCTAATCCTGTCAGTGTTTTTGAAACGCTTGTAAGTGTAACCTGAAGTGATTTGAGCGTTGCCGATAAATAAATAACTAACACCAAAAACGCAATAGCAATTAGGGCTACGCTTAAGTATAAAATAATTTGCATCGTGCACCTCCGCCTAAACTATATCAATATGTATTACCCATCCAACGTGGATATAAACCTCGCTAATATCTTATACTACTTCCATTCATTTGTCTTGTTTTCCTGCTAGTACTTTAAAATTTTTCACATTTCATCCGTTGAAAGATTTTTTATTTTTCAACTTTCTGTCATTAATCGGTTACAATAGGTAAGGTACATAATTTTTAGTTGGAGGCGTTATTTCATGAAGGATCCTCGTATTGAAAAACTAGCAAAGAATTTAATCAACTACTCCGTACAGCTTCAAAAAGGAGAGAAGGTTTTAATCGAGAATTTTGGACTGCAACGAGAGCTTGTAACTGCACTCGTGAAAGAGGCATATACTGCAGGAGGATATCCATTTGTTCTATTAAAAGATCATCAAGTGGACCGCGCTTTATTATTCGGAGCTCAAGAAGAGCAATTTAACATGATGGCTGATTTTGAAGCAAATGTTATGGGTAAAATGGATGCGTACATAGGACTGCGTTCTGGTGACAACATCAGTGAGCTCTCTGATGTTCCAGATGATAAGATGAAAATTCAAGGTAACACAATTGGCAAAAAGGTGCACCGTGACATTCGCGTGCCAAAAACAAAATGGGTTGTACTTAGATATCCAACATCATCAATGGCTCAATTAGCTAAAATGAGCACCGAAGCATTTGAAGACTTCTATTTCAATGTATGTAATCTTGATTACGGTAAAATGGACCAGGCGATGGACAGCTTAGTGGAACTAATGAACCGAACAGACAAGGTCCGGTTAACTGGCCCTGGAACAGATTTAACCTTCTCTATTAAAGATATCCCTGCGATTAAATGTGCAGGTCGATTAAATATTCCTGATGGTGAAGTGTACACAGCTCCTGTGCGTGATTCTGTGAATGGCGTCATCACTTATAATACACCATCACCATACCAAGGCTTCACCTTCGAAAATGTAAAGCTTACGTTTAAGGATGGAAAAATTGTAGAAGCAGAGTCCAACGATACCAGCCGTATTAATAAGATTTTTGATACGGATGAAGGAGCACGTTATATTGGAGAGTTTGCGATTGGCGTCAATCCGTTTATTCTGAACCCAATGCAGGATATTCTGTTCGATGAAAAAATTGCCGGCAGCTTCCACTTCACGCCTGGACAAAGCTATGATGATGCTTATAACGGCAACCATTCCAATATCCATTGGGACATGGTTAATATCCAACGTCCTGAATATGGCGGAGGAGAAATCTATTTTGATGATGTCCTCATTCGAAAAGACGGCCTATTCGTGCTTCCCGAGTTAGAAGTATTAAATCCTGACAATTTAAAATAAACATAATAAGGCTGACACCACAAGGTGCCAGCCTTTTTTATGTTATTGAATGATTTGTTTTTCATAAGATTCCTGGAATTTTTGAATATCTCCGGCTCCCATAAATACAATAACACTATTATTGTATCTATTTAATTCCGAAGTATTTTCCTCAGTTAAAATCTCAGAGCCATCAATTTTTTCCTGTAAATCCTTAATAGTCAACTTCCCATGATTTTCACGAGCTGATCCAAAGATTTCACACAAATAAGCTTTATCCGCTAGTCGAAGACTTTCAGCAAAATCTTCTAAAAAGGCCTGTGTCCGTGTGAAAGTATGTGGTTGGAATACAGCCACGATCTGCTTATCAGGGTATTTCTGCTTTGCCGCATCAATGGTTGCTTTAATCTCAGTCGGATGATGGGCATAGTCATCAATGAGAATTTGTGATCCAATTCTCTTTTCAGAGAATCTTCTTTTCACACCTTGGAACGTAAGCAACTGTTCTTTTACGATGTTCACATCAATCTCTTCATAATGACATACACCAATGACAGATAGAGCATTTAACACACTGTGATCACCAAAGGTCGGAATAGAGAACGTGTCATAGAACGTATTACGAATAAATACATCGAAACTCGTTCCATCAGTTGATTTGACCAGATTTTTTGCCTGATAATCATTTTCCTCGCCAAACCCATAAAACAATACTGGAACCTTCGCCTGGATTCTCTGAAGCTGCTCATCATCACCATAAGCAAAAATACCTTTTTTTACCTGAAGGGCCATCTCTTGAAAGGCTGAAAATACATCTTCAATGTTGGCAAAATAATCAGGGTGATCGAAATCAATGTTTGTCATAATGGCATAGTCTGGGAAATACGATAGGAAATGCCTTCTGTATTCGCAAGCTTCAAATACAAAGTATTCGGCCCCTTCTTGTCCCTTTCCTGTTCCATCACCAATTAAAAAGCTAGTAGGTTTAGCGCCTCTAATAACATGAGCAAGTAAACCAGTCGTTGATGTTTTCCCATGTGCTCCCGTAATGGCAACACTTGTGAAATTCTGCATAAAATCGCCCAAGAAACGATGGTATCTTACTACTGGAAGTCCAAGCTTCATTGCCTCTTGAATTTCCTCATGTGTATCAGGGTAAGCATTTCCTGCAATAATCGTCATCCCCGGCTTGATGTTTTCCTTTTGAAAAGGAAGAATTTTAATTCCAGATTGTTCAAGGGCAAGTTGAGTAAAAAAGCGCTTTTCGACATCGGAGCCTTGAACCTCAAATTTCATATCGTGTAGAACTTGTGCAAGTGCACTCATCCCAGACCCCTTAATACCTACAAAATGGTAAATAGTCATAGAAGAACCTCCAACCAACGTCTATCTGTAAAACAGTATATGACATCTGTCTGTATTTGACATTGTTTATAGATTTACTGTAAATATGGTTACTGATTTGAAATCATTTAACTATTATAACATTCTTCTTTCATAAAAACTATTAGTGTCAATTTTCTTTATAATCCACTTAATAAATGCACTAATTATTATTTGTTCGTATTTAGAAAGAATACCGTCAATTCTATATTTTTGCTATTCTTGTATCGCCATTAAATCTGCCTCTGTTATTAAAACTTCTCGAGGCTTACTTCCGTTTGCACCTGTAATAAAGCCATTTTGCTCAAGCATATCCATTAATCTTGCCGCTCTGTTATAGCCTATTTTAAAGCGACGCTGCAAACTAGAGGTGGACGCTCCACCTTGTTCAATAATAAACTCACACGCTTCATAAAAAAGTTCATCTTCTTCCTCTATTACCTGTGCCTTCTTTAGAAGTTCTTCTTGTTCAAATAAATAGTCAGGCTCCCTCTGCTCCCTTGCATGCTCAACGATCAGATCGATTTCTTCATCGGATACGTAAGTTCCCTGCAACCTTACTGGTTTAGATGACCCATTTTCTAAAAATAACATGTCCCCACGGCCTAATAATTTCTCAGCCCCGCTAATATCAATGATAGTCCGTGAATCAACTTGGGAAGAAACAGAAAAGGCAATTCTTGTAGGGATATTGGCTTTAATTAACCCAGTAATAACATCAACCGAAGGTCTCTGCGTGGCAACGATAAGATGAATACCACATGCTCTTGCTTTTTGAGCAATTCTGCAAATTGCCTCTTCTACATCGGCTGGTGACATCATCATTAAATCGGCTAATTCATCTATGATGATTACAATAAATGGAAGCTTTTCAGAATATCGCTTATGCTTTAGCGCTAACTCATTAAAGCGATTGATATCACGCACGCCAGCATGTGCAAATAGCTCATATCTTCTTTCCATTTCATCCACTGCCCATTTTAATGCAGCTGTTGCGGCCTTTACATCGGTAATGACCGGGCTAACAAGATGTGGAATGCGATTATAGGGTGCGAGTTCTACCACTTTTGGGTCGATCAGCAAGAGCTTTAGATCCTCTGGACTAGCCTTACACAACAAACTAACTAAAATTGTATTGATACATACACTCTTACCTGAACCAGTAGCCCCGGCAATAAGTCCGTGCGGCATTTTCTTCAAGTCAGTTACAATCGGCTTCCCTGCAATGTCCAGTCCCATGACTGCAGTTAGTGGAGACGTTGACTCTTGGAAAACCTTACTTTGGATAATTTCATTAATAAAGACAGGTCTTGACTTTTGATTTGGCACTTCGATCCCAATAGTATGCTTTCCAGGAATAGGTGCTTCAATCCGAATATCTCTGGCCGCCAGACTTAATTTAATATCGTCACTTAGGTTCGTAATCTTATTCACTTTTACTCCCGGTTCGGGCTGCACTTCAAAACGGGTAACAGATGGCCCTTGTGTCACATTGACCACACTTGCACCGACATTAAAGTTTTTGAGGGTAAGATTTAAAAGCTCTTCCTGTTCTAATAACCACCCGATATCCCTATCTTCTTTTACTGGAGGGTGTAATAAACTCGATGGAGGAAGTATATACGTGCCATGATTCGTATTCTGCTCTACATTTTCAAAAACGCGTGGAGCTGGTTCCTCCTTTTGAACAACTGGCTCTTCTATTGCCCTCTCTAATAGTCGATCTAAAGATGTATCCATTGATATTTCTTCCGACTTTTCTTCACTTATGAGAAGATTCTTCTCTTGTTCCTTTCTTCGACTTCTTTCTTCCCACTTGAGCTTATCCTGCTTTAACATCATCACATTAAAAGGCATGCGAGTACGTTTGGGTTCAGGCTGGATAGGCAAAGCTTCAAGCTGATCGATTCGGGTTTCTTCACATTCAACTGGTTCTGCTTGAGGTTCAGAAACAGCTGATTCAACCGCAATATTTGGTTCAACAGTTATTGGTTCAAGTTCATATTCAGGTTCTAAGTCTTTTACATTTAATAGACTTTCATCTGGAGTTTCATCTGAATTGTTTACAGATTTCTCAGCCATTAACTCTTCAATTGGTGTTATAAAGTTTAGTTGCTCTCTATCTTCATCATTTAAAAAGTGACTTAATTCATGCTCTACAATCGTCTCCGACTTCTTTGGCCTATTAAACCCGAAAATAGGAGAAGGAATCTCTGTCGGATGAAATGGTCCTTTCATTCTCGGTGGTGAATGCGGTTCTTTAACCGGTTTTGCCACTTCAGTTTTTACAGGCTCAACATCCTTCTGTTCCCTTCTCCGTCTAATTTCAAGAGGGGGTTCTGAATTCTTCTGTATTCTTACAGATTCAGCAGCTTTAGGTTTCACCTCAGATAAGGGAGTTGTAGATGTTCGTAAACCGCCTTTAGGATATTGATAGGAAATTTTAGTATCTAAATCTTTTACACTTTCTAATGGGTTTAAATTTGGAAACTCTTCGGTTTTAGGGGTATGTATAAGAAATTCGTTAAATTCCTCTTCCTCATCTTTTTTAAACTTTTGAAAAAAGTTTTGGATCCAGCTCAAAACTATCACTCTTTCTACTTTCATCTATCATTCTATTTTAGCAGTATTTAATATTTTTTCGAGATAATTTCTCAGAATAAGTCGAAATATATTCGAATTGGATATATCCCCCAAAGAAGTAATGAAAAAAGACCACTTTCTGTGATCCTTCTTCATTCATTTTATTTATTTTTTCCTAAAATGAAAATGGGCTCTAATTCCCCATTTTCATATATAAAGGACAAAGCAGTGATTGGTACCCGGCCATTTGCAAAGAAACTCATTGCCATTTGGGCTAGAACATCATATCCCCTATCATTACGGATATCTCCAATAATTAATACATCCTGGTGAGGAACTGCTAAAACCATCGATCCAACTATTCGTTTCTGCATTTCATTTAGGAAGCCTTTATTTAGGATTCGGCTTGCATCATATCCATCATTGGTATTAAGAAAATAAAAGATGTTCCCGGCAACTTGGTCTTCCTTTACGGAAGTGGAAAGAGATCTGGCGTTAAATAAAGCTATTTCTTTAATTCTGTTCGCTTCCCAGCCTTCTCTTTCCATCGTACGACGGTCAATTAACCGATATGTTTTCCCCATGTCATATGCGTAATAAATTTTCGTTTCCGCCGTATGTTCATCACTTAAGAAGGGGTTTCCCTCCTCTGATTCCTTAGGGAAAGACGTTGAACGAATGACAGGAAAGATATTCTTTTCGTGATCAGTTAATTGAACCGTATCCTCCATTGCTTGCAGGCCTTCACTCACATAATAAACGACTTCATCAATCGCTTTTTCTTTTTCAGCATGCCATTTGGCGATAATCCCCGGTAATGAGACGGTTATTCCTTTCCCTGTTGCTTTACTTTCAATTCTAAGTGTATCTTTGTCGCGATCATAGGAAATTGCCCGTTCTTGCTTTGCTAAACGAGTCTCTAATTCCCTTCTCATCTTTTTGCTATCCATTTTCATGTCTATTCCTCCCTTTAAGGGCTGCTATTCTAATAGTACAATAAAAATGAGGCTGACTCAAAAGCCATGAGCCAGCCTCACTCCCCTGCTATCTTAATCCATCGATGAATTGTTCGATTTCTTCTTGTGTTTTGCGATCTTTGCTTACAAAACGTCCAAGTTCTTTTCCATTTTCAAAGGCAATAAAGCTAGGGATACCGAAAACATCTAACTGTTGGCATAAATCAATATAATCATCTCGGTCTATATGAACAAAGGTATATTCATTATATTTTGCTTCAATTTCTGGAAGAATCGGCTCAATTATTCGACAATCAGGGCACCAGCCTGCTGAAAACATAAAGATCGTTTTCCCTTGGTCACGAAGCTGTTCAAATTGCTCCATTGATTCTAAGTTTTTCACTTGTAACGCCTCCGTTTTTTCTGTCAACTTTTTAAAGTCTTATAAAGATATCATACCTTCCAAAATATTTCAAAAGACAGGATTTTGTAGACAAAGTATTTATATAATATTTTTTTGATAGTAATATTGTCCCACCAGCAGGTTCGTAAGATGGGTAAACATATCAACACGGTTTATTTCTCCGTTGGTAAATATCCCTACGGCCCCTTCGTGTTTTCTTACATTTTTCATTTTTGCATAATCATCCATGACCGGACCAAGCTCTTCTCCTGCTCTAAGCCTTACAGCAATTTCTTCAGGGAGAAGAAACCTTGCTCCTCCGGCGATAATTGGCTCCCTATCATGGGAGGCTAGCGCTCCCCAGTTGCAGAGCATTAGGCCATGGCTTGTTTCTTGCACGCCGCCTTCAAGCCCAATTCCAATATCCCCTTCTCCTTGCAGCAAAGCACCCATGGCCCGGTTCTTAGCACCTTGGATTGTTTCGTCATCTGTAAAGGGCTGGTCATTAACATTTGATGGAATATCTAATGGGACAAACTCTGCTTCCTCTTTAGAAAAAGCATTTTTTACGGCTAAAACTTTTGCGGGGTTTTTTGAGCCAATAATGATTTTCATTTTTGTATCTCCTTTTTTCACTAATAAAAACTCTATTAACTTGGCTGTTAATTTCCATTCCAGGCGCGAGCGGTTCGTGGGTGTTTCGGCGAGTCTCCTCGGAGAAACGCGCTTGCGGGATTCACCCCTGAACCATACTCCCACAGGACATTGAGTTGCATCTTGAATCCGCCCACGCACGAAGGAAATGCGATAGCATTTTCGAGGAGTCTTCGCGCCTTCCGCTCCAATCAACAGGTGTATAAATTAGCATAAGGCTTTTACAAAGACCATACAAAAAGGAGGCATGAACCATGCCCCCATGTATTAGCTGTTAGATCGAATTGTATCAACTGTTGTTTGGTCACAGGCTTTTACAAGTTTCACGATTAATTCTTTGGCAGCTGCATAGTCATCAATATGAATGATGGATGCATGGGTATGGATATAGCGTGAACAAATCCCTACTACTGCACTCGGAACGCCCTCATTGGACTGATGAACACGTCCGGCATCCGTACCGCCTTGTGAAACGAAATATTGATATGGAATTTGATGCGTTTCTGCAATATCAAGGACAAACTCTCTCATTCCACGATGCGTAACCATGGATCGATCTAGGATTCGGAGCAAAGCACCTTTGCCTAATTGGCCAAATTCTAGTTTATCTCCACTCATATCATTTGCAGGACTCGCATCAAGTGCAAAGAAGATATCAGGTTTAATCATATTTGCAGCTGTTTGGGCACCGCGTAAACCTACTTCCTCTTGAACCGTAGCACCTGAATAAAGAATGTTTGGTAATGTTTCATCTTTTAACTCTTGAAGAAGTTCAATGGCTAATCCACAACCATAACGATTATCCCATGCTTTTGCTAAAATTTTCTTTTTATTAGCCATTGGAGTGAATGGACAAATAGGCAAAATAGTCTGCCCTGGTTTAATGCCGATTTCTTCCGCATCCTCCCGGTTGTCTGCGCCAATGTCGATTAGCATGTTCTTAATCTCCATTGGTTTGTTACGCTTGGATTCATCTAAAAGATGTGGTGGAATGGAACCAACGACACCAATGACTGGACCATTCTTCGTCATAATCTGTACACGTTGGGCAAGGAGCACTTGACTCCACCAACCACCTAGCGGCTGAAAACGGATCATACCATTTTCAGTAATTGCCGTTACCATGAAACCCACTTCATCCATGTGGCCAGCTACCATAACAGTTGGACCTTGAGTATTTCCTTTTTTTAAACCAAAAATGCTTCCTAAGTTATCTTGAATAATTTCATCTGAGTATTGAGCTAATTGCTCTCTCATAAATTTTCTTACTAAATGCTCATTTCCAGGTGCCCCTGGAAGCTCAGTTAAGGTTTGAAAAAGCTTTAGTGTTTGTTCGTTCATTTCGCAACTCCTTCAGAAATAGATTCTGTGTTCATATGTATAAGTTTATTTTACAGAAATTTCGTGACTCTTACCAATAATTCATTCAATATATGTAATATTACCTTCTAACAACCAAATACGATATACTGAGAGAAGAATCCTAAACGTAATCTTTTCCAATTTATTTTTTGGAGGTCCTTACTATGAACTGGAAATCATTCTTCATGGGTGCTGCGGTCGGTTTAATTGGTGGATATGTAGTAAAAGAAGTAATCGATCAAAAAACGAACGTCTCACCTGAAAAAGTACTGGAACAAGTTAAAAAACAATTTAAGCAAAATGGGCCTATCAGTGGTTCTTGGATACATATGGAAGCAGAGCCATATGAAAAGCAGCAAATCCATTATCGTGTATACAAAGGTGGAATTTCAAAAAATAATAATGGCTCCACGGAACAATTTGAATTTATCGCTGATGCACAAACCGGTACGCTACTAGTGGTTCGGCCTTTAACTGGGGACCTTGTATCTTAGAAGAAAAGGCAGATTTAATTATCTGCCTTCCCTTATTATTTAAGTCTTTTTATAACCTCAGATAATGTCCCCTCACTGTCCCATTTAACCGCTCTATAGAAGGCATCATGATAAAATGTAAACCAGGCATTTTTCTTTAAACCATACGGAAACCATTTCTCTTTCGCAAATATAGAGTCCATTGGGTAATCATCATAAGCCATTACCCATAAAACATTTTGATGAGCATGTGTCGCCATTAAATCCGCCATGTGAATGGCTAATTCTCCACCGTCTTCAATTATTAAAATGGAATGGCCATTGCTGTGCCCCCCTGTATGAATCATCCTTAGAGCACCTAAGCTCCATTCTCCCTCGAATGGCTCAACCTGTGACTCAACAGCTTCCCAGTTTTCTTTCCAGTATGTATTTTTGGAACGAATATTAGGATGTCGCATTTCATCCCATTCTACTTGTGAGGTAATGATTTTTGCATTTGGAAATGCTGACGTATAGCGTCCGTCTACCAGTTTTGTTAATCCGCCTGCATGATCAAAGTGTAAATGAGTCATAACAACATAATCAATTTCATCTGCACGTAATCCTAACTCTTGTAAGGATGCATCTAGTTCGGATTCTTGAGTAACCCCATAATTCCTCAGTTGTTTCTCTGTTAATTTGCCTTTCCCTAATCCTGATTCAACTAGGATATTTTTTCCGTCCATTTGAATTAGAATTGGATCTGTAGGGAGTTCAATTTGATTTTTATCATTACATGGGTACTTTTTCGACCATAATCCTTTGGGAACAACACCAAACATAGCTCCCCCATCTAAATTTGTTACACCGCCTGAAAGCCAAGTTAATGAAACACGTCCAATTTTCAATGATTCCATAACCATTCCTCCTCACAACCCTTTTTCCTATATTTTAACATTGCTGACTGGACTGGAGAAACAAAAAGACAGCTCACATAGTGAACTGCCCTAAAAGAACTACTTTTGATTTTGATATTTCACTTCAGAACGATAGATACGTTGTCCTCTTTCAGAAAACTTCTGTTCATATTCAGTCATGACGTTTCCTTCATACCCACTCTTGTGGAAATCAAGGCTAACGTATTTTAATAATAATCCATAAGCTGAGAAACTCATTAATGAATATTCAAATAATCCTTTATTATCGGTTTTAAAGTGGATTTCCCCACCATCGACTAAAATATCTTCATAAAGCTTCAAGAAATTTTTATAAGTCAGCCTTCTTTTTTCATGGCGTGACTTTGGCCATGGATCAGAGAAGTTTAAATATACTCTCTCTACATCATTCTTCGCAAAATATTTATCTAATTCAGCTGCATTCACATTTAAGAGTTTTAAATTCGGTAATTCAGCTTCAATCAAACGATCCAAAGCAGCGACAATCACACTGTCATATAACTCAATGCCAATATAATTAATGTCTGGGTTCGCCTTTGCCATACCGATAAGGAATTGTCCTTTACCGGTACCTACTTCAATATGAAGAGGCTGATTTTTTTCAAATACATTGTGCCAATTCCCTTTTTGCATTTCAGGGTTTGCTACTACATATTGTGGATTCTGATCTATTTTATCCTTTGCCCAAGGTTTATGTCTAAGTCTCATCGTGACACTCCTATAAAAAATAATTTCGTTCAAACCATATCATGCAAAACCCTCACATGCAAGCGATTCTTGTTGGAAAATAAGAAAACGAATAAACAAAAAAAAGAATCACAACCTAAATGTGTGAATTCTTTTTTTAAATACCACTTGAGAGGGTGTTCTTTTATGCCGTTAAGTCATGGTGACCAAGTCACATTGTTAAAAGATATATTAAACAACCATCAATCCGATTGTTGTGGTTCCGTAGCGGAATGTGAACAACTAGAACGTTTAGTGAAATCCCTGATGGTTAATACACAGGTTGATCAAAATGTGAAACACATTTTACAGGAAGTATACCAGTATAGCCAAAATGGTGCGCAAACGGCTGATTTAGATCAACATATATTATCGAATCAAAATAACCTATCACAATGGGTTAACGATATTGATCAATTTTCCTGATTAAACAACTTCATTTAAGAAATGAATCCACTTGTTCATCTCTTCCAAACGGTTTTTATTTTTATGCCATTGAATGGAAGATAAAGTTTGCACGGTGACATACCACTTCATTCGTAATCTTAAATGGTCTGTCAGTTCTTGCCCGTACATGCTTAGCCAATCCTGCCAGTTTTCAGGCGGGATATACCAATAAAGAAGTAATCCAAGATCAATTGCTGGATCTGCAATCCTAGCTCCGTCCCAATCAATCAAATACAACTGGTTGTCTTCTGCAAGCAGCCAGTTGTTATGGTTGACATCTCCATGACAAACCACTTTTTCATCACAATAAACATTTAATGCTTCGCTCTTTAGGAAATTTAATGCTTTTTGTGTTTGCGGTAAGGATCGAACCTGTTCGTCTAACTCATTGACCACTGATTGAAAAATGGTTTCCGGGTGTAATGGCGAGTTCTCTATCCTGCTTAACATTCCAAGCATTGGCTTTGAGCAGTGAATTTTCTTGAGAAGTTTGGCAACAAGCTCTTGATTCATTTCTGCCGGTGTTAATTCTCTGCCAGGAAGCCATTGTTGTGCTGTTATTACATCTCCATTTTCCAACCGTTTGGTCCAAACAAGCTTTGGGACAATGCCTTCTGCTGAAAGAACCGCAAGGAATGGAGAGGAATTTCGCTTTAAAAAAAGCCTTTGGTCCTCATATTCTGCATAAAAGGCTTCACCAGTGGCGCCTCCGGCAGGGGTAATTTCCCACTCTTGTCCTAGTATATGTTCCAAAATCGTTCACCTTCAATTTATGCCGTTCTATTGGGCTTATTCCTCCAATTTACTCGGAGGTAAAACCTGTGCTGCTGGAAGGTTTAAAATAACCAGAGTTCATTCAACAGCTTTTATTTTTATAAAACAAAAAAAAAGCTATTGAAACCATTGCACACAATAGCCATCTTAATAAATTTTATCTCCTATTGCCTTTTTTCGTCAAGTAATCTCGAAAAACTATTTTTTTAGTAAAACAATTAATGAAATCGGCGGTATTTTTATTTCTCCTCCATGAAGGACCCCTTTAGAATAAATTCCCGCATCATGTTGGTCAGCCAAAATAGACCAATCTCCTTTTGGAAGTGTAAAAAGTTGGTCATCTACAGATGGATTAATAATTACTATTACCCTGTCATGAACCATTTGATAGCTGCACGCTAAAATGGGAGATGATGATGGAAGCGGCCGGATATTACTACGAATTTCCTCTGCTGTTCTCATTCGAAAGCAAGGCATAGCTCTACGTATAGCAATTAGGCCCTTCAGGTAATTCACATTATCTTTATATTGAATCTTTCGTTCCCAGTCCAGCTGATTAATCCTGTCAGGAGAACAATAGCTATTCCCTTCCCCTTGCTTCGTGCGAAAAAACTCCTGTCCACTATGAAGAAACGGGATTCCTTGAGACAACAGCACCAGCCCCGTAGCCAACCGGTGATATTTTGCACGAATTCTGTCATCTGCATGCGGAAGACAAGCTTGGAGTTTATCCCAAAGGGTATGATTATCATGGCATTCCACATAGTTAACTGATTGGTAGGGTTCATTAAAAAGACGTACATTCCGCTTTTTTAAACCAATGCTCCCTGCAAGTACTTCTAAAGCTGCATCTATGTAGTGCTCGTTACCCAGAGCATACCCCTTATCAAACAAATTAAAGGTACTACCTTTGATGGTATCACGAAATTTATCGTTAAATTGTGCAATTTGAGGTAGTTTGGCTTGATTGGAAATGGTTGCCTTTTCATCTGAAGGAAGTGGTGTATTTAAATTCCATCCCTCCCCAATAATGAGCGTCCCTTCCGCAATACTGTCACAGGTCTGTCGCACTTGAGTCATCGTTTCCACATCTAAAATCCCCATTAGATCAAAGCGGAATCCATCAATATGATACTCTTCCATCCAATAACGTATTGAGTCAATGATAAATTTCCTTACCATTTTTCGTTCGGATGCAATGTCATTACCTACACCTGTTCCATTCGATGGCATCCCCAATTCATTGTGTCGAAAATAATAACCAGGTACGATTTTTTCAAAAGGCGAATTCTCACGAATAAACACATGATTATATACAACATCCATAATGACCCTAAGGCCACTTTGGTGAATTTGGTCAATTAATGATTTTAACTCCTTCATTCTAGAATAGGGGTCAGATGGGTTTGTGGAATAACTGCCTTCTGGAGCATTGAAATGGAGGGGATTGTACCCCCAGTTATAGTCCATAAATGGTGTAAGTTCATCCACACCTGCATAGTCATGGAAGGGGAGAAACTCAAGATGTGTTATCCCTAACTCCTTCACATAGGATAAACCCGTAGATTCACCGTCCTGCCCCTTTGTATGGAGTTCTCCTGCTCCTAGATATAATCCTTTATGCTTTATCCCGCTATGTGGATGTATACTAAAATCCCTGATATGTGTTTCATATATTATCGCATCGACAGGACTTTCAAGTGGCGGTAAATCGTGTCTAGGTCTATGCGGATTATCACGCTTGATGATTACTCCATATTCTCCATTAACCGTTACTGCTTTCACATATGGGTCGACGGCTTCCCGCCATTCTTGATTGATTAATACGAGGAAGCTATAGTGAAAGAGTTCTAAATTCCGCGGAATGTTAACAGACCAAACCCCGTTCTCCCCGCGTTTCAGTTTTATAATCTCAGAAAAACTACTTTGAGGAGGTGTTATTTTTAACTTCACTTGGATAGCTGTGGGTGCCCACAACTTAAATTGAGTTTCATCTCCTAAAAGGGTCGCACCGAGGTCGTTCCCTGTGTAATAGAATTTTTCGTCAAAACGCTCGGTCCGAATAACTGCTCCAATTTGGAGGTCAGTTCTACCTCCATGCTCGTCAACTACCCAATATTGTTTTTCGAATAAAAACTCCTCTGAAAACCTAGAAACATATTTAATATGATCGACTATTCCATTCTTCGTAATCATATCCAACGGGTATTTTTCAGTATCATGAACAAGATAGAAAGTGGACGACACCCCTCCATGATAGGATAGCGGCAGAAGAATCGTAATGATATTGAGCTCATCTAAATAGGCAAGAAATTTTCTGTCAGTACAATTCATTCGAGTCCCTCTCTTTCACATCAACTTGCTTAAAGGACAATCTCGTTAACACCTCCGTTGCCTTTTCTTGGAGATGAATAGTCAGTGGTGTAACCCCAATATGCTCTCCATCCGCATGAACAAACAGAGAGTCTTGAGAATCTATTGAGACAACTTTTCCTTTGTACGTTTTCACTTCGTTAAAATAAATGTGTTTACCCCAAAAAACGCTAATAAAAACAAGCAGCAATTTTATCCTGGATAACTGTTGTACAACGGTAACATCAAACAGCCCATCGTTTGGCTCTGCAGAGGGTGCTATTTTCATTCCACCACCATAATAGGGTTGGTTAGAAACTGTCACAAACCATGTTTGTTCAAATATATGCTTTTCACCGTCAATTGATAAATCAATTGTTGAGGTTTTATAAGTAAATAACTTTCTTAGTAGAAAATAAACATACACCAATCTTCCTAATGAAAGTTTATTTAATAGCGCCTTCATCCGTGATTGGTTTACTTCGTAAGATATGACAGCATCAAAGCCGGCACCCATATTATTAATAAAATAATATGATAACTCGTCATCTCTGGTTATTTTTCCAATATCTATCGGTAATGCCGGCTGCTTCAACAAACGAAGAATCACTTGTAAGGCTTCCACCGGATTTGTTGGTATTTGAAATCCTCTTGAAAAATCATTTCCTGACCCGCCTGGGATAAATCCAAGTGTACAATGGTTATAATCTACTACCCCATTCATCACTTCATGAATGGTTCCATCCCCGCCAACCGCAATGATGATCTTCTCTTTGCCATTTTTTGCAGCTATTTGGCTGGCCATTTTTTTGGCATGCCCCTGATATTCTGTAAAAAAAGCAAGATAGCTTACTTGCTTTTTTTCTAGTTCTTTTTCAATTTTCTTCCAGATTTTAAGGCAATAACCGTTTCTTGCCTTTGGATTGACAATAAAATAAATTTCTTTCATACGACCAACCTTTTTTGAGTGTTTTCATTTTTCTCTTCTAAAATGGTCTGTTGATTTCCACTCCAGGCGCGAGCGGTTCGTGGGTGTTTCGGCGAGCCTCCTCGGCGCTAGCGCGCCTGCGGGGTCTCTCCTGAACCATACTCCCACAGGAGTCCTCGCGCCTTCCGTTTCAATCAACACGTGTGCCAAATCAGGCATTAATTTAGTCTATTACTCTAATGGGAATACTTTTATTGCTTCATACTTTGGTGTTTTTTGGAGGTGTGTTTGGTATAATACGACCTCATTTGCTTGAAAAAGGAGCGGGTCTGGTTGAAGCTCGTTCCACATTTCGAGCTGTGTTTGTTGAAAGGCTTCTTCCCCTTTCCACTTTCTTGCTAGGGTAATATGTGGTCGAAACGGTCGAGTTTCCAGAGCAAATCCAGCTTCCTCACAAGCTGAGAACACTTTATTTCTTAATAGAATTAATTCCTTACTTTCCTCCGTATCTGCCCAGAAGACCCTTGGGGAGTGTTCGTTTCCGAAAAAACCAAGCCTATTAATTCTTAACTGAAATGGCTTTGTTGTCTTTGAAGCTTCTTGTACAAGACTTTGAGCTTGTGATAATTTTTCTTCCGGTGCTGCTCCTAGAAAAGCAAGCGTAATATGTAGGTCTTGATGATGTACCCATCGGCTAAACGGTATCAGGTGTTTTAACTTTTCGATATGTTTTTTCATTTTTAGTTTGGTCTCTTCGGGCATCCTAACGGCAAAGAAGAAATGTGTTCTCTGTTCCATTTATTGATTCAGTCCCTTACTCAATTTTAGTTTATTTTGTCTTTATTGTATCTAGTTTGTGATAGATGAATAATCGATATTTTTTACAAGCCGCCATTTTTTATTTATGATTATGGAGTAGATAAAACAAATTGCTGAAAAATAGATAAAAGTAAGAAAGGATGGGTCCCAATGAAAGTAGTAAATAACATTGCCGAATTAATTGGAGAGACACCACTGGTCAAACTTAATCGCTTAGCTCCCAAAGACGGGGCCTCTGTTTATTTAAAACTGGAGTTTTATAACCCAAGTAAAAGCGTGAAGGACCGCGCTGCTTATAATATGATTATTGAAGCAGAGAAAGCAGGACTTTTAAGAGAAGGCTCGACTATCATTGAACCTACAAGTGGAAACACTGGTATCGGACTGGCTATGAATGCAGCAGCTAGAGGGTATAAATCCATTATTATTATGCCTGATACGATGACGCAAGAGCGGATTAATATCCTAAAAGCATACGGTGCAGAAGTTGTTCTAACTCCTGGGGATGAAAAAATGCCTGGGGCGATTAGAAAGGCACAGGAATTAGCTAAAGAGATACCAAATAGTTTCGTTCCTATGCAGTTTGAAAACGAAGCAAATCCAAATGCTCACCGCTTTACAACGGCTGTTGAAATCATTGAGGCCATGAAAGAAATTGGAAAACCACTTTCTGCCTTTGTTGCCACTGCGGGGACAGGGGGTACCATCACAGGAACCGGAGAAACATTAAAAGAACATTTTAAAGATTTAACTGTACATGTTGTTGAGCCTAAGGGATCTCCTGTACTTTCAGGAGGGAAACCCGGTAAACATAAACTCGTTGGAACCAGCCCAGGGTTTATACCTGAAATTTTGAACCAAGATGTATATGACGAAATTCATGCAATAGAAGATGAAGATGCCTATGATATTACTCGGAGATTAGCTAAAGAAGAAGGCATTCTAGTTGGACCATCCTCTGGTGGAGCCTGCTATGCTGCCTTGCAGGTTGCAAAGCGCCTATCACCAGACGATGTAGTGGTTTGCATTGCCTGTGATACAGGAGAAAGATATCTATCAAGCGATTTATTTCAATTCTAATATGAAAAGCGCAAGCGCCTTGGTCAGCCCCGACAGGCAAATGTTCTTTGGCAAGAAAAGTCGCTCTTTGACTTTACTTGCCTAAGGTTATTTGACCCAAGCTGTAACAATCATCGCTTTATCAAGCCATGATTGTTACAAGATAATCATGGAAGAATATTCAGGATGAAAACTGGCTAGGCGGTGGAGCTGGACAATTCTCAAAGTCAATTTTATGCCAATATGTGAGAAAGAGTCCGATCCTTTTCATGGGTCGGACTCTCCTTTGATTAGAATGAAATCTTTTCTTTTAATTTTCCACATTGCTTCTCTATTTCTACTGTAAATAAGCTCTGCAGCTTTCTCGTGATAGGTCCTGGCATACCATCCTTCACCTTAACACCTTCTAATTCAATAATCGGCATAACTTCTGAGGTTGTACTAGATAAGAACACTTCATCAGCCGCAGCCAGTTCAGCTACCGTAAAAGTCCGTTCTTCCACTGGAATGTTATTTTGAGAGCATATTTGTAAGATGACATCTTTTGTAATCCCCTTCAAAATAAGCTCATTCGATTCATGCGTAATGACTGTCCCATTTTTCACTATGAAAACATTGGAGCTGCTTCCTTCCGTGACTTGATCACCACGATGTTGAATCGCTTCAAAACATCCCTGTTCCGCAGCCCTTTGTTTGGCTAATAGATTGCCTAATAGATTTAAACTCTTGATATCACAACGAAGCCAGCGAATATCTTCCATGCAAATAGTTTTCACACCATTCGCTAAGCTTTCAACTGGCCGAGCCACTTCTTTCGTGTAGGCAACCAGCGTAGGAACAACTTCTTTTGCCGGAAAAACATGATTCCGCGGAGCCGTTCCTCTTGTAATTTGCATATAGATGATTCCCTCAACCAAATGATTCTTTGTCACTAGGTCCACTAACATAGCCGAACATTCGTCAATCGTATATGGCAATGTAATTCCAATACTGTCAGCGCTCTTTACAAACCGATTCAAGTGGTCTTGAAGCGTGAACATTTTGCCATTATAGACACGGATTACTTCGTATACTCCATCTCCAAATTGATAGCCGCGATCTTCTATATCTACTTTTGCTTCTGAACGATTGACCAATTTTCCATTCATAATTGCAAAGTTCATTCCCCTTAACCCCTCTGCTTAATCTATTCGCCTTTTGCCAACTCATAAATGGCTTGTGCATAAATGGCTGTAGCCTTTAATAAATCTTCAATATACATATATTCATCCTTTTGGTGAGCAATATCAGGACGTCCTGGAAATAAAGGACCAAAGGCAACCCCGGCCTTTAATGAACGGGCATAGGTACCTCCACCAATAGCAATTAATTCCGCGTTCTCACCCGTTTGTTCTTCATAGACCTTCTTTAAGGTTTGAATTAAGAATTCCTTTTCATCTACAAAATGTGGTTTGGAGTCTGAGAAATTATCTAGTACGAAACCTTCTTTTTGTAAAAGCTCTTCTAACCTCGCTTTGGTTTCTCCCATTTTATTTGTAACAGGATATCTGCATGTCATTCCAATTCTACCATTTGTATCTTTAGAATAAGAAAGCTTACCAGGATTGATCGTTAATTCTCCAGAAACGTCATCTGAATAAGCCACTCCCAGGTTTACTCCTCGTGAATCTTCAAAGAAATAGCGAGATACAAATTTGAAATAATGAGAAGTCCTTGCATCTACATTTAATTTAGACAGAAACTCTACTAAAAACAAACCGGCATTTTTCCCATTTCTTGGCTCCATTCCATGGGCTGAAATACCTTTTACCTCCAAGAGGAGCTTTCCATTCTCCAGTTGATAACGGTGTTCCAATTCATACTTTGTCATGAACTCAGTAAATTGGCGGACAGTTTCTTCTTCATATTCATTAACAAAGATGGTCGCTTGTGCTAAATCTGGAACCATGTTATATCTCTTTCCGGAAACAAAACTCTCCACTTCTATCATGGCTTCCTTTGTATCTTCTGATTGTTGTTGTTGAACCATATCGAAATCCGCTATGCCCTTCTCCGCATTGATAATAGGAAAATCAGCATCCGGAGCAAATCCAAGTGTCGGCATTTCTTCATGTTTAAAATAATGATCCACACAGCGCCAATTACTTTCTTCATCTGTTCCAATAATCATACGAACACGTTTGTTCAATGGCAGACCCAACTCTTTCACAATTTTCATCGCATAATAAGCTGCCATTGTTGGTCCTTTATCATCTAATGCACCACGGGCAAAAATTTTACCTTCTCTAATTTCCGCTCCAAATGGATCACTTGTCCACCCATCCCCTTCAGGGACAACGTCAACATGGCAAAGAATACCTAACAGCTCTTCACCTGCGCCAAACTCAAGATGGCCGGCTAGATTACCGACATTTTTTGGTGTGAAGCCATCCTTTTCGCCAAGGTTAAGCATATAATCTAATGCTTCCTTAACGCCTTTTCCAAGTGGTGCTTCAGGTGAAGGATTTTCTTCATCCAAGAGGCTTTTAATATGTAATAATCCCTGTGTATCTTTAATGAGATCCTCTTTTCTTTTTTCTACTTCATGCATCCAATTAATCTGTGTCACTGATGGTTCCCCCCTCTTTATTACTTCTCTTACAATATCATTTTTGCAAATATCTTAGCAATTTTGACGTCAAACGTGTTATCCAAGAATAAATTTATATATATTTTTACTAAAAATTCAAAAAATTTAGCATAAACCCAGCTATATTCACCATACCTTAGAATATAAAAATGAATGAGGAGGTAGAAAAAAAGACGATATTTGTAAATTTTTGAAGATAATTTTGTAAACTTTACTATAGTGGTAGAAATTTTCAGAAATTATGGGTACAATAACCTTAGATGTATGACATCTAAGTTTCACTACTACATCTAAAAAAGGAGATGTCTGCGCGGAAAAGAAACTACATATGATTGAAGAGCAAATCTTCAAAAAGGCTGTCGGTAGCAGGGTTAAAGCCAAAGGTTTGAAAAAAGGATAGGGAGTGGTTCTTTGAAACCTTCAACTAACCGGATGTTAAACCGCATCAAATGTATCTACATGTTTATTCGCAATAAAGGAACTGTTTCAACACAGGAACTTGTAGAGGAATTTGGTATCACTCCTCGCACCATTCAACGAGATTTAAATGTCTTAGCCTATAATGACTTGGTAATTAGCCCAAGCCGCGGAAAATGGACAACAACAGAGAAGAAAGTGAAGATGTCATCTTAATGTAAAGTGAACCGTAGAAAATGAATCTAGAAAGCACACGAGATCATCGTGTGCTTTTATTTTTGGGCTGTGTTAAAGAACATTGTTGATTGTTATCCCCTGTTGATTGGAGCGGAAGACACGAAGACTCCTGTGGGAGTATGGTTCAGGGGAGACCCCGCAGGCGCGTTTCTCCGAGGAGGCTTTCCGAAACACCCACGAACCGCTCGTGTCTGGAGCGCAAATCAACAGACCAGTTTAACAAAACTATTTGTTTAGAATACAATTTTTCTCTAGATATAATTGACAGTTTTAATAAATATGATATATTAGTATAAAATTCTTTAGCGCTTAAAAGCGTTTATGCAAAAAAGAAGATTGGTAGGTTCATCATGGAGAACAATCAGCAGAACTTAAAAAAAGGCCTCTTGCCAAGGCATGTTCAATTTATTGCATTGGCAGGGATGATAGGAACAGGGATTTTTAAAGGCAGCTCTGACACCTTAAATATTGCTGGACCTAGTGTTGTGTTTACGTATTTAGTAGGCGGCTTACTACTATTTATTGTAATGGCAGCGTTAGGGGAAATGGCACTTGCTTTTCCTAATTTAAATGTACAACATTTAGTCAATAAAGCGTTTGGGTTTCGGGTGTCCTTTATCGTGGGCTGGCTCTATTGGATTAATTGGATCCTTGTTACAGTAGTTGAATTATTGGCTGCAGGCAGTTTCCTTCAATTTTGGCTACCGGATACCCCTTTATGGCTACTAAGTTTAATCTGTGCATCAGTCATTATCGGGATTAATTTATTTCAGGTAAAATATTATGGAGAAATGGAATTCTGGTTTGCTGGAATTAAGATTCTTGCATTAGTAGCCTTTATTGTATTGGGATTCTTACTTTTACTCGGTTTCATTCCAAGTGAAGTCGATAACCCTATTTCAAACTATATTGGACACGGAGGATTCTTTCCTCATGGAATCAGTGGGATGATGAGTGCCTTTTTAGTTGTCATGTTTTCGTACGGTGGAGCAGAATTAATAGGGGTAGCTGTTACAGAGACCAAAGATGCAGACAAAGTTTTGCCCAAAATTATTAAAGGGGCGGTATGGCGGGTTATCATTTTTTACATTTTACCTATCCTGATTATTTGTGGAATTATGCCTTGGAATAAAGTATCTAGCGTGGATAGTCCATTTGTACAAATCTTTAGTACGACTGGATTACCAGGGGCTGCACACATCATGAACTTCGTGCTTATGACCGCTGTACTTTCGGCAGCCAATTCAGGCATTTACGCGACATCAAGAACATTATTCTCAATGGCTCAAAGTGGTGTTGCCCCAAAAGGCTTGGCAAAGACATCAAAAAAAGGGATTCCATTAATTGGTATCTTGATTACAACTGTTTGTATTTTAGCTGGTGTTTATTTAGCTTATATCACACCAGGTAAGATTATTAATTACTTGATGACAATCCCTGGTTTTACCATTATGTTAATTTGGATTTGTATTTGTGCGGCCCAATTAAAGTTACGTCCTACGTATAAAGCGCAACCACATTTTCAGGTAAAAGGGTTTCCGTATACAACGATTTTCGCCATCATTAGCTTAAGTGTTATTTTTATTGGTTTCTTAACTAGTCCAAGCAACCTAATCGGTTCATCTGTAGCACTGGCAACAGTTGGTGTATTAGTAGTACTTTCCTTACTGATTGGTAACATGGATCAAAATATTACAAAAATGTGATACCCTAAATTTGGGTATCACATTTTTGTATTACAGATTTATTTTGTTTCATCTGACTCTACAAATAGTCTAAGAGCGGTCAGCTTATTTTCCCAGAATAATTCAAAATACTGAAGCCAATCCTTTAATTGCATTAAGGGTTCCGGCGCTAGCTTGTACCTGGTTTCTCTGCCTACTTTCCGTTCTTTTACCAGCCCGGCGTCTGCCAATACTCGTAAATGCTTAGAGACAGCCGTACGGCTAATCGGAAATTGATCACTAATAGCAGTTACAGGCATCTCTTGGGTGCTTAAGAGCTTTAATAAACTCCGGCGGGTTGGGTCAGCAATTGCTTGGAAAACATCATGCTTTGCAGAAGAAGCAGCCATTTACGCCTCAACATATGCTTGTAATTTTTTAACGAGCCCTGCCCAGCCTTGATTCATGTTGGTTCTAATCGGTGTATGTGGAACGCCAAATTCCGTAACTTTATTTGCATCCCAACCGCCATGAATAAGTGTTAACTCTGTTTTATTTTCTAAGGCCTTTAATTCAAATGTTAAGGTCCAGTCTTTCCCCCAATTAAATGAAAGTCGGTTTGGCGGATCGACATGTGTCACCTTACATGGTGACATACCAAATTGACCTGCATTAATGTGAAATTCGTGACCTTCCTCTGCCTTAAGATCA
The DNA here is from genome assembly GCF_030818775.1 of Bacillus sp. SORGH_AS_0510. Classification (NCBI taxonomy): domain Bacteria; kingdom Bacillati; phylum Bacillota; class Bacilli; order Caryophanales; family Bacillaceae; genus Bacillus; species Bacillus sp. SORGH_AS_0510. The sequence continues at coordinate 1,550,626 of NZ_JAUTAU010000001.1, read as the reverse complement.
TTAGGCATAAACCATGCAGAGAGCCCTTCTGCAGTTGCTACTGCATTCCACACTTTATCAATTGGAGCATTGTAAATTTCCGTGTATTTGATATCTTCTAATTTTGGTTGTGCTTCATTTGTCATTTGATTTCCTCCTAAGAATTGATCTATGTTTACTATTTCATGTATTACTTGTTTTTAATACGAAACCATTTGGTTTCATAATTGAATAATATAACACCTTTTGGTTGCACGTCAAGTCCAACAAAATAAAAAATGGTGGCTCTACTCAATTTGTAAAGTCACCAAAGCATATGGTTATTGATTATATAGGAGTGCCTGTGCAATTCCGACAAAATATTCGGATTCCCGAATAATATGGTTTAATACTACCTTAGCTGTTGGATTGCTACTAACTGCGGCACTTTGTGTTTTAATTTGCTCGCAAAGTTTAATAAACGATAAACTTTGGTCTAGACAATAAGCTACCAGTTGGAGAACATGTTGGTACAATTGGTCTGAAATCTGATAGCCCGAACGAATAACGGATTCAATGTAACGAACTACTATCTGGTGGGTTTCTCCCAGTGCTGCTTCCCATTTTTTTAATGCATCCACGAATTCATGTTCCAGTCCAGAGACTAGTTCTCGAATAACAACCGTATGCTCTTCTTCCTGATGCTTCCAAAATTCTGCTTCATCCAAGATCCTTAAAGGCATTTGCTGCCCATAATAAAATTGCATAAACATCCCCCCATACTTAATTCACTTCAATGTATGGGATAAGCTGTTAAAATATGCTAAAGGTTTTACTGCCTATGTTATAAATCAAATGAATGATAAAATATTCTTAAAAAAGTATTTAGAGGTAGTACGATGATAAATACTCAATACGTAAGAAGAGTCCATTTGAAAAGAGAGGAAATTCCCGCCTTCAACAAATATCCTTTTAATCTGCCAGCAATAGAGAAACTCGATGAACTCGTTTTCCATCCTAATGTCACTTTTCTTATAGGAGAAAATGGCATGGGAAAATCTACACTGTTAGAGGCCATTGCGGTTGCATTAGGCTTTAATCCTGAAGGTGGGTCTTTCAATTTCAATTTCTCCACATATGATTCTCATTCTTCGCTTGCAGACTATTTGAAGGTAATTAAAGGTGTAGAAAAACCTCAAGATGGTTTTTTCCTAAGAGCGGAAAGTTTTTATAATGTAGCTTCAAACATTGAAGAGCTGGATCAGGGTGATGGTGGTCGTAAGGTGATTGATTCTTTCGGCGGTGTTTCCCTTCATGAGCAATCCCATGGTGAGGCCTTCTTTGCAACGTTTCTTCATCGTTTTTGGGGAAATGGCATTTATATTTTGGATGAACCTGAAGCTGCCCTCTCCCCTTTACGGCAGATGTCGATGCTCACGAGGATTCATGACTTAGTCAATGAACATTCACAGTTTATCATCGCGACCCATTCACCGATCATCATGGCCTATCCACATGCAAAAATCTTTGAATTTACGGATGAGGGCATAAAGGAAAGTAAGTTAGAAGAAACCAACCATTATCGGATTATGAAGCAGTTCTTTGATGATAAAAATCGCATGATGCATCATTTGTTAGATGAATAACATCAAACGGCAAAAAGCTCGGTAATCCCGAGCTTTTTTGTTACACCATATTCTTTCCGTAAAAAATTTCATCCATCTCCAGCTTGAGTCTTTCTGTAATTTCAATATGTTCATCAGGGGTCAATTTATCTTTTGTATAGCCAAATAAATAGTGATTTAAATCAAATTCCCGCAGCTTACATTTTGTATGGAAAATGTTTTCCTGATAGACGTTTACATCAATCATATCGAATAACTCTCCAACATCTTCAGGAATGTAATTTTGAATTGAGTTTATTTCATGGTCAATAAACAGCTTATGCCCTGTCTTATCACGCGTAAATCCGCGAACACGGTAATCAATGGTCATTACGTCCGTTTCAAATGAGCGTATTAAATAGTGAAGCGCCTTAAGCGGTGAAATCTCCCCACATGTGGAGACATCAATATCCGCTCTAAACGTGCTGATTCCTTCATCAGGGTGGAACTCGGGATATGTATGCACAGTGATATGACTCTTATCAAGCTGCATAACCACGGATTCTGGAAGCGGACCAGGCGATTCCTCGAATGATTCAGATGGAGCATTTGTTACAGGTCCCTCTGAAACCAATAACGTTACACTCGCTCCTGCAGGCTCAAAGTTCTGAGCGGCTACATTTAAGACATGTGCCCCTATAAGATCTGAAACGTTTTTTAATATCGCTTCAAGTCTCTCTGCGCTGTATTGTTCATCAATATATTTTAAATAGGATTCTCGTTCTTCCTTCGTCCTCGTGAAACAAATATCATACATATTAAAGCTTAGTGACTTCGTCAGGTTATTAAAACCATGTAATTCAATTGCCTGTTCATGCGTAAGTTTCATGGCAATTCCCCCTTTTAAGAAATATCATTCGCCGTAAATAGTATTAAGTTACCCATTGTTATACCCAGTTACTTATTCTTTAAAAACTTTTTACCTCTGATAATTCTTCCCATCTTGTGAACAATAATCGAAGGACTGTATAAGAGGTGAAAGGATGAGAAAGAAATTTTGCTTGATTCTAATTTTCATAATGCTACTTCCTAACTTTGCATTTGCTAAACCTGAACCCGTAAATATAAAAGTAGCGTTTATAAGAGATCACTTTCTTTGGATCAAAACGAATGGTAAAGAGGAAAAAATAACGACAAAGCCTGCAACATATACAATTTCTCCCCAATGGTCACATGATGGCAAGTGGATCGTTTATGGTGTGGAACCAAAAGTAAAAATAAGTCCAAACCTGGAATCCCAAACAGAAATTTGGGTGTACAATGTGGAAACAAAAAAGCACAAAAGGATTACTTATGACGGTTATAATCCGAAATGGTCACCGGTTGAAGATATTCTTGCTTTTAAAAGTGGTGGTGTCTTAAATGTTTCCAAACTCGACCAATTTTATAATATTGCATTAGGGGTGGGTGATTACAACTGGTTCCCCGATGGTAGTGCATTTATAACCTCCTCAGGTGCATCACTAAGACCCGATGGATGGACCAACCCTGTTCTTTACAAAATTGGACTTGAAGAGGATTTTACCAAAATAACGAGTCTAACGAAAAACGTGAAAAAACTCTATACCCTTCCTAATGAGTTAAAAAAAGGGAAAATTAGTATTTTGGCCATCGATGCAACTGATTTTCAATTTTCCCCTGATGGGAAGTGGATCTCCTTTATGGTTAGCCCCACTGCCTCGTGGTCAATGGACAGCAATATGATGTGTGTCATTTCTTCTGATGGACAGACTTTCGAAGTATTCGATGAACTTGTTTGGGAAGTTGATTCTCCTAAGTGGGCATTTCATCAGAATCGGTTGGGTTATATTGCGGGTGGAGGGAGAATTGTTTTTGGCTTCAAAAATAAAAAATTGAAGGTTACGGAGCTTCCTGCCTTTCATTCGGTCAGTTTAACCCCTGCTCACTTTGCTGAATTAGGTTTTACATGGAGAGATGATCAGTCCTTAATTGTCTCAAGGGTAACAGAGCGTGAATGGTCTAACAATCCTAAGGGTCGACCAGATCCATCTTTATTTTTAATAAAAATGGGTGAGTCAACACAATTGCAATTGACCCGTCCGCCTAAGGGATTTGGTGATTACCATCCTATTTTTCTACCGTCCACCCGTAAATTATTCTGGGTAAGGAAAAAGGATATCGCAGAAATGCAAAAGGATCTGTGGATTGCTGATTCCGGTGGGGAAAATGCTCGGATATGGATTAAAAATGTGGATGGATATGATTTTTATCCAAGGAAATAGTTGATATCAAGGCCACCTTTTCATATAAAAAGGTGGCCAATTTTTGTGCTGAAAGATTTATCGGTCACTTTTTGGGATTTATCGGCCTCTTTTGGATTTTATCTGCCACTTTTACATTTTATCGGCCACTTCTTGAGGTTTATCTGCCACTTCCACATCTCCCCCTTCCATTTTTTACAATTAACCCATTGACAAAAACAATATTCAGAATATATATTACTTTTAAGAGTAAATACTTTTCTTTACGGAGTAATTTACAATACAGGAGGATAACGATAACTATGGAGCAGTTAAGATTGAATGTTGAGTTATTACGTAAGCGTGTTCCGAATCTTACAGTTGCAGCTGCTGCTGTCGGATTGCGCCCGGCTACGGTTTCCAATCTTTGTACCGGAAAAATCCCTTTGGCCCGGGCGGAGGTCAAGACCCTTGTCGCACTCGCCGACCTGGCAGAATGCACGGTAGATGAACTAATTATCAGAGGAACCTATGCGCAAATGCTGGAAACTGGAATAAAAGTCATTGACCTTTTTGCTCCGTTAACTCTCGGAGGCACCATCGGATTTGTAGCTCGACCTGGTATGGGGCAACTGGTCGTTTTAGCAGAAATTTTTCATCGGATGAATCTTAATGGCTTCGAAACCCTCTTTTTGAAACCTAAAGAAGATGCAGTAGGTTTAAGTGATGTCATTAATGAAACGAAGCATATCTGTCACTCTGTTGAGGAAGCTTTTGAAAAAATGGTGCAAATGGCTAAACAAACCATTTTTTTCGCCGCTGACCGGCAAATGGTTTTAACAGGGGAAATTTATGCCCTCATTGAAAGGTTAAACGCTTCTGGAGTATCTCCTACTACTTTATTAATTGACTTAAGCGGTGAAGCTGTTGATGAACAGGAGCCATTCGGTCCTTTAGACACCCTGTGGCAATTCGACGCGGAGCTTGTTTCCCGAAAAATTTACCCTGCGATTAATCCGCTTTACTCTACTTCCGTATTAATTGAAGGTGCCACTCTTTCCAAGGCACATTTGCATACACAGCAGCAGGCAAAAAAGGTCCTACGCCGCTATCGTGAATTACGTTTTCTAGGGATGGAGCATATCCCTGCTTCAGAGCAAGAGACTTATCACAAAGGACTTCGTCTTGAAGCTTATTTAACACAACCATTTTTAATAACAGAAGCCTTAACAAAGAAAAAAGGTATTTCAGTGTCAACTCAAGCGACGATCACAGATATCCAACAAATTTTAAAAGGGGAAATGGATGATGTGGAAGTGAAGACTATTTTCTATGTGGGTGAGCTCAAAAAATAGGGGGAATGAACCATGTCAACTTATCGATCTGGATTTGCAGAGATAAATGGAGCTACACTTTTTTATGAGGTAAAAGGGGATGGGCAACCTGTTATGTTACTACATGGATATCCTCTTGATTCAAGAATGTGGGACGATCAATTTGAGGAATTTTCTAAGTACTATCAAGTCATTCGCTTTGATTATGCCGGCTGTGGAAAATCTAGTCATCACGATGAAGATTATTCTCTTGTAGAGGATGTTAAAGGCTTATTAGCTTTTCTTGGTGTATCCAAAGTTGATCTGGTGGGCCTTTCAGTTGGAGGGAATCTTGCCATGGACTTTACCCTGGCCTATCCGGAAATGGTCAATACTCTGACTGTGGCATCATCAGGTTTATTAGGATGGAGTGATTATTCTTTAGAAAGACAAAATTATAATAAAGAATTAACTGAGTTATTTCAGAAACAGTCTCATGAAGAAGCGGTTAAGCTAATGTGCAAAGCATGGGTAGCAGGTCCTTTTCGGTCCATCGATGAAATCAATCCTGCTATTGTTGAAATATATGCTGACATGCTATCAGGAAATTTAACTAGAGAGAACGGTAAGGGTAAAATGATATTCCCTGAAACGAAAACAATGGAAATGGTAGGAAACATTTCTGTTCCAACGCTAATCATCTCCCCTGATATCGATTTTCCTGATTTCTGTGCCATTTCCGAGTTTATTCATGAAAAGATTGCCGAATCACAATTAGTTGTGATTCCTGAAACAGCCCACATGATCAATATGGAAAAACCTTTGGAATTCAACCAGCATGTGTTGAAATTCTTAAACATTTGCAAAGTAAATAAAGAGAGAAGCAGCTAATCAATTAGCTGCTTCTCTCTATTTCACCTGATAATTCATTAAAAGCTCGATTTCTTCATCGGTTAATTCGCGGTATTCGCCCAATTCTAGAGTTTCATCTAACTCTAGCGGCCCCATTGAAATACGTTGGAGATATACCACTCTTTTTCCAACCGCTTCGAACATTCTTTTTACTTGATGGAACTTTCCTTCGGTTATCGTTAATTCTATATCGGAACGGATTCCTGATTTCAGTATCTTTAATTCACCAGGCTTGGTCTCATAACCGTCATCTAAAGTTACTCCATTAGCGAACGCTGTAATATCCGCCTCAGTTACTTCCCCATCAATCACTGCAAAATAAGTCTTAGGTACATGTTTTTTCGGCGCCAGTAAGCGATGAGCCAATTGACCATCATTGGTGATTAATAATAAACCTTCTGTATCCTTGTCCAATCTTCCCACAGGAAAAGGCTCATACACTTGATCTTCAAGCTCCAGAAGATCAATGACTGTCTCGGTATGATTATCCTCTGTTGCTGATAGCACACCTTGTGGCTTGTTCATCATTAAATAGATAAATTCTCTGTATTCGATGACATCACCGTTCAGCGTGACGGTTTGTTTTTCCGGATTAACATGCTGTTTTGCATCTTTTACCACAACATCATCTATTTTGACAGACCCGCTTTTCAGGAGCTGCTTTACTTCTTTTCGGCTTCCGTACCCAAGATTAGCAAGCATTTTATCAATTCTCAACTGAACCCCTCCTTTTTTGTAATTTTAACTTTGTCATCAAGCGGTCCAGCCTTGAACCGAACAAGCGGTTGGCGAGGCCTGATTTTAACCCTAAATAAAAATAAATGGCTGCACCGACTCCTGCACTAACTAGAATAATCAAAATAGATTGCCCTTTCGATGCTGAAGAAAGGAATAGTGATAGAAACTTATACACTACCTCCGTCCCAACCCACATTAACCCGGCAAAGATGATAATTAATAAGCTCCTGCGCCATACAAGACGGAACGGATAACGGGAATAAGTCTTAATAACAACCAGATTGATAATAATAGCTGCAATATACCCAAGAGTTGTAGCTAATACAGCCCCTTTTGTTTCCATCATCTTTATTAATGGGATGTTTAAGGATAATTTTATTAATAAACCTACAAGTAAGCTTAAAATCGTAAAGCGCTGCTCATTTATGCCTTGCAATATAGCAGCAGTAACAGAATATAGAGAAAAAAGAATCGCAACTGGTGCGTACGCTCTTAATACCGCTGCACCAAGCAAATCATGCTGATAAAAGACTGTGTAAATAGGCTCAGCCAACAAGGAAAGACCAATGGAAGCTGGCAGCGTTAAGAATAATAAGACTTGGAATGTTTGATTTAGTTGTCGATTCATACTTTTCCTGTCATTCTCAATAAAAGCCTTCGTAATACTAGGAACTAAGGTTAGCGAGAAAGCAGTTGCTAGCGAAACTGGAATGATAACAATCTTGTGCGACTCGAAGTTTAACATCGAGAAGAAAGATTCAGCAACTTTCGGTGTTTTTCCAATTTCGGCCATTGCCTTTGTAAAGGTAAATTGGTCAATTGCCTGAAATAATGGATTCGCAATTCCCACTAAAACAAATGGAAAGGCTGAGATAAAAATTTCTTTATAAATTTCCTTAAGCGAAATATCCATCGTACCCTTATCATGTTCAAGTAGCTCATCCAAATACGGCTTTCTCTTATACCAATACCAAAATAAAACCGCAAGACCTCCAATAGCTCCGATAAATGCAGCAAACGTAGCCACACTGACAGCTGTTACCATTTTTCCATGGAAGATGTTCAAAACAGCGTACGCTCCCAGTAAAGTAAACATAATGCGAACAATTTGTTCTACAACTTGAGAGAGAGCCGAAGGTCCCATGGATTGGTGTCCCTGGAAATAGCCTCTGATCAGACTCATAAACGGAACGACGATTAAAGCAAAACTAACCGCTCTCATGACGGTTGTAACCTCGTCTAAATTGGCTTTTTCACCGCGTGTACTCATTTCAGCTAATGTTGGTGAAGCAAGATACATTGCTAAAAAGGCAACAAATCCAGTGGCCAGCATAATCATTAAACCGGATTTAAATAACTTTCTTCCAACAGCATATTCTTCAAGTGCATTATATTTAGAAATGAACTTTGAGACCGCTAACGGTACACCTGCTGTGGCAACACTGATAAAAATGGTGTAAGGAACGTAAGAGAATTGATATAGAACCGTTCCTTCTCGTCCCACAATTTGAAAGAATGGAATAACGTAAATTAAGCCTAGAACTTTGGAAAGTATCGTCCCAAAAGTTAATATAAATGTTCCTCTTAAAAGCTTAGACTGCATAAAATCCCTTCCTACCCGAAGAAATACGTGCGTTTCTTCACAAAGTAACTATCTACTTTTTTGCACACTATTAGTAGTTTACAACTCTTTTCCCTTCGATGCTACTAACAAATCAAGTTAATTTTATGAAAATCCTCTTGATTTGTTTTATTTCAGCTAGAAATGTTTATAATGAAGTGACATGAAATCTAAGAAGAATATAAAGTTGGTGGAAATATGGTATATGATGTCATCGTCATTGGCGGAGGGCCATCTGGTTTAATGGCTGCCATTGCTGCCGGTGAAAAAGGCGCAAAAGTACTTTTAATAGATAAAGGTGAAAAGCTTGGTAGAAAACTTGCTATTTCTGGTGGCGGACGCTGCAATGTAACAAACCGCCTCCCTGTTGAAGAAATTATTAAACACTTACCTGGAAATGGAAAGTTTTTATACAGTGCTTTCTCTATCTTTAGCAATGAAGATATTATTGCTTTCTTTGAAAAACTAGGAATCGAATTGAAGGAAGAAGACCATGGACGTATGTTCCCTGTTTCTGATAAAGCACAATCCGTTGTTGATGCACTTTTACAGCAGTTAGACAAGCTTAACGTTAAAGTATTCAAGAACAGCCCTGTCAAAGATCTTATCTACCAAGACGGGCAAGTATCGTCAGTCTTATTAAAGGATGGACAAAACATATCAGCCAAGTCTATTGTGATTGCTGTTGGTGGAAAATCGGTGCCACATACAGGCTCCACTGGGGACGGGTACGCCTGGGCTGAAAAAGCAGGTCACACGATTACTGAGCTGTTCCCTACAGAAGTCCCTGTCACGTCAAGCGAACCTTTTATCAAAAATAAAACACTACAAGGTTTATCGTTAAGGGACATTGACTTGAGCGTCTTAAATCCAAAAGGCAAACCGATTATCTCCCATCGGATGGACATGCTGTTCACGCACTTTGGCATTAGCGGTCCAGCAGTACTGCGTTGCAGTCAGTTTGTCGTCAAAGCGATGAAGAAATGGAATTTAAAAGAGGTTACCATGAGTCTGGATGCCTTACCTGATAAAAAAGAAGAAGAAATTTTTCAAGAAATCGTGAAGCTAGTAAAAAGTGAACCGAAGAAAAGCATAAAAAATACATTAAAAGGAATGCTTCCTGAACGATATTTATTATTTTTATTAGAACAAAATAGCATTGATCCTTCTGAGCAGGGTGGTACTATTTCTAATGATAGAATCAGAAGTTTTTCTAATAACTGTAAGCAATTTCACATTAAGGTGAATGGTACACTGCCGCTTGAAAAAGCATTTGTCACGGGTGGCGGTGTTTCTGTGAAAGAAATCGAGCCACAGACCATGGGCTCAAAACTAATGAGCGGTATGTATTTTTGCGGAGAAATCCTTGATATTCATGGATATACAGGGGGATATAATATCACTTCAGCCCTTGTAACGGGAAGGCTTGCAGGAACCAACGCCGCTCTCTTCGCAAAATCTAATTTTCAGCCTATCTGGTAAAAGAAAAAGAATCCTATTAGTGAAACGAAAATTCACTAAAGGGTTCTTTTTTAAATTATATAAAAAGGATAAAATCGACTTCGAGAATTGTTCAGCTTCAGCGCCTAGCCAGTTTTCCCCCTGAATAATCTACCTTGATTATCTTGTAACAATCATGGCTTGATAAAGCGATGATTGTTACAGCTCGGGTCAAATAGCCTTCGGCAAGTAAAGTCAAAGAGCGACTTTTCTTGCCGAAGAACATTTGCCTGTCGGGGCTGAACAAGGCGCTTCCGCTTTTCTTATTAAGATCGATAGATAATCATTGCAGAAAAACAATAAATTTGGTCGTCCTCTTCGTCCTCTGTCATTGCAGCGACATTATACTTTATATCTAAGAGACTCTTTTCATCGATTCCTCTTAAAAAACGATTCATCTCCTTTTCTAAATCCTTCTCATGCTCCCGGTCAAATAACTTTACTTGAATCACGGTTACTCTCCCTTTCGTTTTTTACTACCATTATTCACCTTTTTTCAGAATTTTAAAAATTGAATACCTAAAAAAATTAAGTTTTATTTAAGGTTTAACTTGTAAACTTCAATTTGTAAGGTAAACGAAAGATGAAAGGAGCACTAAAGTTGGATAAAAAACAAAAAATCTCTTGGGGAGTCAGCTTTGGGAGCTTAGCTTTAGTCGCTGGGATGGTTTCCTATCTAGGACTTTCAAATGGAAACAAAGATGACAGCCAAATCGCTGTAAATCAAGGACCTTCTATCGATAATTCTAATCAGCAATCAGAGGATCCATCTAATACTCAAACACAAAGGCCCGAGCAAGGATTTCGTCATTCTTTTGGAAGAGATCGTTCATCGCAATTTAATCAAAATGACCAGGATACTAATAGTTTTGATGATAGCAATCAATATCCAACGGATGATGACCAATTCTTTGATAATAGTAATCAGCAGGATCAGTTCTCAAATAATGATAGTCCTGTGATGGGTCGCCATGGCGGCTTTGATACAACCACAGGTGGAACCTGATGTATACCTATCGTTTCAACTCTATGAGTACAATCGTTCAGATTTCTATTAGTCATGAAATGTTTGCGAATGACATGATGCCCATTTATAAACTATTTGAATCCATTGAGAATACCTGCAGCCGGTTTCGTGAAGATAGTGAATTATCTAGGATAAATCAACAGGTAGGAAAGGATATACCTGTCTCTAACGAAATATTTGCAATTCTCAAGGAAGCAGATCGTTTCTATAAGGAAACAGAAGGTATTTTCAACCCTAGTGTATTGTCAGCTCTTGAAACCAGCGGTTACTCTAGATCGATTGAATATATAAAAGGGCAGGAAGTAATAGTACATGACCTTTCAACAAACGTTCCCTCCCTCTCCCTTCCATTTACGTTAAATATAAGGAAGCAGTCAGTCGTTCTCCTTTCTACCATTGATTTAGGTGGAATTGCTAAGGGCTGGGTGATCGACCGTGCTTCTGAACTCTTGGAAAGGACGGGTTATGGATTTATAAATGTCGGTGGAGATATCCGTATTTTCGGAGAACTGCCTCGTGCATTGAATATCGGAATTGAAAGTCCCTTCGATGAAAAACAGATACTATCCTCTATTCAGGTGACAAACGGGGCTGTGGCAACATCCACTTCCATGAAAAGAAAGTGGCTCGTTAACGGGGAGTGGAAGCACCATCTCATAGATACACATACGGGAAAACCATCTGAGAGTCATATTGTTTCTGCCACTATAACCGCTCCTTCTGCGTTAGAAGCGGATGTATGGGCAAAAACTGTTCTTCTTTTAGGGGAAGAAAAAGGCCGGGAGTGGATTAAGACAAAAGACTCGAAAGCCGTATTAATTAATAAAATGAGAGAAATTTGGAAAGGGGGAGAACAACATGGAGTTGTTTGAATGGTATATGATTCGTGCGACAGGGACCGTGTCCTATCTATTACTATACCTATCTGTTGTGATTGGTCTGTATTCACAAGTACAAAAAAAGCGGAAACACAAAGTAACCATTTCCTTGTTTTTGCATGAGGCGCTATCGAATTGGGCATTGATTCTTGTCTTGGGTCATGTAGGGTTCTTACTCATAGACTCCTATCTTTCCTTCCAGTGGATTGAAATACTAACTCCATTTACCACTGACTATAAGCCTCTTCCAATGGCCCTGGGCACTGTTTCGTTGTATTTTTTACTCATGACGGTTATAACGTCAAAGGCACGGAAAAAGATTGGTTATCAAAAGTGGCGCAAACTCCACGCTTTGAACCCGATCCTCTATATATTGGTCACCCTGCATGGACTTTTCATTGGTACAGATTTCCAAGGTGTGATGGTTTTAGCCATTAATTTGCTACCATTTCTTGTATTAGGAGGCATGCTATGGAGGAATAAGTCTAGTCTCGAAACCTATCAATGATATAAAAAAACCGATTCATAAGGAGAATCGGTTTTTTCCGGTTATTTATTTGTTTCACCTGTCCAGTTCAGCATTCCGCCAACCATGTTACGGACCTTATAGCCTTGTTCCTGTAAATAGTGACAGACATTTCCGCTGCGGGCACTGGAGCGGCAGATAAAAATATACTCTTTATCCTTATCAAAGTAGTCAAGGGTAGCAGGAATATCGCCCATTCGAATATGCTTTGCCCCTGGAATCATTCCTCCGGCTACTTCTTCATCTTCCCTTACATCTACAAGCTCAAGCTTTTCCCCTGCTTCCAACTTCTTCTGTAATTCTTCAGGTGTAATGACTTTAATTTCTTCCATGAAATCCATCCCCTTTTTAAGAGTAAAGAGGCTTCCCCTTTCAATATGGAGGCAGCCCCTTTATTAAATTTAGTTTGCTACAATGTTTACAAGTTTACCCGGAACAGTAATCACCTTGCGAATGGTTTTTCCTTCGATCTGCTCTTTTACTCGATCATCTTCCATCGCAATTCCTTCTAAAGCTTCCTTACTTGCATCGGTTGGTACCATAAGCTTTGTCTTTACCTTACCATTTACCTGGATAACAATTTCTACTTCATCATCCACTAACTTCGCTTCATCATATGCTGGCCACGCTTCATAGGAAATGGTTCCACTATGACCAAGCTTTTCCCAAAGCTCTTCAGCAATGTGTGGGGCTACAGGTGCTAGCATTTTGACGAAGCCTTCCATGTATTCCTTTGGAAGCACAGTTGCTTTATACGCTTCATTAATGAATACCATCATTTGGGATATCGCTGTATTGAAACGTAAGCCTTCGTAATCCTCTGTAACCTTTTTCACTGTTTGATGATACACTTTTTCCAAATTAGAAGCTTCTTCATTTGGCTGGATTTTTGGATTTACCTCACCATTTTCTTCAATCATCAAACGCCAAATACGATCAAGGAAACGACGGGAGCCGTCTAAACCATTAGTTGACCATGCAATGGACGCATCAAGAGGTCCCATAAACATTTCGTATAAACGAAGTGTATCTGCACCATGGCTAGTTACAATATCATCAGGATTTACAACATTACCTTTTGATTTACTCATCTTTTCATTGTTCTCGCCTAAAATCATTCCTTGGTTAAATAGCTTTTGGAATGGTTCTTTAGTTGGCACTACACCGATATCATACAAGAACTTATGCCAGAAGCGGGCATAAAGTAAGTGAAGCACGGCATGCTCTGCACCACCAATGTAGATATCAACAGGAAGCCAGTGATTTAATTTCTCTTGGGAAGCTAGTGCCTGGTCATTTTTCGGATCAATATAACGTAAGTAATACCAGCAGCTGCCTGCCCATTGTGGCATGGTATTTGTTTCACGGCGACCCTTTTTACCTGTTTCAGGATCAACCACATTTACCCAATCCTCAATGTTAGCTAATGGTGATTCTCCTGTACCGGAAGGTTTGATATCTGTTGTTTTTGGTAATGTCAATGGAAGCTGATCTTCCGGAACAGCCGACATTGTGCCATCTTCCCAGTGGATAATTGGAATCGGCTCACCCCAGTACCGCTGACGGCTGAACAACCAGTCACGTAAACGGAAAGTTACTTTCTTGGTTCCAATTCCTTTTTCTTCTAACCAAGCAATCATTTTTGAAATGGCTTCTTCTTTGTTTAAACCATTTAAGAACTCAGAATTGATATGTTCACCGTCACCAGTGTACGCTTCTTTCTCGACATCGCCGCCAGCTACTACTGGTTTGATTGGTAAATTAAATTCTTTCGCAAATTCAAAATCACGCTCGTCATGTGCAGGGACTGCCATGATTGCACCAGTTCCGTAGCTTACTAGTACATAATCCGCGATCCAGATTGGCATTTTCTCACCATTTGCTGGGTTGATCGCATAGGCACCAGTGAAGACACCCGTTTTTTCCTTGGCAAGATCTGTACGCTCAAGGTCACTCTTTGTTTTTACCTTATCAAGGTACGCTTCTACAGCCGCACGCTGTTCATCTGTAGTGATTTTATCAACAAAGGAATGCTCTGGGGCTAGAACCGCATAGGTTGCACCGAATAATGTATCTGGACGAGTTGTGAAGACCGTAAACGTTTCGCTGTGTCCATCAATTTGGAAGTTTACTTCTGCCCCTTCTGAGCGCCCAATCCAGTTGCGCTGCATTTCTTTTAAGCTTTCAGGCCAATCAAGTTCTTCAAGGTCTTCTAATAAACGGTCGCCATAAGCTGTGATTTTTAACATCCACTGTTTCATTGGGCGGCGTTCAACTGGATGTCCTCCACGTTCACTCTTTCCATCAATTACTTCTTCGTTTGCCAAAACGGTACCAAGTGCCGGGCACCAGTTTACAGCTACTTCATCAATATAGGCTAACCCCTTTTCGTAAAGCTTTAAGAAGATCCACTGTGTCCACTTATAGTATTCAGGATCTGTTGTGTTTACTTCACGGTCCCAATCGTAGGAGAAACCTAATGCTTTGATTTGACGACGGAACGTATCAATATTTTTCGCTGTAAATTCAGCCGGATCGTTACCTGTATCCAATGCGTATTGTTCTGCTGGTAAACCAAACGCATCCCAGCCCATTGGGTGAAGGACATTATAGCCTTGCATCCGCTTTAAGCGTGAAAGAATATCGGTTGCAGTGTACCCTTCTGGGTGTCCCACGTGTAGACCGGCACCTGATGGATATGGAAACATATCTAACGCGTAGAATTTGCGTTTATCATACTCTTCACTTGTTTTAAATGTTTTTTCTACTTCCCATTTCTGTTGCCACTTCTTTTCGATTTGTTGATGATCGAAACTCATGTCTGTTTCCTCCTAGTAAAAAATAGGCTCTGTTAACTATCCTGTTGATTTCCGCTCCAATCAACAGGTTGTAAAAATAAACAAAGTTCATTAACAAAGCCAAAGCATAAAAAAATCCCCTCATCCCCAAAAGGGACGAGAGGATTGTATGTATCTTCCCGCGGTACCACCCACATTAGTGCTCATGCACTCACTTCATTCATCCTTAACGCGGAATACGGCAAGCATTACTATTCCTTCATGCTTGCAACTCAAAGGCGAGTTCATGATGTACCCGGTTGACTTTCACCAGCCGCCAACTCTCTAAATACGGGTATGGACCACTACTACTCCTAGTCACTGTCTTTTCAATATGAAGTATTACGGTTATTGTATTAAATTTATCATAAGTATGCAAGTAAACAAATAGCCTAATTTCATAATAGACCAATAGCTTGAGTTTTAAACAAAAAAGACAAAGGAAAATAACCCTTTGCCTCACTGTCCATGTGGAATGGACAAATTCCTACATTTGTCCACGGATGGTGCCTGACACCACTGTTTTTATGCTACGGTCATAGAGTAAAGTGGTGATGATGGCCATGATAAATAATCCAATTAGGACGAGGAATAAAGCTGAAATATCGTAATAGTCTACGATTATTCCTCCTAATAGAGGGCCAACCATTCTTCCACCTGTAGCAGTGCTGTTAACGATTCCTTGATAGAAGCCTTCTCGTCCTTTTGGAGCTAGGTTAAAGGCAACAGTTGGTACAGCAGGCCAGATAAACATTTCCCCTATTGTTAAGATAATCATCGCAACTAAGAAACCAGAAAAAGCATTTGCCTTTCCTGCCACAATGAACGAAACAATAAAAATGCCAATACCGATGAGGATTTGAAGCTTCAATGAGGCAGAAAGACGCTTCATAACTCCATTTAACAGCGGCTGCCCTAAGACGATAATGGCACCATTTATTGTCCATAACAAGCTATACTGGCTTAGGGAAATGTTGATTTCCTGTGTATAAGATGAAATCGTTGTTGACCATTGAACATATGCAACCCAGCAAAGTAAATACCCTAAGCACAGGATTAATAAAGCTCGCAAATTGTTTCTGTTTTTTATTACTGGTCCTTCTGTGTCACTTGGTATTGGCTTAGCTGAAGCTGTAGCAATTCCTTTATAGCCGAATACAGCTATGAAAAGAAAAATGATATACATAATTGTATTGGCAAGGAAGATGAGTTGGAAAGAATAATCTGCCACAATCCCTCCAAGAGCCGCACCTACGGCTACCCCCAAATTTTGTGCTACATAAATGGCATTAAAGGCTTTGCGTCCGCCCTCGACCCAAACGGTTCCCGCCATCGCATACATGGCCGGAAAAACTACCCCAGACCCAAAACCGATGATGGTTAAAAACACTATATATGCTGGCCAGCCATGCCAGAATGTCAAGCCAACTAGAGCAACGAGCGTAATACCTATTCCCAATATAATAGATTTATAGCCACCTATTTTATCAAATAGACTGCCGCCATACAGATTTCCAATGACACTTGCTGCCGAGTTCAGCATCAAGACAACTCCAGCAACGGATAATGATTTACCTAAATGATCGTGAATATAAATTGTATTTAAAGGCCATAAAAAAGAAGAGCCTGTTACATTCACTGCCATCCCAATGATTAAAAGCCATAAGGCTCGTGGCATGAAAAACGCTCCTTTACAATAAGCTGATTCAATTCCCAAAGAATTATATTATTCCTTTTTCGGAGGAAGTGCAATATTTTTCATTGCCAGCTCCAGGTAAATGTTTGCTTCATTTCAAGTCAATTTATGGAGTTTTAGTTAATTCCGCCAAACTTGCGATTTATTCCGCCAGCTTTGTATGGAATTCCGCCGATTTTGCAGTTTATTCCGCCAACTTTGTATGGAATTCCGCCAACTTTGTAATTTATTCCGCCAACCAATAAATTAGAATTCTAAAATTGACACTTACCACTTAATTTGACAAAATAAACGCAAGAAAACACTGTTTCCAATGAAGAAACAGTGCTTTCTACAACGTTACCTAAGGCTCTTTCCATTCTTATTCCTTCTTGGCGGGACGAATAAGTTTAATTTGGAAGGAGTCTATTTTTTTACAGGTGGTACCACAGGTGCTTGGGCAGGGAAGTAACTATTTACTGCCTTATCCTTTTTCTTCTCATTTACTTTTTCCTCTAATACGGCTTTCTTTACTTTTTCAATTTCCTTATCCAGTTCATCCATGTTCACGCCTTTTTTCACAAGCTCTTCAGTCGCAAGGCGAATTGCTTTATTGGACTGTTCAATTGAGATCCGCAATGAATCCATCGACCCCTGTGGGTTATGGAAGCCTGATGAATTTTCTGCTGCGATAATATCCCAGTACCATTGTCCTTGACGCACATATTCCTGTGCTTGTTTAATCTTCTCATTGCTTACACCAGATGTAATCATTTTGTTTACATAATAGTGAGAAGTGGTTGAAACATCCTGTGCCTCGTGTAACGCACTGACATTTGCCTCTTGAATTTCAAGAACACGATCTTTTAACTTATCTAAATCACGGTCACCGTGACATTGACCGCAAGAGGTTTGCATTGTTTTAAGTGGAGATGTCCACCAGTGTGAGGTAATTTTTCTTTTTCCATCGACACGTTCATAGGGCATATGGCAATCTGCACAGGAAACGTTTGCTTTGCCATGCGTGCCTGATGAGTGTGTTTCATATTCAGGGTGCTGTGCTTTTAACATTGGTGTACCTGAAATATTACTGACCCAATCCTTTTCAAACCCATTTCGTTTCGCAATCGTATTATAGTATTCATAAATTTCTTCCGGCTTAAAGCCTTTAGTCCAAGGGAAGGTTACTTCACTATTTTTAGATGCGAAGTAGTACTCCACATGGCATTGTCCACAAACATAACTTCGCATGTCATTTTTAGTTGGATTTGAAACGTCTACTCCCTTTGCCTCTAACGCTTTAAAAAAGCTTGGACGTGTTACGCGTAAATCCATTGTTTTTGGATCATGGCAATCAGAGCAGCCGATTGGTGAATGACCCAGCGCTTCGCCCTTTGGCCAAATATCCTTATTAAAGTTAGCCCCCCAATAGCTGTCGCCCATTTCCTTAATCATCTTTGGAACGGCCGTTGATTTACATGTATAACAAGAACCAACAGATTTATCCGTAATCCGTTTAATATTGCGGATATCTTCTAAGGCATAGGTATGTCCCCGCTCTTCATTGTACTCGGTTGCGAATCCGTATCCATTAAACAGAATCGGCAGCAATGGCTCTTTATCTTCTTCATACTTACTGCGTTTAACAGAACCGCCGTAAGTTGTATCTTCCATCTTCTCATTTTTCTTATAACTGTTATATTGAAGCGGAAATAAGTCTTTAAATGCTTCGTTACTAATTTCAGCGGCTGAGAGGCCTGTCGTCTTTTTCCCGGCTGCTGAAGCTGTTTTTTCACTGGAATCATTGCTGCAGCCAGTGATTATCAATAAAAATGCCAGCAGGAAAAGATATGCCCCATAACGGAATCTTCCCATTCTTAAAATCCTCCCTTATTTTCTAATAATTCTCCTGATTTAGGTGGCTTATTATAGTGATCATCTTTAAAGCCTTTCCCATGTGGTACGGTTTTGTGACAGGAGACACAGCTATCTTTTGCGTCATGTGATACATTGGTAATCGTACTCTTGTGACACGTTATACAGTTTTCATTGATAACTTTCATCGTTCGGTCTGTAGCCTCAATGACATTTGGAATATCATCAGTTCCTACTGTGTTGTAATATACATGAGTCATCCCAGCACGACCCTTAAAAAATAGCTTTCCTACCTCACTCTTGTGTGGTAAATGACAGTCGTTACACTGTAGTTCGGCATGCGTGGAATCCATGAACGATGTGTAGACATTTTTCATCGTATGACAATTTTGACAGAAGCCGGGTGAATCCAGGTATGCCATGGTTTTTACTGTTGTGAGTGATAACAGCACACCTATTAGAAGTACGATTACGAATAAAAACTTTTTGTTGATCTTTGAAAGCCTTTTAAACATTTCTTCACCTCCCATAGTCAAGCTTTTCTCCTTTTCTACGGCATTAAAATACTGATGTACTTTAACCCCACCTTATTTAAACCATGTTATTTCACACCCAATCTGTGACGTACATCACATAACAAATTGGAGTTGTTTCTAATGTGTGAACGGGATTTTTCTTCTATTTTCAAGTTGTTTTCGTTGAAAAATTTATACCATAAAGGATCTAGAGGGTCTTTTTTATAAAAAGAAGAGGCAGACTTTTTTGTCTGCCTCTTCTAATATTTTTAGGAGGATTGTTCTTTTTCTTGGTGGAATTTAGACTTTACAGGCTGACCGCCAGTTTTTTCATACTTCTTTTTTGATTGTTTAACTACATCAAAGTCCTGACCAAATTCAACGTCTTGGTTATTTACTCCATTACGAGTTTTTTGTTCAGGGTTTTGTTGTTTTGAACGTTTTTTCAAAAGTGTCTCCCCCTCTTAATGTCTTTCTAAAATCATTGAGTTTTGTAGCTGTTGAAGCTGCAATCTCATTCGATGGAGTTGTTCACGCTGCTGCGAATTTGCACTATGGGCCATTTTAGCAATATCTTGATAGGTTTCTTCCAGCGATTGTAATGCTTTTGTGTAATCATCGTCATTATAATGCTCTTGGAGGCTGCTATCCTTATACTGACCTTCAGCATATCGGATTGCATCCTCACATTGCTGCATTAGATTATCCATTGATTCACGAGTAGCCATCTAAAAACCCAACCCCCTTCTTCTTTGAAGCAAACTGCTTCATTTCTTATTTTGTTCCCGTTTCTTTTTCCTATAACACAAGTGGTATGATAAATGTTGCCAATTAGTATGCAAGAATTTCAATTGGATATGCTCTATTGTTCATGATAAAATTTCTCTATCTTATTCATTTTATTGGGTGGAAATTTTAATTAACAAGGAGGTTTACTGATTTGAATCAGACCAAACCTTTTCCATATGCTATTGATGACAAGCGGTACCATACATGGAATTACCATCTCAGGAACCATTTCGGACATAAGGTGTTCAAAGTTGCCTTAGATGGAGGCTTTGACTGCCCGAACCGAGATGGTACTGTTGCTCATGGCGGTTGTACTTTTTGCAGTGCGGCAGGATCAGGGGATTTTGCTGGAAATCGTGCAGATGACCTGGAGAAGCAATTCATTGAAATCAAAGAGAAAATGCATACGAAGTGGAAAGATGGAAAGTATATGGCTTATTTCCAAGCCTATACCAATACGCACGCACCCGTCTCTGTTCTCCGAGACAAGTTCGAACGAGTCTTACAGCAAGAAGGTGTCGTAGGACTATCTATCGCAACCCGTCCAGACTGTCTTCCTGATGATGTCGTGGAATATTTAGCCGAATTAAATCAGAGAACTTATTTATGGGTTGAGCTTGGTTTACAGACAGTCCATGAACGAACAGCCCTGCTCATTAACCGGGCTCATGATTTTCAATGTTATATCGACGGAGTCAATAAGCTAAGGAAGCACGGAATCCGTGTTTGCTCTCATATTATTAATGGTTTGCCACTTGAGTCATATGACATGATGATGGAAACGGCTCGTGAAGTAGCAAAGCTTGATGTACAAGGGATTAAGATTCACTTGCTTCATCTTTTAAAGGGCACACCGATGGTAAAACAGTACGAAAAGGGTATGCTCGAATTCCTTTCCAAAGAAGACTATGTAAAATTAGTATGTGACCAATTAGAAATTTTATCGCCGGAAATGATTGTTCACCGGATCACAGGTGATGGACCAATTGATTTAATGGTTGGACCTATGTGGAGTGTGAATAAGTGGGAAGTCTTAAATAGCATAAATGCGGAAATGAAAAACAGAGACAGCTGGCAAGGGAAATTTTTTAAAGGGCAACCGGAGGTATTATAAATGAAAATGGAGCGTATTCTTCCGTTTGCAAGAAATTTACTTGAGAAAGCTGTAAAACCTGGAGATATTGTAGTAGATGCTACCTTAGGCAATGGCCATGACACTGTATTTTTAGCCGGCCTTGTGGGAGAAAGCGGAAGAGTCTACGGATTTGATGTTCAAGAGGAGGCTATTGCTGCAAGTAAGGAGCGAGTAGATCAGCATGGACTTTCTGATCGAGTAAAGATGTTTCATGAAGGTCATGAAACACTTTCCAAACTCATACCACCGAACCATCATGGCAAGGTTACTGGGGCTATTTTTAATTTAGGTTATTTACCAGGAAGCGATAAATCCGTTGTAACTCGTCCTGAAACAACCATTTCAGCGATTGAACAGTTGCTGGATATCATGCCACCAGAAGGAATCATTGTTCTCGTCATTTACCATGGACATATGGAAGGTGCAGTTGAACGTGACTCCTTGCTCCATTATTGTCATGATCTAGATCAAAAAAAAGCGCATGTCCTTCAATATCAATTTATCAATCAACAAAATAACCCGCCGTTTATTGTAGCTATTGAAAAGCGTTAAAAGAGGATGACACGTCATCCTCTTTTTTACTTCGTCATTAATCTCACAACAAAGGATGGTACAGATTTTTGAATGGAACGGTAGGCAAGTCCATTAAAATAAAAGAAATAGCTAATCCATCCTCCTGATTTGATAATTCCTCTTGCCAGTCTTCGGACATTTTTTTGTTTTCGGACTTTCGAATCGGACAAATAAATTCCAAGCAGGCCACGATTGATCAGCTGGTGAAATCTTTTATGTGGCAGGAATTCTGTATGTCTGTCCGCTTCTTTTACAAAATGGGTTAGACGATTAAATAGGGTTTCCTGATTTTCGTAGTAAGCACAAAAATTCAAGTCCCCTCCTGCTCTATCTTCTTCTTGATCGATAAAATAATCCAATAAGATATGTAAGCCCTGAATATATGGGAAATACCCTTTTCGAATACTCTCTGCATCACTAGCGTTGAAATCGTCGCGCATGGCATACGAAACTAAACAAAAAATCCCCAATGTGGAACCCGAACATGCCGAAAATTCATACCATTCCATTTCTGGCAGCTGCTGTTGATAATGATGGAACCATTTTTCGAGGCGTGGGACACGTTCGTCATGAACAACATGTTTATTGATTTGCAAATCACAATAATACTGGCACAATTCGAGAAGATAGTCTTTAATCTTGTCATAGTGCTCTAAATCCCTTAAGACTGACCGGCACGTTTCAGAAAGATCGTGTAAATATTGATCGTCGTCTTGATCTTCACGAAAGCGGTAATAATTTTTCTCATCAACGTGTAAAACCAAGGCATCGGACATGGATTCATGCAGTGCAGCAAAGTCAGCAGGATCAAGAGAAGTACTTCTATCACAAAGGTTATCTAGATAATCACTGATTGTTTGATAAGCAACGATGAATTTTATTGCCTTTTTAGACTCCTCTTTGGCGGTAAGAGCTAGGATGGCCCCACCTTCACAATGAAAAGTTTTATGTTCAATACTCGCAAGAGCCTGTGCCCTTAATTCAGGGTTGGGGATTTTCTCTGCCCGGCTTTTCCAATAAGCCAATTCTTGATGGACAGCTGGAAGAACTTTGCGATAAACCCTGGACATGAGGGTGATTGGCATCATGGAAATCATCTACCTTTCTATACAATATAACCAATCGCTTTTAATTGACTGTTAACAAAATCCTTTGCATATTCAAAGACTTCTTCACGTTCTGGTTCATTAAAGATTTCATGATAGCATTTCGGCCATTCCTTAAATCTCTTTTCGGATAATGGTGCATGATTGAACCAATCCTTAACAGTAGCTTTATTCACAATCAAGTCATCCCCGCCTTGCATAACTAGCATGGGAATATCTTGTGTTTGATCAATGTTTAAGAATGCTTGTTTGATCGCAGCTGCCAACTCTCTATACCATCTAACAGAAACTTTCGTCACGTATAGAGTGTCATTGGAGTCTGCTTCACGGACATCTTCGTTTCTAGTCGCCATTTGGACCGTTAAACCTGAATTAATCCGTAATGTGGGAAAGACCACGTTTAATCCGTGTGATAATACCTCTAGTAATTTAGATGGGGTGTGAACCAATCCCAAGCAAGGTGATGACAGAATGACACCGGCAAGGTTCAGTCTTTCCTCTTGTAATAAGCGGAGCGAAATTAATCCTCCCATGCTATGGCCTAATAAAAATACAGGCAAATCATAACGGTATGCCGCTTGGATCCAATCCTTTACTTCATAAATATATTCATCGAAGGAATCGATATGGCCACGGTTCGCCCTCGTTGTCATACCCTGACCTGGAAGATCAGCCATAATGACATGAAAGCCCGATGAACGCCACATTTCAATCAGCCAGCCATAGCGGCGGTGATGTTCCATCGCACCATGAACCATCACAATGACAGCTTTTGCCTCCCCTTCAGCTTCCCACTTCCACATATTTTTTCCCCCTAAAAAAATTAGATAGCCATTATTGAAAAGTCTATTTTACTACACACCATGAAAAAGATGAATTTTTTGAAATTCTGTTACAATAGAAATATATTGTAAAAAAGGAGCGAACAGAATGATTTACCCTTATAAAAATAAGTATCCATTAATCGCTGAGTCAGCGTTTATTGCCGATTATGTAACGATAACTGGCGATGTTGAAATTGGTGAGGAGTCAAGTGTTTGGTTTAACTCAGTGATCAGGGGCGACGTTGCCCCGACTAGAATCGGTAATAAGGTAAACATCCAAGATAACTCTATCTTACACCAAAGTCCTAATAACCCGCTAATTTTAGAAGATGAAGTAACCATTGGCCACCAGGTCATCCTTCACAGCTGCATCATTAGAAAAAGAGCTTTAATTGGGATGGGCTCCATTATCCTCGACCAAGCAGAAATTGGTGAAGGCGCCTTTATTGGTGCTGGAAGTCTCGTCCCGCAAGGCAAGAAAATTCCTCCTAATACTTTAGCATTTGGCAGACCCGCTAAAGTTATTAGGGAATTAACTGAAGAAGATAAAAAAGATATGACTAGAATCTATACAGAATATGCAGAAAAGGCCCAATATTATAAGTCCTTACAGTCATGATTTTTACACTCAATAATTGTTTAGCGATATTTTGGGCATAGTAGCTATTATGCGCTTAGCACTGGACCTGTTTTGGTCACGTTGATTTTTTCTACGTGACCTTTTCTTCGTTCTCTAACCCATTTGGGTCACGTAGACCGCTTCTATGTAACCAGTTTCCCCTTCTTGAGCCTACTGGGGCACGTAGACCGCTTCTATGTGACCGGTTTCCCCTTCTCATAACCCTTTGGGGCACGTAGACCGCTTCTACGCGACCGGTCCCTCTGTCTCTTGACTATTTCGGGCTCGTAGACCGCTTCTACGTGTCCGGTTTCTCTTTCTCATACCCCTTTGGATCACATAGACCGCTTCTACGTGTCCGGTTTCTCTTTCTCATACCCCTTTGGGTCACGTAGAGCGATTTCACATGGAGAGGTTGGCGCGATAATACGAACATAGCTCTAATAACCGCCTGCGGAAAGCAAAACTTATTGAGATGAATCAATAGACTAGTTTAACAGAACATAAAAAGAAGCTGACTCAAATTTATCATTTGAGTCAGCTTCTGCTATTTTAGTTTTTTAGTGATTCTAACACTTTCCCTTGTGCAAAGTCACGTTGAAAGGAATACACGTCTTCAACATACACTTGATGCCATACCATAAACATGAGAACCGTCCAAATTTTTCGGCTGTTGTCCGCTTTTCCTTGGCAATGGTCTTCAAGTAATCTTAAGACATATGCTTTGTTGATTAAATGATCCGTGTTACTTTCACGAATTATTTTTTTCGCCCATTCGTTCATCTCATTTTTTAACCAATGACGAATTGGAACAGGGAACCCGAGCTTCTTACGGTTAAGAACATGCTCTGGAACAACACCTTCAGCTGCCTTACGCAGGATATACTTTGTTGTCCCATTTGCTGTTTTAAGGCTTGTTGGAATTTTCGATGCAACCTCAAATACAGCCTTATCTAAGAAAGGAACCCGAAGCTCTAATGAATGAGCCATTGTCATTTTATCTGCTTTTAGAAGAATATCGCCGCGCATCCAAGTATGGATATCAATATACTGCATGCGATCAACCGGATCGTAGCCTCTAGACTCAGCATATAAAGGTTTTGTTACATCTGTATATTTTAATCCTTCATGGTAGACGTTCAGTAAATCACGCTTTTCTTCTTCTGTGAACATTTTGGCATTCCCAATATAACGCTCCTCCATTGGTGTCACACCACGTTCAATGAAGCTCTTGCCTTTCGTTCCTTCAGGCATAATATTAGCAATACCTTTAAGAAGAACTTTTCCTACTCGAGGAATTTTATTGAAGATTTCTAAATCCTGCGGTTCCCGGTAAATGTTATAACCGCCAAATAACTCATCCGCCCCTTCACCCGAAAGAACAACGGTTACATGCTTTCTAGCTTCACGTGCGACGAAATAAAGAGGTACACATGCAGGATCGGCAAGCGGATCATCCATATGCCACATAATCTTCGGTATTTCATTCATATATTCCTCTGGGGTAATCACATAGCTGATATTTTCTACACCCAATTTTTCCGCAGTTTCTTTAGCCACATCAATTTCACTGAAGCCATTGTGTTCAAAACCAACGGAAAAGGTTTTAATCGCCGGATGAAACTCTTTTGCAATCGAAGCAATAATAGAAGAATCGATCCCACCCGACAAGAAGGAACCAACCGGTACATCGCTTCGCATATGTTTCTCAACAGAATCGAATAAAATATCACGAATTTCTTTCGTAAAATCCGCTTCAGATTTTTGAATAGGGCTAAAATGAGCCTTCCAGTAGCGCTTAATATCCATTGGTGCACCTATCTTCTTAGTGAAATAGTGACCAGGTTCAAGCTTCTTAATACCCTGTGACATAGTATTCGGTTCAGGTACAAATTGGTACGTTAAATAATGCTGTACAGAATCATAATCCAATACATCATTTTCAAGCGCCAGTAAAATACTTTTCTTTTCTGAAGCAAAGAAGGTTTGCTCACCATCTTCTAAATAGAAGAAGGGTTTGATGCCGAACGGGTCACGTGCCCCAAATAATCTTTGTTCTTGTTTATCCCAAATGACAAAAGCAAACATTCCGCGCAGCTTTTCAACCGCTTTTTCTTTTAAATGACTGTACAGAGCTATAATAACCTCTGTATCTGAGCTAGTTGCAAATGATAGACCTTCTTTTAATAGTTCTTCACGAAGTTCAACATAGTTGTACACTTCACCATTAAAGATAATCCAGTAGCGTTCGTTTTCATACGTTAACGGCTGATGTCCGCTCTCAATATCAATAATACTTAAGCGGCGAAAGCCAAATTGAATATGTTCATCATAATAGAAACCATCATCATCTGGACCACGATGGGTAATGATATCATTCATATTTTTAAATTGTTGTTTTTGTTCGTCGCTATAGTTTTGTGTTTTGTCGTGTACACAACCAATAAAACCACACATTATGTACCTCACCTACTCCAATCTTAATTAAACATCTTTGTAAAAAAACATCTCTCTAATACTACCACTTTTTTATTTAAATAACACTGTGAACTTATAGGTAATTTTCGTACCATCATTTTTCACTTCTTTTGACCTACTTAAACATTTTATTCCAGGAATGCAATAAGGAACAACCTATTAGACGAAAAAATAAAAAAGGGAGTTACAATTAATGCAACTCCCCTATTTAGGGTCATTTCGCCCGGTGGCGAATACTATTAACGATTTGCTGCTTGCTCTTTTAAAGCGTCTGCTTTATCAGTACGTTCCCAAGGAAGATCCACATCTGTACGGCCAAAATGTCCGTAAGCAGCTGTTTGCTTGTAAATTGGGCGGCGAAGGTTCAACATGTTAATGATACCAGCTGGACGTAGATCAAAGTTTTGTTCTACTAATTCAACTAATACATCTTCACTTACTTTACCTGTACCAAATGTATCTACAGAGATAGAAACAGGTCTTGCTACACCGATAGCATAAGCAAGCTGTACTTCACATTTCTCAGCAAGTCCAGCAGCAACGATATTCTTTGCTACGTAACGTGCTGCATACGCTGCAGAACGGTCAACCTTTGTAGGATCCTTACCAGAGAATGCGCCACCGCCGTGACGTGCATAGCCACCGTAAGTATCAACAATGATTTTACGGCCTGTTAAACCAGCATCCCCTTGTGGTCCGCCAATTACGAAACGGCCAGTTGGGTTAATGAAGTATTTTGTATTTTCATCGATAAGTTCTTGTGGAACAACCGGATTGATAACATACTCTTTAAGATTACGTTGGATTTGCTCCAATGTAACCTCTGGGTGGTGTTGAGTGGAGATAACGATTGTATCAATACGAACTGGTTTGTCGTTCTCATCGTACTCAACTGTTACTTGTGTTTTTCCGTCTGGACGAAGGTAAGGAAGAATCTCTTCTTTACGAACTTCTGTTAAACGGCGTGCAAGCTTGTGCGCAAGTGAAATTGGAAGCGGCATAAGCTCCTTTGTTTCATTACATGCGAAACCAAACATTAAACCTTGGTCCCCTGCACCAATTGCTTCAATTTGCTCATCTGACATTTGGCCTTCACGAGCTTCAAGTGCTTGGTCAACACCCATCGCGATGTCTGGAGACTGTTCATCGATAGAAGTTAAAACTGCACATGTTTCGGAGTCAAATCCGTATTTTGCACGATTGTAACCAATGCTTTTAATTGTTTCACGAACAATTTTTGGAATGTCCACGTAAGTTGAAGTTGTGATTTCGCCAGCAACTAAAACTAAACCAGTTGTAACTGAAGTTTCAGCAGCAACACGTGCATTAGCATCTTTTGCTAAAATAGCATCTAAAATGGAATCAGAAATTTGGTCACAGATCTTATCGGGATGACCTTCAGTTACTGATTCAGAAGTGAACAAACGACGTTTTGTTGACATCTGAATTCCTCCTATATAGTGAAATAAGTGAGGTTATCTGTGTGGGTATGTAATGACCTTGCCGTTTAACCTCGGGTTGATACGGAACTCATTCCCTTAGTAGTATGAAATAAATACAGGGTTTTTATTAGTAGAACAATATTTTGCTCAAAACCCTATAGTAAATTCTAACGATGGAATAAAAAGAAGCGATAATGTTGCACGATTTCCTTTTACAAATAAAAAACCTTTCCATCTCTGAGGAAAGGTTGATAGCAAAAGTTTGCGTGCCTTTCACTCTTATCGTTCAAGGCGAAGCCTTGCTTCAGGTTTAGCACCTTTGCCCAAAAATTGCTGATTGTAGTGTACTACGCTCTCACACTTTTCGTTTGCAGGTTGCTGGGTTTCATTGGGCCTGTCCCTCCACCAGCTCGGGATAAGAGAGTATCCGTTCAAGGGTAAATCATAACCTACTCTGTCGAACAATGTCAATGCATTTTTCAAGGAAAATTAATTTAAATCTTCACTATCTATTTTTCATTAATTAGTATAGATTATTCAATTGAATGTGTTATACTTTTTAATATGTTACAACCATTAAAAAATGGATAAAGGAAGGTTGCAGTAAATGAATTCTGTTCATAGTCCTAATGAATTAAAACAACTGTTATCAGAAAGTAATGTCCACGTGCAATTATCAGTTCCCCAGTTAGTAGAAAAGATCTTATGCCGTAATGAAGGTTCTTTAACCTCGACTGGTGCTGTAAGCGTTTCAACTGGTAAATATACAGGCCGCTCACCTCAAGATAAATTCATTGTGATGGAAGAATCCACAAAGGATAAGATTGCTTGGGGTTCGTTGAATCAACCTATATCTGAAGAAGTATTTACGAAACTTTATCAAAAAGTCTTAAATTATTTAAAACAACAAGAAGAAATTTTTGTTTTTAAAGGATTTGCAGGAGCGGATAAAAAATCCCGCTTACCAATCCAGGTAGTGAATGAATTCGCTTGGCACAATCTCTTTGTTCATCAGCTGTTCATTCGACCAACAGAAGATGAATTGCTTTCACATGACCCAGGATTTACGGTGATTTCTGCACCGAATTTCAAGGCAGACCCTAAGGTCGACGGAACTAATTCCGAGACTTTTATCATTATTTCCTTCGAGCGCAGAATTGTTCTTATTGGTGGAACAGAGTACGCAGGAGAAATGAAAAAGTCTATTTTCTCAGTCATGAATTATTTATTACCCGAAAACAATATTTTCTCCATGCACTGCTCAGCGAATGTGGGTATTGAGGGAGATGTTGCTTTATTCTTTGGTCTATCCGGAACTGGTAAAACGACTTTATCCGCTGATCCAAACCGCCGTTTGATTGGTGACGATGAGCACGGTTGGTCCTCTAACGGTGTCTTTAATATCGAGGGAGGCTGCTATGCAAAGTGCATCAACCTTTCTAGGGAAAAAGAACCACAAATTTTTGATGCGATTCGTTTTGGGACGGTGCTTGAAAATGTCACTCTTAACAAAGAATCGAGGGTTCCAGATTACGATGATGGCACGTTAACAGAGAATACCAGGGCAGCATATCCAATCGATGCCATTGATAATATTGCCGTGCCAAGTATTGCGGGTCACCCGAATACGATTGTTTTCTTAACTGCAGACGCGTTTGGGGTCTTGCCTCCGATATCAAAATTAACGAAGGAACAAGCGATGTATCACTTCTTAAGCGGGTATACCTCTAAGCTTGCTGGTACAGAACGTGGTGTTACCTCACCTGAGGCAACATTCTCAACTTGCTTCGGTGCACCATTCTTACCGCTTCCTGCTACTCGTTATGCTGATATGCTGGGTGAAAAAATCCTTGAGCACAATGCAAACGTATTTCTTGTGAATACCGGTTGGACCGGCGGTGAGTATGGCGTAGGCAGCAGAATGAAGCTCTCCTATACAAGAGCAATGGTTCAAGCTGCACTTGAAGGTGAATTGAACCATGTCGAGACAACCAAGGATGAAATCTTTGGATTGAATATTCCACTTCATATTGCCGGGGTTCCTGATGAGGTATTGCAGCCAAGTAAAACTTGGTCCGACCAACAGGCATATGAAAAGAAAGCAAAAGAACTAGCTGCGAAATTCCGAGAAAACTTCAAAAAGTTCACGGATGTTTCTCCTGAAACCGAAGAAAAAGGTGGACCTATTGCTTAATATGAAAAGCCCATATCAATTTGATATGGGCTTTCTTACCTCAATGGCTTCTGATTGTTTGAGGACGGAAATCCGATATT
Organism: Bacillus sp. SORGH_AS_0510; assembly: GCF_030818775.1. Taxonomy (NCBI): domain Bacteria; kingdom Bacillati; phylum Bacillota; class Bacilli; order Caryophanales; family Bacillaceae; genus Bacillus; species Bacillus sp. SORGH_AS_0510. The sequence goes on along the minus strand of NZ_JAUTAU010000001.1, from coordinate 1,520,146 downwards.
TGCCGCTTTTTTTCAGCTGGAAATCACCTGTATAAAGGGATATCCTCTTCCCATCCGTTCTTGTATACTCTGTTTTATCTTTAAAAGTAAACGTTGTTACTTCCGCTGTTTCTAATTGGAATAACTCTAGCTCCATTTCAGGTGGAAGATTGTCACCCTCTACTTCCATCACAGCATCCTCATAAAGGCCCGCATATAGATCTTCTTGTGAGACCAATAAGGTTGCATTCCCTATTTTGACGTAAGGCTCTTTTACATAGATAGAAAATTCTCCTACCTTCTCATCCCCTGCAAAGAATTCTAGGTTATAAACACCAGGAAGTGTAAATGGTTCAAAGCTCGTCAAGGCATGCGCATCGGAACCATACATCCCACCTGAAATAACAGTTGTCGCAAGGTGCTCTTTTACACCAGTTTTCACATGAACGGCTTCCACTTTTAATGGCTTATTGGCGAAGTCCTTCTCGTAATTGCCCCATAAATAAATCATCATTTTACCAACAGAACGTGTATCCTTGGCAATCCATTCCGTTGGTGCCAACAAACTTACCTTGTTAGGTATGCCAAAATTACTGTCTGCAAAAATAGGATTTCCATTATCATCCTTTAATGCAAACACCGTACCACGCTCAGCTGGCTTAATTGCATCCAATTTTTCTCCTGGTCTAGTTGCACTATTTTCCTGACTACTTGAAAAATATAGTATCGGTGCTATGAGTACTAGAATAAACACAGCCGCCATGGCTGCAACTCTCTGAAAATTAAAGGGTTCACGCGGCTTACTCTTACTCGCTTCACTAAGAGTTTGTAACATCTCTGCTCTTTTCCTCGTGGGTAACTCATGCTTACGAAAGTTAGACATCACTTCAAGTAATTCTTTATCCGATAATTGACTCAAACTGCTCCCCCTCCTTAAGTCGCTCATTTAATTTTTTCACAGCCCGAAAGAAAGTCACATTCACTTTGCTTTCGGTCCATCCGAGAACCTGACCGGCCTCCTTAGAAGTCAACTCGGAAATCCCTCTGAGTAAAATGACATCCCGGTAGTTTGGCTTTAAAGCATTAATCGCTTCATACAAATGGATATACTCCATTTTCTTGACTACTTTCTCCTCTGCCCCCTGTTCTTGAAGCCTGGGTGATTCGACATCAAGGACGAGTTTCAATCTGTTCCAGACAGATTTCTTTCGATAAAAATCTATTGCTGTATTTCGCGCAATGGATATCAACCAAGTTTTGGGGCTGGATTCATTTTTAAAACGGCTTAGAGCTCTTATTGCCCGTAAAAAAGTCTCTTGAACTAAGTCTTCTACATCAGTCGTACCGGTATAATAAACAAGATAATTAGTGACATCTTTTTCATATTCAATAAACCATTTTTCTATCTGATGAGACTGTTTCAACCATATTCCCCCTTTCTCTCTATTCAATTGATGTTTAACTACTTATAAGACGTATTTACCAAGTTTTTCTTACACTTTTTTCAAAAAAAAAAGCAGGTAAGAATTACCCGCTTAATTCGTTGAGTTTAATGATACTAATTGATATGTAAGGGTTGTATTACCTTGCTGCCACTCTACTTTTTTTATAACCGCTGTTCCGCTCGAATCACTGTCCATCGTTTTTCTCACATCAATGGGAATGTCAATTGGATAGAGTCTATACCCTTCTTTTTCTAGTACAAAGAGATTCTCCTCGACTCTTTTCTCTCTTCCTTTTGTTACAATCATCGTATTTAACTCAAGGGGCATACCCATATTAATCCGCTCCTCTGCTTGTATTACCTATATTTTATCATCATTCGCTTTGTTTTTTCATCCAATTTGTAGCATCTTCGACGACTTTTCTATTCACTTCCGGTGGAAAATAATGCGTAAACCGATCGAAATACCAGCACTCTACCGGTTTATGTAATGCCTTCAGGCGTCTCTCTAAACGATAAGCATGCTCAACTGAGACATTATGATCCTTTACACCATGTATGATAAGAACAGGCGAAGTCAGCTGCTCTAACTGATATAGAGGGGTCCTCACATCATATCGATCCGGATATTTATCGGGGGTTCCACCAATAACCCTTTTCATCATTTTACGTAAATCTAACCGTTCCATATAGGTAAGTGACATATCACTTACACCACCCCAGGTAACAACAGATGCTGCATCAGGAAATTGAATTCCTGTCATTAGAGCCATGACCCCGCCGCGTGAAAATCCAAAGATATGGACTTGGCGAATCTTCTGAAGCGACTTTAAAAGCTGATAAGCCGAAAAAGCATCTTCCCTATCTTCGCCTGCGAAGTCCTCATTTCCTTCTCCCCCTTGGTTTCCCCGATAAAAAGGTGCAAAGACAATAAAACCCTCTGCAGCAAACTGGGCGATCCGGGCCGGCCTCACCTTCCCTACATTTTTTATTCCTCCACGCAAATAAAGAAGCCCATCATATACTCCTTCTTCCATCGGCTCAGCCAGCATCCCCTTGACTCTTAAGCCATCAGAAAGGTAGGTGATAAGTTTTAATTTCACCTTAGGATTGGGAGATGGAAAGCGGGTAGTCTCGAGTATGATTCCATTGTTTTTGTTCATTATCATTCTTCCCTTATACATTTAAAAATAATTTGTTCCTAGGCATTCACATATTTTCTTCAATTTCATACGATATGTTAGGCAATTAGCCCATATTTTTTATGGAAACAAGGAGGTTCTTTATATGAAAAAATGGTTAAAATTCAGTTTCTCCTTTCTTCTCATCGGTATACTTATGTTTTCATTAGCTGCTTGTAATAACGATTCCACGAATGAACCGAAGAAATTAGAAAAAGTGCGTATTGCAGAAGTAACCCGGTCCATTTTCTATGCGCCTCAATATGTAGCCCTATCAAAAGGATTTTTCAAAGAGGAAGGATTAGACGTTTCGCTTGCAACCACTGCTGGTGGTGACAAGACTATGACTGCCTTACTTTCCGGTGGAGCAGATGTGGCACTGGTTGGCTCTGAAACTTCCATTTATGTGTACGCTCAAGGTGCCAATGATCCGGTCATAAACTTTGCGCAACTTACTCAGACAGATGGTACCTTCCTCGTTTCAAGAGATAAGATTGATAATTTCTCATGGGATCTATTAAAAGGGAAAACATTCTTAGGCCAACGTAAAGGCGGTATGCCTCAAATGGTTGGTGAATTCGTTCTTAAAAATCATGGAATTGATCCGCATAAGGATTTAAATCTTATCCAAAACATCGATTTTGCCAATATTGCAAATGCATTTGCCTCTGGCACAGGCGAATTTGTTCAATTATTTGAGCCAACGGCAAGCATCTTTGAAAAAGAAGGAAAAGGGCATATTGTCGCATCCTTCGGTAAAGAATCTGGCCATGTACCATATACAACGTTTATGACCAAAGAGAGCTATCTGAAAGAACACAAGAGTACTATTGAAAAATTCACGAGAGCCATTTACAAAGCACAGCAATGGGTCGAATCCCATAGTGCAGAAGAAATCGCCAAAGCTGTAGAACCATATTTCCCTGATACTGATTTTGAGATTATGAAAACCGTTGTTGAACGATATAAGAGTCAAGGTTCCTTTGCCACTGATCCTATCCTTGACGAAGACGAGTGGAACAATCTCCAAGACATTATGAAAGAAGCTGGCGAGCTTCCAAAAGAGGTGAACCATAAAACACTGGTCAACACTGAGATCGCATCAAAAGTAAGCAAAAAATAATTTGGAAAGGGAGGCCGTCTAAATGAGTTTCTTAACAGTTCAAGACGTGCAGCACATATATTTCACCAAAGCCTCTGCCACCACGGCCCTCTCCGATATATCATTAACTGTTGAGGAGGGAGAGTTTATCTCTCTCCTCGGCCCTAGTGGCTGTGGTAAAACCACCTTGCTTTCTATCATATCCAGCTTACTCAAACCTACCCATGGTACCATATTGTTAGAGGGTAAACCTGTTTCAACCGCTAAAAATGAAATTGGCTATATGCTTCAGCAGGATTATTTGTTTCCATGGAAAACGATTGAAGAAAATATCTTGATTGGGTTGAAATTATCCAATCAGTTGAATGATCAAACAAAAGCAAGTGCCCTGGACTTACTCAAACAAATTGGCTTAAGTGGAGTGGAGAAACAACTTCCTAAGCAATTATCAGGCGGCATGCGGCAGAGAGTAGCCCTTGTCAGAACACTTGCGACACAGCCAAAACTGCTTATGCTAGATGAACCTTTTTCCGCACTAGATTATCAAACAAAGCTTAAGCTTGAGGACCTGGTGTCACGAACATTAGAAACCTTTGGTAAAACAGCCATTCTAGTAACGCATGATATTGGTGAAGCCATTGCAATGAGTGATCGTGTCTACTTGCTCTCACCTAGTCCAGGAAGGATTTACAAGACATTCGAAATGCCTGAAGAGTTAAGACGACTCTCTCCTTTTGAAGCAAGAAACCATGAACTTTACTCGGATATCTTTCAAATGATATGGAAGGAGTTGGAATCTCTTGAACCAGACCAAGAATAAGGTTGAACTCCTTCACAAAAAGTACATTCATTCGTTAAAAATTGAACAGAGATGGATCCGATTTTATCAGGCAGTCATTTTTATCGCTTTTTTCTCCACTTGGGAACTAGCCAGTCAAAAGCAGTGGATTGACCCTTTAATTTTTAGTTCCCCCTCAAAAATTTGGCACCTGCTCTTAGATAAAATTAAAGATGGTTCTTTAGTCACCAATTTAGGCGTCACCTTAACAGAAACCATTTGTGGTTTCATTCTTGGAACCTTATTAGGTATCATTCTTGCGGCTATTCTTTGGTGGTCACCGAGGATATCTAAGATTCTCGATCCTTATCTGGTCATTTTAAATGCCATGCCTAAAGTAGCATTGGGACCGATTTTAATTGTGGCCCTGACTCCTGGATATCCTTCCATTATTGCTATGGGAGCGATTATCTCTATCATCATCACCACTATAGTTGTCTATACTTCCTTTAAAGAAGTAGACCCTAATTACTTAAAAGTATTGCAAACCTTTGGTGCATCACGGGCTCAATGCTTTAAGGAAGCAATACTACCCGCCAGTTTTCCGACGATGATCTCTACTTTAAAAGTAAATGTCGGATTGTCATGGGTAGGTGTCATTGTTGGTGAGTTCCTCGTTTCTTCACGCGGACTTGGATACATGATTATTTATGGTTTTCAAGTATTTAACTTTACACTCGTTTTCTTATCCCTTTTAGTGATTGCAGTCGTTGCAACTATTATGTATCAATTGGTTGAATTGTTGGAAAAGAAACTGATTAAAGAGTAGTGGAGAGCCCTATAGCCCTCCATTACTTTTTTTGCTGTTTTATACGCTGAATGCACTCTTCTATGACCTGGTCCTTCATAATAAAACTAAACTGATCACCTAACCTTAATTCCAATAGATTACCCTCGATCAGCACAGGTCCATTTGTTTCATAATAGTTGTTGGTAGGATCAATTTCTTTCACCTCAGCACAAAAAACAGCCTTTACAAATGAACTCTTTTGATCGGTTACTTTATATTCAGCAACAAATTGTACGGTGCCCAGAACTGCACCTGTCTCTTCAAATGTCTCTCTCCTTGCTGCTTCTTCTAAGGTTTCGGAAGGTTCTACTTTACCTCCAGGAAATTCGAGGCCCCTTTGTTTATGATTCGTTAAAAGCCATTTGTCGTCATATTGACAAATGACCAGTACATGTTTAGCTTGAAACTCAAAGGCTCTTTCCTTAAATTCAAGTTCAACTTTGTTTCTATTCTGATCTAAAAACTGTATCATAGAAAACCGCCCTATTATTGTCATATATCACTATTATAAGCGAAAAAAGAGACTGACTCAAAGTAAAGGAGTCAGCCTCTTTTTATCCATTATTCTTGTTTTGGCAAGATATTCATATTTTCAATATGAGCTTTTGCCTCATCATCACCTAATTGATGGAGCATCCCATACACTTGCTGAATAGTATTATCATATGCATCGTTTTCACGGTCATAGTGATATTGGACGTACGGTACATGCGCTCGAAAAAAGTTTTGCCACTCATTGGAATAATTTGAATCAAATAATTCGCGTAACTGAGTAATTTCTTCATCGTTGGCTTGAATTTTATAACTCCAGGTTGAGCTAGTAGCACTTTGTGAAATTTCACCCGTACCAACATCTATATAATACGTTTTCTTTTGTTCACTCATGATGTCATCCCCTTTTATCTATAGTAGTCCACAAATAAGAAAAATTTATTCTTTTTCATATTTCGACTCATTTTTTAGAAATGAATACGATATAATAATCATACAATCGAAGAAACAGATTTTTCAGTCAATTTTATCTGTATGTTTATTTTATCATTTTATGGGAATTCAATAAGTAGAAATGAAATTTCTATTCTAAGGAGGTGCTGCAATTGAAATTGGTCGATGAGTTATATGAAATGTATCGTAACAAGTTAACTGGTGACGAAGAGGATATTGATATGCTTACATTCGCCTTTTTAGAAGAAATGACACATGAAGATCTTTTGGGGTTAATTCAAGAAATGGATAAACAAGAGTTATATGATCTAATGGGGCTATACTTGATTGAAAGTCTTAAAGGAAAATTTGCACAGGAAGAATATGGTCAACTTCGCACAAATACTTATTATCCTAGAAATATACACTGATTATACATACCAATGAATTACTTATCGGAGGCTGATTTTCAGCCTCCTTTTTATTTGCATTTCTAATCAACGATGACTTATTCGTGATACAATAAGGCATGAACACAGAGTCAAGGAGGTCACAGCTTTGTATACCGTATTTGTCGTTTGTATTGTCATTGTCATTGTTGTTTTACTTTTAGCAGTCATAACTACTTCCAAAGCCTATTCCTATAAACATACAATCGATTCTTTAGAAGAAAATCCACAAATAAATCAGATGGACCATCAAGGACCTGATCAAGAAAATAAAAATACACAATAAAATAGGTTGACCGGGGTCAACCTATTTTTGTTATGCAAATACCTGTTTTAAATCTTCTTTGCTTTGTTCAAGCCAGAAACGCATTAGACGTTTGGCACCTTCTAAATCATGAAGTTTGGCTTGACCACATTGTCTTTCATTCGCAGCGGGAATATCAACGATTTCAACTGCATCTTTCATAGTATCCTCAAGAAGGTCTATAATTTCTTCAACAGTTGGTTCCCCACTCACTACAAGATAATAGCCTGTTTGGCAGCCCATTGGTGAGATGTCGATGATATCAAAATGATCATACTTCTCTGCATGTTTACGAATATTAAATGCAAGCAAATGCTCCAAAGTATGAATCGCATCTGGTTTCATTGCCTGTTTGTTAGGCTGGCAAAAACGAATATCATATTTATTAACGATCCCATCGCTACCTACCTTATGAACACCACAGTGTCTTACATAAGGGGCTTTGACAGCATTATGATCTAAATCAAAGCTTTCAACTGAAGGCATTAGAATCACTCCTTTTATAATCTAACTACTACTATACCGCAAAAACCAAGTTTTTTCATCTACTTAGTACAGTTTAGCTTTTAGACGTACATTGTAAAATATGGTATGTTTACATTAATCGTTAATAGGAGTGGACCCATGTTGAAAAAAATCTTTATATCGTTTATTCGTTTTTACCAACTTGTTATCTCACCGATCAAACCGCCAACCTGCCGATTCTATCCAACATGTTCACATTATGGATTAGAAGCCATCCAACGATTTGGAGCCTTCAAAGGCGGCTGGCTAACCATCAAACGCATTTTTAAGTGTCATCCCTTTCATCCAGGTGGATTAGATCCTGTTCCTGAAAAAGAGAAGCATTAATTTTTGTACCCATCGACAACTAAATCTAATTTTCCTGTTTTAGGATCAATGACTAAGCCATGAACAGGAACATCCTTTGGCATTAATGGATGGTTTTTAATCATGCTTACACTACTTTCCACGCTCTCTGTTACACTATCAAAACCATGCAACCATTGTTCAATGTCAATACCGGAATATGTAAGTGTATTGAACGTTTCCTCAGAAATCCCCCGGTCCTTCATATTCTCAATCACAGGTTCTGCCTTCATACCACTCATTCCACAATCATGGTGAGCTATGACTAAAACCTCCTGCGCTTGTAATTGATATAAAGCGATGAGGATACTCCTCATAATACTTCCATAAGGATGTGAGACAATTGCTCCTGCATTTTTAACAATCTTCGCATCCCCATTACCTAAGTTTAAAGCCTTAGGTAATAATTCCAATAAACGTGTATCCATACAAGTAAGGATCACCATTTTTTTATTAGGGAATTTGGTTGTTTCATACTTTTCATATTCATGTTTTTCAACAAACTGGTGATTAAACTCTAAAATTTCATTTAATAAATTTAATTTTTCCATTTACTAATCCCACCCTTCTATATAAGCATACATAATATGCCTAGTTGGAAACAAATATTATACTTGCAATTAGACACTTTTTTTTGTAAGATACTAAAGGAAATCGGAATCGTTCCGTATTATACACTTTTATTTCTTGTTACTATTTTAAAATTTTTTTGACAATTAAATCGTAATAAATCCGATTTAAATATAGGTAGAGGAGCCTTTATGAAAAAGATTATACTATTACTTTCTTTGTTGCTGCCATTAACTCTTGTGTTATCTGCTTGTTCAGAGGGTACCAAAAAATCTTACTCTAAAAAAGAACAACTAACTATTTACACAACGGTTTTCCCCCTTCAATATTTTACAGAAAGAATTGGTGGTAAATTCGTAGATGTAAAAACAATTTATCCACCAGGTGCCGATGAGCACACCTTTGAGCCATCCCAAAAGGATATGATGAATTTGGCTGATTCAGACTTTTTATTCTATATTGGCCTTGGACTTGAGGGATTTGTGGAAAAGGCAAAAGGAACATTAAAAAATGAAAATGTAAAATTGGTGTCTGTTGCTGATCAGCTTCAATTGCCAAAAGATGATAGTACACATCAGGATGAAGAGGACCATGAACATCACGGTGATGTAAATCCACATGTATGGCTTGACCCGATTTATTCAAAAGAAATGGCTGCGGTAATTAGAGATCAGCTATCAAAAAAAATGCCTAAAAACAAAGGGCTATTCGAAAAAAATTATCAACAACTTGCGACTGAATTAGATGATATCAATAATCAGTATGAACAAGCGATCTCGACTGCAAAGCACAAAAAAATTATCGTGACTCATGCTGCGTTTGGATACTGGGAAAAACGATATGGTATCGAACAAATAAGTATTTCTGGACTTTCTACAACCAATGAGCCTACTCAAAAAGAACTGGAGAAAATTATTTCAATAGCTGACCATGATGGATTACACTATATTCTTTTCGAACAAAACGTACATTCCAAATTAGGAAAAGTTGTTCAAAAGGAAATTGGAGCAAGAGCATTACCGATTCACAACCTTGCGATCCTAACCAAAGACAATATCAAGGACAAGGAAACTTACTTTACATTAATGTCTAAAAATCTCGACTCACTAAAAACAGCACTTAATAATTAATAATGACACCAGCCTCCCGAGCCATTTGGGAGGCTTTTTATATAGAAAAAATTACATATTTCTCCTTATCGTGTAAACACTAACTTTATACGTGTTTAACTAGAAAGGGAGATTTACATGAGTGATTTGTTAATTGCCAGGAGTCTTTTCGGAACAACAATGGGATTTCATATCATCTTTGCAACAATTGGGGTTGGTTTGCCCTTTATGATCTTGACTGCAGAGCTCATCTATCAAAAAACGAAAGATATTGAGTATGTGGTTATGGCTAAACGCTGGACAAAAGCCTTTGCCGTTCTTCTCGGAGTCGGTATTCCAACCGGTACCATCGCCGGGGTTCAGTTGTCCTTGCTTTGGCCTGGATTCATGGAAGTTATTGGGAAGGTAATGGCATTACCTTTTCAGATAGAAATTTATGCGTTTTTTATAGAAGCCTTATTTATGTCCATATATGTATACGCGGCGGAACGGATTGCCCCGTGGATGAGGATAACCAGCTTACTTCTCGTTGCCATTGGAGCGATGGGATCAGCTGTGTTAATTACTAATGTCCATGCCTTTGAAGGGACACCAGCCGGTTTTAATATCGTAAATGGAAAGATTGTAGATGTAGATCCTTGGGCTGCGTTTTTTAATCCAAGCTTTTTCGTTACAGCTGGTCATGTAGCACTTTCTGCTTATACAACAGGAGCGTTCATTGTAGCTACAGTTTCCGCCTACAAAATGCTTAAAGCGGATCGTCCTTCAAGAATATATCAATTCCATCAAAAAGCGTTAATGCTAAGTTTAATTGTCGGCGGGCTATTTTCCCTATTAACCGCTGTTAATGGGCATGAATCAGCCCAGCTCTTACACGAATATCAACCTGAAAAGTTGGCTGCTGCTGAAGGACTTTTTGAAACACAGTCGCATGCCCCACTCGCCATTGGTGGATTCACAGATCGGAAAACAGAGTCGATAAAAGGGGCAATTGAAATACCATGGGCATTAAGCTTTCTTGCTGGGAACAGCTTTGATACGGTTGTGAAAGGATTACACGATTTCCCTGAAGAGCATTGGCCGCCGTTGTTTGTCCATACTCTGTTTAATGGTATGGTAGGGATTGGTTCCCTACTCATTCTTCTTTCCTTCCTTGGGCTTGCTTGGAAGAGAGTACTCAAGAAAGACCATTTTCCAAAATGGTTAATGTGGCTATATGTGCTATCAGGACCTCTTGCGATTTTAGGTATTGAATTTGGCTGGATTTTCGCATGTACCGGTAGACAGCCATGGACGATTTATCATGTCCTTTCAACAAAAGATTCAGTAACAACTGCAACCAACCTGGGGATATTATTTATATTGTTTGCAATCGTCTATGCAATCTTAGCCTTCTCAGTCCTTTTTGTCCTACGATATTATTTCAAGAAGAATACCGTTCTTGATGACCTAAACCGTGCTGATCAAAAGAGTGTCCCACTGTTTAGTTCAAATTCATAAAAAGGTGGAGCAATTATGTTGGATGTCTATCTGGCAATAACAGTATTATGGGGGTTTGTTTTTATCTATGCTGTTATGGCAACCATGGATTTTGGCGCAGGCTTTTGGTCCATGTTTTACATTAACCGGAGAAAAGCAACTGCAACAAATATTGCTAACCGTTATCTATCACCCACATGGGAGGTAACAAATACATTTATTGTGGCGTTGGTTGTTGCTGTCTATAGTCTTTTTCCTCGAGGTGCCTATACACTCGGTACGATTTTATTAGTACCGGGAAGTCTAATTTTATTGCTGCTGTCCCTTCGCAGTGCGTTTTTGGTCTTTTCTAATATAGCTGATGATTACAAAAAACCTCTAACATATATTTCTGGAATCTGTGGAATTCTTATTCCAGGTTTATTAATTAGTGTGCTTCCTATAACTCATGGGAATTATGTGGATTTTTCAGGTAATCGCCAAACATTGGATTTAGCCGGATTATTTTCCAGCCCAAATGAATATGCATTTTTCGGGTTCGCTCTAACAAGCACATTGTTTCTCTCTTCCCTTCTGTTGGCGGACTATTCTAAAGCCTCAGAAGAATTCGATGCGTATCGTGTCTATCGCAGAGATGCATTATTTATCGGTCCAGTATCTTTATTAATGGCTTTTCTAATCATGTTAACATTAAAAAATGAAGCGGATTGGATTTATGGGAAAATGATGAAAGATCTTCCTCTACTATACTTATCACTTGCTTGTTTTCTAGTGGGTGGTCTTGGCTTACTATTGCCATCTCATAAAACAAAAACACCTGGCTGGCCCCGTTTAGCTGTTATTGCAATAACGGCACAATATTTAGTCGCCAGCTATGTCTACGGTAAGGCACATTTGCCTTACATTGTTTATCCTAAGGTAACAATTCATTCCGCTTTTACTGACCCTAACTCATTTAGAGCCATATTCATTACCTATATTGTTGGCTTTGCCATATTGTTTCCCGGTTTTATTTACTTCTGGAGCTTATTTATGAACGATAAACGTTATTTAAGACAAAGCAAAGCAGGCGCATCTAAAAAGTAATCCCCTTTTCTGGAAGGCATGTTTTCTTCTAAATCATCAAATGCTATTCCTGTATCTTAAATTCCAAAAAGGAGTGATACTAGGATGGCAAAAGATGTATTATGTGAGGTAAATAATTGTTCATACTGGGCTCAAGGAAATAAATGCAGTGCTGAACAAATCTATGTTGTTAGCCATACTGGAGATACGGCTGATAACAGTAAAGAAACGGATTGCCAAACGTTTGAACCAAGCGGCCTATCATAAATAGAAAAAACCAGTCTTCATGAGTAAGACTGGTTTCTTTTTGTTTTGGCTCTGTTAAACATGCCTGTTGATTTCCGCTCCAGGCACTTCGCTTTCCGTGGGTGTTTCGGCGAGCCTCCTCGGCGAAAAGCGCCTGCGGGGTCTCCCCTGAACCATACTCCCACAGGACATTGAGTTGCATCTTGAATCCGCCCACGCACGAAGGAAATGCGATAGCATTTTCGAGGAGTCTTCGTGCCTTCCGCTCCAATCAACAGGATGTAAAAATCAACACTGTACTTTTACACAGCCTTTGTTTTAAAATGAAAAGCTCTTTTTGGTTAGTAGGACTTGTTGCAGTTTTTTTTCATTTAATTGGAATCCAATACCTGGGTATCTTGGGACTGGGATATATCCGTTTTTCACTTCGACTTCCGGTGCAATGATATCTTCATCCCAAAAACGATTGGAAGCACTGATATCACCTGGTATTGTAAATCCCGGTAAAGAAGCAAGGGCGATATTATGAGCGCGTGATATCCCGAATTCGATCATACCCCCACACCAAACTGGAATGTCTTTCTCATAACAATAATCATGGATTCGTTTGGCCTCAAACAGACCTCCGACACGCCCCACTTTTATATTAATCACCTTACAACTTCCGAACTCAATAGCCTTTCTTGCATCATCAAAGCTAACAATGCTCTCATCTAAGCAAATCGGGGTCTTTAGTTCCTTTTGAAGTATAGAATGTTCAAGGATATCATCGTAAGCCAGCGGCTGTTCAATCATAAGTAAGTTAAAATCATCTAAAGCTTTTAAACGGTCAATTTCGTTTAAGGTATAGGCAGAATTGGCATCTGCCATGATTGGCACCTCTGGAAAAATACGGCGAATGTCTGACAGGAAAGAGTAGTCCTGATTTGGACTGATCTTCACTTTTATACGTTGATAGCCTTCATCTAGATATTGCTCTATTTGCTGCAAGGCCTTAGATACTGAGTCTGTAGCAACAACTACACCCGAAGCAATCTCCGAACGAGTTCCCCCCAGTAAATCCGTTAGTGGTTGTGAATGGGTTTTCGCATATAAATCCCAAACAGCCGTTTCTAAAGAAGCCTTTGCCATATGATTTCTTCTAATCGAGCTAAAAAGGGTGTGAAGATCCTCCGGATGGGTAATCGGAGTTTTTTGTAGCAAGGGAATTAAGAAGTCTGTTAACATATGTAAACTTGTTGATACCGTTTCTTCTGTGTACCAAGGGGAAGAAAAGGCCACCCCTTCCCCATAGCCTGTTACACCATCTTTATTTGTAACCTTAACTATAATACTTTCCCGACTGTCAACCGCACTTAAATGTGTTAAAAACGGAGTCTTTAATGGCATCTGAATAACCAAAAGTTCAATTGACGTAATCTTCATCATTGATCTCAATCCTCTTTTAGCATTTCTCTAAGATTTCTTCTCAATAACTTCTTTGCAGCATTTCGAGGCAGCCTTTCAGTGAAATAAAAAGCTTTTGGTACCTTGTATTTTGCAAGGCGCTGTAAGCAAAACTGTCGAAGTTCATCTTCCTCTACTGTTTTAGCATTTCTTAAAACTATAAATGCTACGGGTACTTGTCCCCATTTCGTATCTTCTATCCCGGTAACACCTGCTTCAGCCACATTTGGATGGGCGAGTAAGACCGATTCAATTTCAGCAGGGTAAATATTTTCTCCCCCTGAAATAATTAAATCTGATCGCCGGTCAATCACATACAAGAATCCATCTTCATCGAGATAACCAATGTCACCCGTGTAAAACCAGCCATTCCGTACTTTATCTTTTGTTGCATCCGGTCTATTCAAATAGCCTGGTGTCACATTGGGTCCCTTAACGACAATTTCACCAGCCTCACCGGGTTCTGCCGAACGTTCATCCTCCGTCCTAATCTGCAGCTGTGCAGGGAATAATGGCTTACCCGCGGATCCAAGTTTGGCTAAACTATATTCCGGTGAAAGTGTTACGATCTGTGAGGACGATTCGGTCATCCCATAGGTTTGATAGACAGGAATATCTTTTTCTAAACAGGATTGCAGCAATGGTAACGGTGCAGGTCCTCCACCAAGCAGCATACAGCGGAAATGGGGAGGCAGCCGTCTTTCTTCTAGCGTATCAATAATCTTTGTTAGCATGGTCCCAACCACTGACATGATGGTTACATTTTTCTTAGTAATATCCTCAAGCGTACGTTCCACATCAAAGTTTTCATGCAGAACAATTGGCATTCCATAGATGACACTCCGCATTAAGATGGAATATCCGCTAATGTGAAAGAGAGGCACAGCACACAGCCAGCAATCTCTTTCCATAAATCCTAAATTTAATGCAGATCCAATGGAACTCCACCAATGGTTTCCGTAGGTTTGTATAACTCCCTTTGGATGACCTGTTGTTCCTGAAGTATACATAATCGTACAGGTATCTGATAAGTTAATTTCTTCTTGTATTACGGGAGTTTTTGCCTCCACGTTAAACAAGCCACTTTTTGTCACGGTAGCTAGAGAGGGTATTTCGACTCTTATAGCTTCTTCTATATCCGACAATGAGTCTTCAACAAGGAGAAGGGCTGCTTTAGAATCATTCAATTGCCAAACTAATTCTGCAGGTGTTAAACGGTTATTCAAAATAACTGCTTTTACTCCTAACAACTGAAGGGCAAATAAGATCACAATGGTGTCTAGATGGTTTTTTAATAAAACAGCCATGTAATCATTTTTCCGAACTCCAAGTGCCTGCAGCTGCCCTGCAGTCTTGAAGGAACGTTCATAAAGTTCTTTAAAGGTTAAGGTTTGCTCGTTAAAATAAACTGCCGTCCGTTCCGGTGTTAAAAAGACACGTTTCTTAAGAAAATTAGGCATTATATCGTTATGCATTATGTACACCTTCTTTTATCTGACTATCACTCTTTGCATTTTCCTATTAAAAACAGCCTGATGGAAACCATCAAGCTGTAAATCAATTGATCAAGGAAAACGTGGGAATTGACCAAAATCAGGCTTACGTTTTTCCTTAAAGGAATCACGACCTTCTTTTGCTTCATCCGTTGTATAGTAAAGTAATGTTGCATCTCCAGCAAATTGTTGAAGTCCTGCTAAACCATCCGTATCTGCATTCATTGCTGCTTTTAAGAAACGAAGGGCAGTTGGGCTCTTTTCAAGGATTTCATTACACCATTGAATGGTTTCTTCTTCCACTCTTTCAAGCGGAACTACCGTATTAACGAGTCCCATATCAAGTGCTTCTTGTGCATTATATTGACGGCATAAATACCAAATTTCACGAGCCTTTTTATGGCCAATAATTCTTGCAAGATAGCCTGATCCATAACCAGCATCAAAGCTTCCTACTTTAGGACCAGTTTGTCCAAATCTAGCATTATCAGCGGCAATTGTTAAATCACAAACCACATGAAGAACATGCCCGCCACCAATTGCATATCCCTTAACCATCGCAATTACCGGCTTAGGAATTACACGAATTAAGCGTTGAAGATCAAGAACATTTAAGCGTGGAATTTGGTCCTCTCCTACATATCCACCATGTCCACGAACTGATTGGTCTCCACCTGAACAGAATGCCTTATCTCCAGCACCCGTTAATACAATAACCCCAATACTTGAATCATCACGTGCAAATGCAAACGCATCGATTAATTCAGATACTGTCTTCGGTGTGAAGGCATTATGTACGTGAGGACGGTTGATGGTGATTTTTGCAATACCATTATAAGTTTCATATAAAATCTCATCATATTTGCGTCCTGCAATCCATTCTACTGTCAAAATAATATCCTCCTTTATTATGTATTAAGAAAGTCACTTACTATTGTACCAAACTTTTCTTTTTCTTCCACATGAATTGCATGCCCACTGTTTTCAAAAACCATCCAAGTTCCGTTTTTCAACTCCTTAATCATTTTTTCCGCTAATAAACAGAACTTATTGTCTTTTTGACCAGTAAGTAATAAGACATCCATTTCTAAGTCGTTTAACCTTTCCCACCACGAAGGTTGTGAACCAGTTCCCATGCCAATTAAACTGTTTGCCAGCCCGACTGGTGAATTGTTTAAACGCTGCTTTCTAATGGTTTCTTGCAGAGACTTTGGCAAGCCTTTCATTGTCGAAAGCAAAGGGATCTCCTCCCAGTAATCGACAAATGACTGAATACCCTGCTCTTTAATAAAATTTGCAAGTTTTGCATCATTCATGCGGCGAAGTTCTCTTTCCTTTTCTGTAAGTAGGCCGGGTGAGGCACTTTCTAAAATTAACTTACGAACCCTATGTGGGAAGAGAAGAGCAAAGGTAAGCGCAAGCCTGCCTCCCATTGAATAACCAAGTATATCCACTTGTTCTTCCCCTATTTGATCAAGGAGTCTAGATAAATCATGGGCTGCTGCTTCAATCTGGTAGCGCTGTTCCGAATCAGGAGAATCCGTTTGCCCATGACCAATAATATCAGGAATAATTACCTTAGAATGCTTACTCCATTCCTCTACAAATGGAATCCATGTCGTTGTATCACCTGTAAATCCGTGTAAACAAACCAAAGGAAATCCATCACCGAACACTTCGACATGGAAGGAAACTCCTTCCACCACTACATCCATTATTGAACTCCATTGACAAAATTTGATATTTCCTGGGAAACAGATTGCCAAATTTCGCGGTGCTCGTCACGATTCTTTTCTCTGTTTGTCACAATCTCATAGACATTGATTCCGGATTGCTCAACAGATTGGTTCATTTCCACGGCAAAATGATCCCAATTTTGGATTTTTGTAAAATTCCCATTAAACATTCGAACAGCATGTTCAAATTCAATATTTAATGGTGTTCCAAACAGCAACTCAAAATTCTTAGGTTGTTCTGACTGGGGTAAGAAGGAAAAGATTCCGCCCCCATTATTGTTTACAAGAATAATATGGATATCAATATTGTAAAGTTTAGCTGCAATCAAACCATTTAGGTCATGGAAAAAGGTTAAATCACCTAACACAAGATACATCGACTGTGAATACAAGGCAGCTCCCAGCGCAGTGGATACCGTTCCATCAATTCCATTGGCACCTCTATTGGCCATTACCCTAATGTTTTTACCATTATTATGGAAAAAACTATCTAGGTCACGTATAGGCATGCTATTGCCTACAAAAAGAGTTGCTCCTTCTGGTAATATATCGGCCAGTTGATAAAAGAGACGCCCCTCACTAAGCACTGCGATATCTCTAACTTGTTTCATAGTTGTCTTGGTCAATTTATTTAGATTTCGCCAGCTCTCTAAAAATGCTAAGGAAGCTTTATTCATACTTAAGCTCGTTAACTTCTCGCAAAATAATACCTCATTGCAAAAAATCATATCCGTTGATAATGATGAAGGGTCACGCCAGCCTCCACCGCCATCAACCACATATTGATCGGCAGTATGGTTTTCTTTTAAAAAGATCGTTAATGCTTTCGATATCGGCATGGCTCCAAACCGGATAACGACATCTGGCTTAAGAAATCCTTTGGCATCTTCATTTCGTAGAAACGTATCATACGTTTCTATGATATTTTCATGACTATGTAACCCGCTTCTTAGTTGCGATAACGGGTCTGCTAATATCGGATAATTTAAAGTGGTTGAAAGTTGCGTCACGGCATCTGCAAACTTATCGTCTGTCAGATTTCCGCAAACAATCAAGCCTCTTTCTTTCCCCTTTAGTTTTTCTGCTATTTCTACAAAAACTCCATCTTCAATCGCTAAATCACCATTATGAACCTTTACATACCCCTTAGGACGTTCTGATAATTGAAACAGATTTTCATCCATCCGTGGGATGAGTGGCTCTCTAAATGGGAAATTCAAGTGAACTGGTCCTGATGGTGCACCCGTAGCAATTGCAGTAGCCCGGGCACATACTGTTCGAGCATAACGAATCATTTCATCCGTATCTTCTGGCAATGCCATTTCTGCAAACCATTTCACATGTTTTCCATATAAATGAAGCTGGTCAATTGCCTGTGGGGCACCAACTTCTCGCAACTCATGCGGACGGTCTGCTGTCAATACGATTAATGGGACTCTTGCATAGCGCGCTTCAACAATAGCAGGAAAATAATTTGCTGCAGCAGTTCCGGAAGTACATAGAATGGCAACAGGTCTATTTGTTGCTTTCGCAATTCCTAAGGCAAAGAAAGCAGCTGAACGCTCGTCTACATGTATATGAACCTTCAACTCAGGGTGTTCTGCCATCACCATGGCCATTGGGGTCGATCTTGAACCAGGGCTGACGACAACATCGGTAACTCCTGTTGAATATAACTCGGCTACAAATGCAGCAATATAAGCAGTTAATGCGTCCTGATGATTCATATTATTGTCCTCCAAGAGCTCGAAGCATAGGTCTAAACTTCAAACTCGTCTCCAAATATTCACTTTCAGCATTCGAGTCTGCCACCACACCGCATCCGGCAAACAACGAAGCTTCATTCCCCTGTATCAATCCAGAACGGATTGACACAGCAAATTCTCCATTTTGTCTGTAGTCTACCCAGCCTAATGGAGCAGCATAAAATCCACGGTCTAAATCCTCAACCTGTCTAATTTTTTCAACCGCCGCCTCTTTAGGCAACCCTCCAAGTGCAGGTGTGGGATGAAGACGTTCAACTAATAACAATAATGAGGCTGCTTGATTACATTTCCCAATTACAGGAGTATATAAATGTTGAATATCCCTAATCTTCATTAATTGAGGTTTGTTAGGCAGAATGATTTTTTCACAGGATTCCTCAAGCGCTTCCTTAATCATTTCCACTACATAACCGTGCTCGATTAAGTTCTTCTGATCGTTTAATAATGTCTCACCCAAAATACGGTCTTCTTCTTCCGTCTTCCCTCTTGATATGGAACCTGCAAGACAAGTAGAGTACACTTCCGTTCCCTGTTTTTTAACCAATCTCTCTGGTGAAGCGCCAATAAAGCAATCCCCATTGGACTCAAAAGCAAATATAAAGCTTTCGTGCTGCTGGGTGTATAAATTATTTAACACGTTTTCTGCTTCTACTAAATCGTTGAACACTAGTCTAAGCTCACGAGCAAGTACGACCTTTTTTAATGGTCCATTTGTTAATTCATTCACAACCCCATCAACCGTACTCTTCCATTTTTCAGGAAAAATTTCCTTTGTTTCAACTAATGTACATAGTTGTGGTTTATATTTACGTTCCAGGGATTGAAAGAGTTGATTTCTTTCCTCCAGAATCTTGCTAAATAAAGATAAATCATCATGTGGGGTGCAAACAGTGTTAATTGTTAAAAATGTTCTTTCATTAACAATACTTAATAAGTATTTAGGTATATGAAATAAGGAATCCGCATATTTAGACCAAAGCTCTGTTTTTTCTTTATATGGATCAAAAGAAAATCCACCGAACATGACCGGGCCTGTACCAACCTCATTAAAGTCGTTGTAGATAAGACTATTTTCTAAGAATGTCTTCCATTCTTTCTCAACAAGAAAAAAGCGGTCAGTAGCCTGATCCGACTGAATTTGATGAGAGATCCCCAGCCCTATTAGAATAATCTCATCTGTAGGATCCTTCCAGAAAAAACGTTCCCCTTGATAGCGTTCTTTTCCTGCATTAAAAAATAAAAGTGGGTTAATCATGTCTATTTGATGAACTTCACTTATTAAAATTGGCTGACCGAGTTCTTTCGCACGATTAACAGCCGAAAGACCCCTTTCCATTATTTCCGTTTCTTGAATGGTAACCAAACAAATCCCTCCAAAACAGCCGAAATGACTGTTATCCATTCATTTTAAGCTTTATATAAGATACTATTCCCATTGTAAAGAAGTCAATAATACTTGTCACTACCAAAACAGCCTTCATTCCTTATTATATATCAAATTGTCACCTTTTGGGTGAAAACGGTTTTTTCATTACTTTCATTCTCCCACCAACCAATTAATAATAATCGAACAGGTATTATCTTCTAGTTTTGAAAACAAAAATTAATTGACACTATTAGTGGAATTCCATACACTTAGGTTTGGGCATAAACCTATACAATACTAACGATTTAAGCTTGATATAGAGAAAAAATAATTAAAAGGGGGAGAACATATATGCAGCCAAATATGCAGCAGGGTTCGAAACCTGTGGTTGAAGCAAATCGTGGCTTTCAGGTTTGGTGGCAAATGACCCGTCCTCATACACTAACAGCAGCATTCGTACCTGTCTTACTTGGTACAGCGTTAGCATTAAAGTCAGGGAACATCCATTTCGGGTTATTTATCGCCATGCTGATTGCTAGCTTGTTGATCCAAGCAGCTACAAATATGTTTAATGAATACTTTGATTTTAAACGAGGACTCGACACGGAACATTCAGTTGGGATTGGCGGCTCCATTGTCCGCGATGGAATTAAGCCTAAAACAGTTATGCAAATTGCTCTTAGTCTTTATGGAATCGCCCTTTTATTAGGAGTTTATATTTGTATGAACAGCAGCTGGTGGTTAGCAGTAGTCGGACTTATTTGTATGGCCGTCGGTTATCTATATAGTGGTGGACCACTGCCAATTGCTTACACTCCATTTGGAGAATTATTTTCAGGCTTTTTCATGGGAATGTTAATCATATTGATTACTTTCTTTATCCAAACTGGCACAGTGACCAAGACAAGCATCCTTATTTCCATCCCTATTTTAGTTTTGGTTGGCGCGATTAATTTTTCAAATAATATTCGTGACCTTGAGGGTGATAAAGAAAATGGCCGTAAAACATTAGCCATTTTAATAGGGAAAAAGAAAGCCGTCCGTTTATTAGCTGTGATGTTTATCTTTTCATATGTTTGGATTCTTGGACTCATTATCAGTAATGAGGCGCCGATTTGGACAGCTGTCGTCATTTTAAGTGTTCCGAAAGCCATTAAAGCGATTAAAGGTTTTATTGAAGGGACGTTGCCCATTCAAATGGCACCTGCCATGAAAGCAACTGCCCAAACGAATACGATTTTTGGATTTTTATTAGCCATCGGTATTTTTATTGGACACATTTTAGCGTAAATTTTAAAAGGCTGACTCAAACCTGAGTCAGCCTTTTCCTTATAAGGATTGAATTTGCCAAATACCATCCGCGTATTCTTGAATGGTTCGATCACTTGAAAAATAACCCGCATGTGCAATGTTGGTTAAACTCATTTTCTGCCATCTTAATCGATCCGTAAAGACTTCACCTACAGTTCGTTGCGTGTCCGCATAGGAAGCAAAGTCCTTTAAGACAAAATACTGATCGTTTTCCTCCAGCAACGAATCAAAGATAGGTTCAAACTCGTTATATACCCCTGGGAAAAATCCGTTTATTAGCTGGTCAACTGCTTGGCGAATACGAATGTCATGGTGGTAATAATCGACAGATTGATAGCCCCCATGTTGATAATAATGGAGAACCTCCTCTGCACTAAGTCCGAAAGTAAAGATGTTAGAGTCTCCTACTAATTCCTTAATTTCAATGTTAGCCCCATCTAATGTACCGACGGTTAGAGCACCATTGATCATAAATTTCATATTACCTGTACCAGATGCTTCTTTACTAGCGGTAGAAATTTGCTCACTTATATCCGCAGCTGGAAAGATTTTTTCTGCTAGTGATACCCGGTAATTCTCAAGGAAAATCACTTTTAAACGATCTTCTACTTTTGGGTCATTATTGATTTTTTCTGCAACGGTATTTATCAATTTGATAATCTTCTTTGCATAATAATACCCTGGTGACGCTTTCGCTCCGAATATAAAGACTCTCGGCACTAGTGAATAGCTGGAATCCTCTTTGATTCGGTTATATAGGTGCATGATGTGCAACACATTTAACAACTGACGCTTATAGGCATGGAGCCGTTTAACTTGCACATCAAAAATGGCTTGTGTATCCACAGCAACTCCCGTCTTATCAAGAATGATTTCGGCTAAAATCTGCTTATTTTCATTCTTAATTTTCCCTAATTGCTCTAAAAATGCGGTATCATCTTTATATTTGAGTAAATGAGAAAGCTCCGAACCTGAATAGGTCCAAGAAGGTCCAATCGATTCCGTAATCAAGGATGATAACTTAGGATTTGCCTTTAACAGCCATCGGCGGTGGGCAATTCCATTCGTCTTGTTATTAAACTTCTCTGGATAAAGTTGATAAAACTGATTCATCTCTCTTTGCTTTAATATCTCTGTATGTAATTTTGCCACACCATTGACACTAAAGCTTCCGACAATTGCTAAATGCGCCATTTTTACAAAACCGTCGGCGAGAATAGCAAGTCCCCTAATTCGCTCCCAATCACCAGGAGTTTGATCCCATAACTCCTGGCAAAACCGTTCATTGATTTCTTCAATAATCATATAAATTCTTGGGAGTAAGGGCTGAAAGATGTGAATGGGCCACTTTTCCAGCGCTTCAGATAACGTTGTATGATTGGTATAAGAGATGGTTCTTCTTGTCACTTCCCATGCTTGCTCCCAATCGAATCCTTCTTCATCAATGAGAATTCTCATTAATTCCGGTATGGCAAGTACGGGGTGGGTATCATTGATATGAATGCAAATATGCTCGTGAAGCTGCTGTAAGCTTGCATGTTGTTTCCTGTAACTTCTTACGATTGATTGGATGCTTGCTGAAACAAGAAAGTATTGCTGTTTTAACCGTAAAATTTTTCCCTCATCGTGTGTATCATCTGGATATAAAAATTCAGAGATTGATTCGGTTTCTCGCTTATATTTTAAGATATCCTTATGAAAAGGAAATTGAGACGGCTCCGCATTCCAAAGTCTTAGAGTATTAATCGTATTGGACTTATATCCTATCACAGGCATATCATGTGGCACGGCTGTGACCGTTTCAGCATTTAAATGATGAAAGACAAGGCGGCCATCTTCCATTCTTGATTCTACCTTGCCCCAAAATGGAATCTTTACTGCATAGTCTACCTTGCGAATCTCCCAAACATTTCCGCTTCTTAACCATTGTTCAGGTAATTCCACTTGATAGCCATCCACGATTTTTTGTTCAAATAACCCGTGTTTATAGCGTATTCCGTGACCATGCCCTGGTAGGTTAAGAGAAGCTAGTGAGTCTAGAAAGCAGGCGGCTAACCTTCCTAAGCCGCCGTTTCCTAGCCCTGCATCTGCCTCTAATTCTTCTAGCTCTCCAATGTCAATCCCAAGCTCTTGTAGGCCTTCTTGTACTGTGTCCTCAATACCTAAGTTGATTAAGTTTTGTCTTAATAGTTTTCCTAATAAATATTCAATAGAGAGATAGTATACCTGCTTGCCCTTTGCAGTATGGTAGCGCTCATTTGTCGCAATCCAGTCATTACTAACAAATTCACGTATCATGCTCCCAAGAGTTTGATAATGATCTCGATTAGAACTTTCTGTGAAACTCTTTCCACATAGCATCTCAAGCCTTTTTAAAAAGGTCTCCTTAAATTCCGTTGTACTAGAAAACATGTGTTTCACTCCTTGAGATGAGCTCTGCATAGAGTTGGTTGTAACGGAATGCGGACTGTGCCCAACTATAATCCATTCCCATTGCCTGCTTAACAATGGAGTCCCAACCTTCATGATCATGGTAAAAGCTGATAGCTCGCTGGATAGTATACAGCATGTCATGAGCATTGAAGTTTTTAAATGAGAATCCGTTTCCTTTATTAGTAAATTCATTCCAAGCTTTCACTGTATCATTTAAACCGCCCGTTTCACGGACAATAGGGATTGCTCCATATTTCATGGCAATTATTTGACCAAGTCCGCAGGGTTCGAACAGGGATGGCATTAAAAACAAATCAGCCGCTGCATAAAGCTTATGGGCTAATTCCTCATTAAAACCAGTATGAACCTTTAACTTTTCAGGATACATTCGTCCTGCGTGTCTTAAGTGTTCTTCGTACTCATAATCGCCTGTACCAAGAATGATAATCTGAATATCCTCCTGTAATAAGTCACGCAGCACACATTTCAGTAGGTCAAGTCCCTTTTGCTTCGTTAGCCTTGAGATCATTACAAGTAAAGGTGTTTTTGGGCTTTGCGGCAAATCAAACCTTTTTTGAATTTCTCTTTTATTAATTGATTTCTTATGATGGTCATTCGCTGAATAGGTTTGATAAATCAATTCATCTTTTGCTGGATTGTAAAAGTCTTCATCAATTCCATTAATTATTCCAAGCAAATCTTCGTTTCTCTCTCTTAGTAAACCATCTAATTTTTCACCAAACACAGGAGTTTGAATTTCCTCTTTATAGGTCGGGCTCACAGTGGTGATTTTATCTGCCGACACCAGTGCCCCCTTCATAAAATTAACATTTCCAAAAAACTCTAAGGTATTAGGGCGGAAGACTTGGTAGTCAAGCCCAAACAAATCTCCAAGAACTTCTTTAGGAAAAATCCCCTGAAACTGCAGATTATGAATTGTAAACATGGTCTTTATTTGACCATATCCCTTTCTCTTGTAATATTCTGTTCGTAAGAGAAAAGGAATCATTGCTGTATGCCAATCGTGACAATGCATCACATCTGGATAAAAGTTTAACTGAGCAATTGTCTCAAGTACCGCTCGATTAAAATAGGCAAACCTCTCTCCGTCATCATAATAACCGTATAGATTTTCCCGCTTAAAGTAGTATTCATTGTCGATAAAATAAAAGGTTACACCTTGATGTGTAAGCTCCTCGATGCCACAAAATTGATTTCTCCAACCAACTGGAACAGTAAATTCCTTTATTTTTTTCATTTCCTTTTTATATTCATCAGAAATGGTTCCATACTTAGGCAAGATTACCCTTACGTCTGTTCCTAAATTTTTCAGTTCTTTTGGAAGTGAACCGGCAACATCTGCAAGTCCTCCTGATTTCGCAAATGGTCCACATTCTGAAACGGCAAATAATACTTTCACGAGTTCATCAACGCTCCTTGTTTCGTCCCTTTTCTAATTACATATGGGGCACGTGCTGTACCAATTAACCGGGTCCCTGCTTCCACTTTTACGTCCTTATCCAGAATCACAGAATCTAGATAGCAATTATCTTCAATTTGGCATTTTTGCATAATGATGCAGTTTTTGATCACTGCCCCTTTTCCGATCTTTACTCCCCGAGAAACTATGCTATTTTCAACACTTCCGCTGATAAAACAGCCATTTGCAATCATTGCATTTTTCACTTCAGAGCCTTTTACATATTTAGTAGGAGGTTCATCCTTTACTTTGGTTATAATGGGCTGCTCTTTAATAAAGAGGTTTTTCCAAACTTCAGGCTTCAACAAGTTCATACTCGTTGCAAAGTAGTTTTCAATAGAATCAATCATTACGGCATAGCCTTCATAATTATAGCGGCAAATGGTGTAATCGTTGTGCAGATCATTTACCACATCCTTCATGCATGTATAACCTGTTTCGTTTCTTGTTTCAATGAGTTTGATTAGTAAAGAGGTCTTAATTAAATACATCTCCATTGGCCGGCCGTCTTTATGATGAATTTCTGTGATGTCACATCCATTTTCTCTATGCCAATTAAGGACAGAATGAAAAGTCATGTTAAAGACGGTATGACAGTTGGAGATGATCGCATATTCCTGTGTAGATCGATAAAAAAAGTCTAAATTAGCAGCAAAGTGCTCAAAGGAACCGATCTTATTTCCATCGTTATCAACGATTGGTGACGGGAAAAAGAAAAGTCCATCCCTCTTACGATTTAAATCCCAGTTCTTCCCTGACCCAAGGTGATCCATGAGTGAACGGTACTGCATCTTTGGAAAAATAGCCACACTTCGAATCCCTGAATTCACCATATTCGATAAAACAAAATCAATAATGCGGTATCTACCCGCGAAAGGCAACGCAGCCAGTGAACGGTGAGTTAATAAATCTTCTAAATCCTCATGGTAAGTAGTGGCATCAATGACGCCTAAAAGCTTTCTTTTCACTCCGAACCCCTCCAGTATATAAAATGAAAAACTCTTGTATTTGGGGCCTTTCTAGCCCTCAAATGTGATTTAAAAAGCAGGATATAGTCCGCTTAACATTTCTTGAGTTACTAAAACAATCTCATCATCATAAGAGCGGATGACTGTTCCATCTGGTACTTGAACATCACACGGTACAATTGCCTTTTCAATTAGGCAATTTTCACCAATGGTAGCATCCGGCATAATGACGGACTCTTTAATAATCGATCCATTCCCTACGGTCACACCTTGAAATAATACTGATTTATCAATTTCTCCATCAATGGTACATCCCTCGTTTATCAATGATTCTTTTACAATTGCATTCGGAGAGATATATTGCGGAGGTTGGTTCGGATTTACGGAATAAATTCTCCAGTCATGATCAAACAAATCTAACTCACAGTCTTCACCTAACAGGTCCATGTTTGCTTCCCAAAGGCTTTGTACAGTACCGACATCCTTCCAATAGCCTTTAAATGGATAGGCAAACAATTTTTTATTTTCCTCTAAGAGCATTGGAATTACATCTTTACCAAAGTCATGACTTGAACCTGCTTTTCGGTCATCCATTTCTAAAAATTCCTTTAGTACATTCCAACTGAAAATATAAATGCCCATGGAGGCTAAATTATTTTTTGGATTCGCAGGCTTTTCCTCAAACTCTACGATTCTCATATCCTCATTTGTATTCATTATGCCGAATCGGCTTGCTTCCACCCATGGTACCTCAATTAAGGAAATGGTTACGTCTGCTCTTTTTTGAATATGATAATCAAGCATACCTTCGTAATTCATTTTGTAAATGTGGTCTCCAGAGAGGATTAATACATACTCAGGCTGATATTGCTTCAAATAATTTAAATTCTGATAAATAGCACTTGCTGTACCTGTATACCACTTGACTTCTGAAGACTCGCTATATGGCGGTAAAACCGTTACACCACCATCCTTACGATCAAGGTCCCAAGCACTGCCAATTCCAATATAAGAATTAAGCAATAATGGCTGATATTGTGTAAGTACTCCGACTGTATCTATCCCAGAATTGGCACAATTGCTAAGTGTAAAATCGATAATTCGATATTTACCCCCAAACGGTACAGCTGGCTTTGCTAAATCCTTTGTAAGGGAATTAAGTCTACTTCCTTTCCCTCCTGCTAATAGCATGGCTACGCACTTTTTCTTTGCCATTTCCTTTCCTCTCCTTTCGTTTTTTAACCGGTCTAATTATTTGAAAACCATAAGCGGGAATTTTGATGTCAATAGAATACGCTTGACCATGGAATGGCTCATCTAATGCAACAATCGTCTTTTTATTAACTACTCCATTTCCACCGTATTCTGTTTGGTCACTAGTAAAAATTTCTCGATACTCCCCGAGTTGAGGAACTCCGATTTTATAAATTGGGTAACTAACTCCTGTAAAGTTACAAATAATGATTAAATGTTCCTCTTCCTTCTTCCCTCTTCTGATAAAAGAGAAAATCGATTGGTGGCTGTTATTTACATCAATCCATTGAAAACCATCCTGTAAATGGTCTATCTCATATAAGGCTTTAGAACGCTTATATAGCTTTGTTAAATACTTGACATAGTCATTTAAGTAACGATGCATCTCATAGTCCATTAAGTGCCAATCAAGCTGCTCTTTATCCTTCCACTCCGCGAACTGTCCCAATTCAAATCCCATGAAAAGAAGCTTTTTCCCAGGATGTGCAAACATATAGCCAAGTAATAGCCTTAATTGAGCAAATTTTTCCCAATATTCGCCTGGCATCTTATCTAAAAGGGACTTCTTTCCATGGACAACCTCATCATGCGAAAAGGGGAGCATAAAGTTTTCTGAAAATGCATATAAAAGTGAAAAAGTAACTTTTGAATGGACCTGCTGCCGTGCAAACGGAGGGGTTTCCATATATTCAAGCATGTCGTTCATCCAGCCCATATTCCATTTATAGTCAAAGCCAAGACCTCCATAATGAACAGGAGTCGTAACTTGTGGGAAATCAGTTGAATCTTCTCCAATCATCAAAAAATGTGGATCATATTCGTGGATTTCCTGATTTAATTTTTTCAAGAAATTTATTCCATATGGATTTTCGCACTTCTCGTTGGATATATTTGGCCAGTAAATGATATTTGCCACCGCATCCATTCGGAATCCGTCGATATGGAATGCATCCATCCAAAAACGAGCATTTGAGATAAGGAAGCTTTGTACTTCACCTTTTCCAAGGTCAAAGTTTGCTGTCCCCCATACAGGGTTTTCTCTGTCCCTTTCATGCGTATAGGAATAAATATGTGTACCATCAAAGCGGTAGAGTCCGTGTGCATCCTTGCAAAAGTGCCCTGGAACCCAATCCAGAATGACACCTATACCGTTTTGGTGACATTGATCTACAAAATAACGAAAATCATCTGTGTTTCCATACCTTGAAGTAACAGAAAAATAACCTGTACCCTGGTAACCCCACGATGCGTCGAGCGGATGCTCAACAAGTGGCAACAGCTCTATATGTGTAAATCCATGTTCAATTACATACGGTATAAGTTCTGTAGCCAATTCTTTATAGGTTAAGAAGTCTTCTTTGGCTTTCTTCTTCCACGAACCCAAATGAACTTCATAAATGATGGCAGGTTCGGATAGGAAGTTCTTTTTACCTCTTTGGTTCATCCAATGACTATCTTGCCACTTATAGTTATCTAGTGAATAAACAACAGAAGCAGTCATTGGTCTTATTTCAGAATAAAACGCGAATGGATCTGACTTAAGGAGTGTCTCACCAGTTTGTGAGAAAATTTCATACTTATAAATACTTCCTGTTAAGTCTTGATTCAAAATTAGAATCCAAACGCCTTCGTTGTTCACTCTTTCTAATTCATACCCTTCACCATTCCAGTTGTTAAAATCACCTACAAGTCTTATTTGATGGGCATTAGGTGCCCATACACAAAATCGTGTAAAAACGTGGTTGGAATTCCTGAAGATATGAGCGCCAAAAAGCTGATGACTTTGAAAGAAGTTTCCTTCATGAAATAAGTGCAGCTGGTAATCAGTAGGAAATAACGTGTTCACTGTCATGGCTAACCTCATCCCCATTGAAAATATGTATTTCAAAGACCAATTATAATTCCAAATAGATGATATGCCTCCAAAAACTTTTTTATCTTTTCTGACAATTACTGATTTAATGTTCTAGAAAGTTTCAATTATCATCAATATTCAACACAAAACGACAAATAATCCATCGTTATTCGACAGGAATCTTTAAAGTTTTTTTGAATTTTTTATTTAAAATACAATAAAAAAATTATTTGATTTATATCACATTAAAGGAGTGAAATTTCAAGAAATGCAGAGTTTTGTAAGCGTTATCAATATTTATTCGGGATGGAGATTTGCGGATTTGTTATTTTAAGATAATAATTTTATGTATTGTTTTGTGAATTGTTCTTAAAATTGAGTACAGGGTCTTTTTGGCTAGTGTATGAGGAAATAGTCACGGTAAATGGAGTGGTGAACTTTTTGCTAGACTCGTCACATGTAGGGCATCTACGTTACCCTATTAAGTCGAGAATGCAGCATTGGGTAACGGACATGTCGTCTATGTTACCCAAACAGGACCTGGATAACAATTTGGGTCATATAGAAGTGGTCTACGTGACTTGAATAGGGTTTTCACGCTGCAATGGGTAACGTAGAAGCAGGCTACGTTAACCAACTAGATTTTTTTTGTTCTGCTCGGTCACGTAGAGCACCTCCACGTTACCCAACTAGATTTTTTTTGTTCTGCTCGGTAACGTAGAGCACCTCTACGTTACCTAAATTACTCAGGAATAAATATAACTGAGTGTACTTAAACAATAATCATTTCCAATCTTCCTTTAAAAAGGAACAAAAAAAACTGATGATACTTTATCATCAGTTTTTTTTATGACCCCTACGGGATTCGAACCCGTGTTACCGCCGTGAAAGGGCGGTGTCTTAACCGCTTGACCAAGGGGCCAAAATCTATGGCAGAGAAGAAGGGATTCGAACCCTCGCGCCGGTTACCCGACCTACTCCCTTAGCAGGGGAGCCCCTTGAGCCACTTGGGTACTTCTCTATAATGGCTCCGCAGGTAGGACTCGAACCTACGACCGATCGGTTAACAGCCGATAGCTCTACCACTGAGCTACTGCGGAATAATATATGGTGGGCCTAAATGGACTCGAACCATCGACCTCACGCTTATCAGGCGTGCGCTCTAACCAGCTGAGCTATAGGCCCACATTTTGGAGCGGGTGATGGGAATCGAACCCACTACATCAGCTTGGAAGGCTGAGGTTTTACCAGTAAACTACACCCGCAAAATAAATGGGGCGACTGATGGGAATCGAACCCACGAATGCCTGAACCACAATCAGGTGCGTTAACCACTTCGCCACAATCGCCACAATAAAAACTATATTTAATTAAAATGGTGGCTCAGGACGGAATCGAACCGCCGACACAAGGATTTTCAGTCCTTTGCTCTACCGACTGAGCTACTGAGCCAACATATGGCGGTCCGGACGGGACTCGAACCCGCGACCTCCTGCGTGACAGGCAGGCATTCTAACCAACTGAACTACCGGACCATATTGCGGGGACAGGATTTGAACCTGCGACCTTCGGGTTATGAGCCCGACGAGCTACCAGACTGCTCCACCCCGCGACGGTAAAAACTATTTAATTCTGAAATAATATGGCGGAGGAAGAGGGATTCGAACCCCCGCGCGGTTTAACCCGCCTGTCGGTTTTCAAGACCGATCCCTTCAGCCGGACTTGGGTATTCCTCCATATTATATAAAAGATAATGGTGGACCTTGTAGGACTCGAACCTACGACCGGACGGTTATGAGCCGTCTGCTCTAACCAGCTGAGCTAAAGGTCCAAGTTGAAGTTCTATTACCATAATATTAAAACCGTCTGTCCCATCTCAGAAAGCATACTCAAGTAGCAGCTCGATGGTGACAACTCGTTGCATTTTCATTGGAGCCTTGCTCGTTGCTCTAACCAGCTGAGCTAAAGGTCCAAGTTCATTAAATATTTGGTAGCGGCGGAGGGGATCGAACCCCCGACCTTACGGGTATGAACCGTACGCTCTAGCCAGCTGAGCTACACCGCCAAATAGTTATTAAAATTATGGTGGAGCCTAGCGGGATCGAACCGCTGACCTCCTGCGTGCAAAGCAGGCGCTCTCCCAGCTGAGCTAAGGCCCCATAATTTATTAAAAATGGTCGGGAAGACAGGATTCGAACCTGCGACCCCTTGGTCCCAAACCAAGTGCTCTACCAAGCTGAGCTACTTCCCGTAATAATGGCGCGCCCGAAAGGAGTCGAACCCATAACCTTCTGATCCGTAGTCAGACGCTCTATCCAATTGAGCTACGGGCGCAATATTTTAAAAATGGTGCCGAGGACCGGAATCGAACCGGTACGGTAGTCACCTACCGCAGGATTTTAAGTCCTGTGCGTCTGCCAGTTCCGCCACCCCGGCAATTAAGAGAGCGGAAGACGGGATTCGAACCCGCGACCCCCACCTTGGCAAGGTGGTGTTCTACCACTGAACTACTTCCGCATATTAAGTTTAAATGGTGCGGGTGAAGGGAGTCGAACCCCCACGCCTTGCGGCGCCAGATCCTAAGTCTGGTGCGTCTGCCAATTCCGCCACACCCGCATATTCATTTAAAATGGTGAGCCATGAAGGACTCGAACCTTCGACCCTCTGATTAAAAGTCAGATGCTCTACCAACTGAGCTAATGGCTCATATAACTAAAGTGTACTAAAAAAGCAAATTGTTTTTTTGCTGAAAATCCCTTCAGGATTTCTCGCATGCTTCCGCTGATGTTAACCAAGAAGTAAGAAGCATGGTGCCGGCGAGAGGACTTGAACCCCCAACCTACTGATTACAAGTCAGTTGCTCTACCAATTGAGCTACACCGGCAATTAGTTTGAGAAAAAATATATGGTGGAGGATGACGGGATCGAACCGCCGACCCTCTGCTTGTAAGGCAGATGCTCTCCCAGCTGAGCTAATCCTCCGTATAACAGCCTGGCAATGTCCTACTCTCACAGGGACTTTCGTCCCAACTACCATCGGCGCTGAGAAGCTTAACTTCCGTGTTCGGTATGGGAACGGGTGTGACCTTCTCGCCATAATTACCAGACTATTAATGCGACACTATTTTATTATAATGTCTTTTTGATATTTTGCAAGAGGAATTTCAAAAAAATTTCATTCCCTCAAAACTAGATAATGTAGAAGAAAGTTCAATAAACATGTGAGTTCGCTAAAAACTTGGTTAAGTCCTCGAACGATTAGTATCAGTCAGCTCCACATGTTACCACGCTTCCACCTCTGACCTATCAACCTGATCATCTTTCAGGGTTCTTACTAGCTTGACGCTATGGGAAATCTCATCTTGAGGGGGGCTTCATGCTTAGATGCTTTCAGCACTTATCCCGTCTGCACATAGCTACCCAGCGATGCCTTTGGCAAGACAACTGGTACACCAGCGGTGCGTCCATCCCGGTCCTCTCGTACTAAGGACAGCTCCTCTCAAATTTCCTGCGCCCACGACGGATAGGGACCGAACTGTCTCACGACGTTCTGAACCCAGCTCGCGTACCGCTTTAATGGGCGAACAGCCCAACCCTTGGGACCGACTACAGCCCCAGGATGCGATGAGCCGACATCGAGGTGCCAAACCTCCCCGTCGATGTGGACTCTTGGGGGAGATAAGCCTGTTATCCCCGGGGTAGCTTTTATCCGTTGAGCGATGGCCCTTCCATGCGGAACCACCGGATCACTAAGCCCGACTTTCGTCCCTGCTCGACTTGTAGGTCTCGCAGTCAAGCTCCCTTGTGCCTTTACACTCTACGAATGATTTCCAACCATTCTGAGGGAACCTTTGGGCGCCTCCGTTACTCTTTAGGAGGCGACCGCCCCAGTCAAACTGCCCACCTGACACTGTCTCCCACCCCGATAAGGGGTGCGGGTTAGAATTTCAATACAGCCAGGGTAGTATCCCACCGACGCCTCCACCGAAGCTAGCGCTCCGGCTTCTACGGCTCCTACCTATCCTGTACAAGCTGTACCAAAATTCAATATCAGGCTACAGTAAAGCTCCACGGGGTCTTTCCGTCCTGTCGCGGGTAACCTGCATCTTCACAGGTACTATAATTTCACCGAGTCTCTCGTTGAGACAGTGCCCAGATCGTTACGCCTTTCGTGCGGGTCGGAACTTACCCGACAAGGAATTTCGCTACCTTAGGACCGTTATAGTTACGGCCGCCGTTTACTGGGGCTTCGATTCAGAGCTTCGCTTGCGCTAACCCCTCCTCTTAACCTTCCAGCACCGGGCAGGCGTCAGCCCCTATACTTCGCCTTGCGGCTTCGCAGAGACCTGTGTTTTTGCTAAACAGTCGCCTGGGCCTATTCACTGCGGCTCTTCGAGGCTATTCACCTCAAAAAGCACCCCTTCTCCCGAAGTTACGGGGTCATTTTGCCGAGTTCCTTAACGAGAGTTCTCTCGCTCACCTTAGGATTCTCTCCTCGCCTACCTGTGTCGGTTTGCGGTACGGGCACCTTTTATCTCGCTAGAGGCTTTTCTTGGCAGTGTGGAATCAGGAACTTCGGTACTAAATTTCCCTCGCTATCACAGCTCAGCCTT
This sequence comes from Bacillus sp. SORGH_AS_0510, assembly GCF_030818775.1. Taxonomy (NCBI): domain Bacteria; kingdom Bacillati; phylum Bacillota; class Bacilli; order Caryophanales; family Bacillaceae; genus Bacillus; species Bacillus sp. SORGH_AS_0510. Next base: position 1,486,075 of record NZ_JAUTAU010000001.1, on the reverse strand, counting down.
TACGGAAAGCGGATTTTCCTACTTTCCAGCCTAACTGCTTAGACGCGCATATCCAACAGCGCGCTTACCCTATCCTCCTGCGTCCCCCCATCACTCAAACGATAAAGAGGTGGTACAGGAATATCAACCTGTTGTCCATCGCCTACGCCTTTCGGCCTCGGCTTAGGTCCCGACTAACCCTGAGCGGACGAGCCTTCCTCAGGAAACCTTAGGCATACGGTGGATGAGATTCTCACTCATCTTTCGCTACTCATACCGGCATTCTCACTTCTAAGCGCTCCACCAGTCCTTACGGTCTAGCTTCAACGCCCTTAGAACGCTCTCCTACCACTGACATCTACGATGTCAATCCACAGCTTCGGTGTTACGTTTAGCCCCGGTACATTTTCGGCGCAGAGTCACTCGACCAGTGAGCTATTACGCACTCTTTAAATGGTGGCTGCTTCTAAGCCAACATCCTGGTTGTCTAAGCAACTCCACATCCTTTTCCACTTAACGTAAACTTTGGGACCTTAGCTGGTGGTCTGGGCTGTTTCCCTTTTGACTACGGATCTTATCACTCGCAGTCTGACTCCCACGGATAAGTCTTTGGCATTCGGAGTTTGTCTGAATTCGGTAACCCGATGAGGGCCCCTAGTCCAAACAGTGCTCTACCTCCAAGACTCTAACAACGTGAGGCTAGCCCTAAAGCTATTTCGGAGAGAACCAGCTATCTCCAAGTTCGATTGGAATTTCTCCGCTACCCACACCTCATCCCCGCACTTTTCAACGTGCGTGGGTTCGGGCCTCCATCCAGTGTTACCTGGACTTCACCCTGGACATGGGTAGATCACCTGGTTTCGGGTCTACGACCACATACTCATTCGCCCTATTCAGACTCGCTTTCGCTGCGGCTCCGTCTCTTCAACTTAACCTTGCATGGGATCGTAACTCGCCGGTTCATTCTACAAAAGGCACGCTATCACCCATTAACGGGCTCTAACTACTTGTAGGCACACGGTTTCAGGAACTATTTCACTCCCCTTCCGGGGTGCTTTTCACCTTTCCCTCACGGTACTGGTTCACTATCGGTCACTAGGGAGTATTTAGCCTTGGGAGATGGTCCTCCCTGCTTCCGACCGGATTTCACGTGTCCGGCCGTACTCAGGATCCACTCAGGAGGGAACGAAGTTTCGACTACAGGGTTTTTACCTTCTCTGACGGGCCTTTCCAGGCCGCTTCATCTACCCCGTTCCTTTGTAACTCCATGTAGAGTGTCCTACAACCCCAAGAGGCAAGCCTCTTGGTTTGGGCTATGTCCCGTTTCGCTCGCCGCTACTCAGGGAATCGCGTTTGCTTTCTCTTCCTCCGGGTACTTAGATGTTTCAGTTCCCCGGGTATGCCTTCAATACCCTATGTATTCAGGTAAAGATACTGTTCCATTACGAACAGTGGGTTCCCCCATTCGGAAATCTCTGGATCAAAGCTTACTTACAGCTCCCCAAAGCATATCGGTGTTAGTCCCGTCCTTCATCGGCTCCTAGTGCCAAGGCATTCACCGTGCGCCCTTTCTAACTTAACCTAAAAGGTTTATTACTCTATATATAATAGAGAGAAAACTAAAATGGCGATTACTCGATGTTTCTTGACTTTCTTCTTTACGATTATCTAGTTTTCAAAGAACGAGGCTACTGATTTCAATCACAACGTGATTAAACTTCAGAGCTTTACATCATGCTGCCTTGCGACGAGCTGAAGAGTTACCTCTTCGAATATGCTATGGCGCAGGAGCAAAGCAATTATTAAGACGTTTAAATCTAGTTGTAAAAGACCAACTAGTCAGAGAGAAATTGCACTCTCAAAACTAAACAAACAGAAAACAATCAAACAAACATGTTTTGTCTGGCTCATAGGTCCAGCTTATATCCTTAGAAAGGAGGTGATCCAGCCGCACCTTCCGATACGGCTACCTTGTTACGACTTCACCCCAATCATCTGTCCCACCTTAGGCGGCTGGCTCCTTACGGTTACCTCACCGACTTCGGGTGTTACAAACTCTCGTGGTGTGACGGGCGGTGTGTACAAGGCCCGGGAACGTATTCACCGCGGCATGCTGATCCGCGATTACTAGCGATTCCGGCTTCATGTAGGCGAGTTGCAGCCTACAATCCGAACTGAGAATGGTTTTATGGGATTGGCTAAACCTCGCGGTCTTGCAGCCCTTTGTACCATCCATTGTAGCACGTGTGTAGCCCAGGTCATAAGGGGCATGATGATTTGACGTCATCCCCACCTTCCTCCGGTTTGTCACCGGCAGTCACCTTAGAGTGCCCAACTGAATGCTGGCAACTAAGATCAAGGGTTGCGCTCGTTGCGGGACTTAACCCAACATCTCACGACACGAGCTGACGACAACCATGCACCACCTGTCACTCTGTCCCCCGAAGGGGAAAGTCCTATCTCTAGGAGTGTCAGAGGATGTCAAGACCTGGTAAGGTTCTTCGCGTTGCTTCGAATTAAACCACATGCTCCACCGCTTGTGCGGGCCCCCGTCAATTCCTTTGAGTTTCAGCCTTGCGGCCGTACTCCCCAGGCGGAGTGCTTAATGCGTTAGCTGCAGCACTAAGGGGCGGAAACCCCCTAACACTTAGCACTCATCGTTTACGGCGTGGACTACCAGGGTATCTAATCCTGTTTGCTCCCCACGCTTTCGCGCCTCAGCGTCAGTTACAGACCAGAAAGCCGCCTTCGCCACTGGTGTTCCTCCACATCTCTACGCATTTCACCGCTACACGTGGAATTCCGCTTTCCTCTTCTGCACTCAAGTCCCCCAGTTTCCAATGACCCTCCACGGTTGAGCCGTGGGCTTTCACATCAGACTTAAAGGACCGCCTGCGCGCGCTTTACGCCCAATAATTCCGGACAACGCTTGCCACCTACGTATTACCGCGGCTGCTGGCACGTAGTTAGCCGTGGCTTTCTGGTTAGGTACCGTCAAGGTACCGGCAGTTACTCCGGTACTTGTTCTTCCCTAACAACAGAGCTTTACGACCCGAAGGCCTTCATCGCTCACGCGGCGTTGCTCCATCAGACTTTCGTCCATTGTGGAAGATTCCCTACTGCTGCCTCCCGTAGGAGTCTGGGCCGTGTCTCAGTCCCAGTGTGGCCGATCACCCTCTCAGGTCGGCTACGCATCGTCGCCTTGGTGAGCCGTTACCTCACCAACTAGCTAATGCGCCGCGGGCCCATCTGTAAGTGTCAGCCGAAACCGACTTTCAGCTTTTCCTCATGTGAGGAAAAGGATTATCCGGTATTAGCTCCGGTTTCCCGAAGTTATCCCAGTCTTACAGGCAGGTTGCCCACGTGTTACTCACCCGTCCGCCGCTAACCACCGAAGTGGTTCGCTCGACTTGCATGTATTAGGCACGCCGCCAGCGTTCGTCCTGAGCCAGGATCAAACTCTCCAAGAAAGTTGATTAGCTCATTTTGTTACGTTGGCTAACTTCAATTAAGAAGTTAAATATTATTGTTTGTTGACGTTTTGTTTGTTTAGTTTTCAAAGAACAATTATTGTTACAAGACTGTTCAACAGCTTGTACTTTATTGCTTCGCCGCTCAAAAGCGACCTCTTTAATTTAACATATCTCTCAACTTAATGTCAATAACTTTTTTTCGAAACATCTTTTTGTTATTTACACTCTCGCTGAGGACGAGATTTAATATATCATGATATAAAAATGTTTGCAATATAATTTCATAAGTTTTTTTAGATTTATTAATGTCATATATAAAAACATGAGCGGATAAACTAATAAGAAAGCCCTCGGTAGTTTACGTTCTACTCATCAATTAATCCCCAATATATTTTTTTAATCTTTCATTGCATCCTTCATTATGTGTAAAATCAAAGTAGGTTCCACTTAGTTGCTTATCCCTTTAAAGAACTGACTATTAAATTGGACGTGAATGATAATGAATAATATGGAGATGGATATTCTAATAAAATTAGGAATTTCCGCTGTTTTCGGCCTAATTATTGGTTTAGAGCGTGAATTAAAAAGAAAACCGGTGGGTTTAAAAACGAGTCTAGTTATCTCAGTAGTAAGCTGTTTGTTAACTATCGTATCAATTCAATCCGCATATATGTTCCCTAACTCTGATGAAGTGAAAATTACAATGGACCCTCTCCGTTTAGCTGCTCAAATAGTTTCAGGTATTGGATTTTTAGGTGCTGGAGTAATTTTGCGTAGAGGAAATGACAGTATCTCAGGGTTGACCACAGCTGCAATGATCTGGGGCGCAGCCGGAATTGGCATAGCTGTTGGTGCGGGATTTTATTTAGAAGCCTTTGTCGGGGTTGCTCTTCTTATTATTAGTGTGGAATTAATCCCTTTTTTAATGAAACTATTTGGTCCGAAGCAATTACGTGAAAAAGAAATCATGCTTCAACTCTTTATAAGAGATCAGGCACAGATTGATAAAGCAATAAGCTACCTTATAGAGAAAAAATATATCGTCCGTCGTCTTAAAATAAAGGACTTAGATAATGGAGATCACTTAGTTCAAATTCTAGTTGCTGTCGATTATCGTGAAAGGACCACCGAAGTGTATGCATCCGTTTCTAATTTAGAAGGTGTAAAGAAAGTAGAAATTGAAAGTATGAGTTAATAGCCCTTTAAATTATGACAGTATTGGAATTTTCCTCTTGCAAGTTATTTGGAATGCATATATAATTTTTCATGTACCGATTAATATTTGGGGGCTTAGCTCAGCTGGGAGAGCGCTTGCATGGCATGCAAGAGGTCGTCGGTTCGATCCCGATAGTCTCCATATTTAGAAAACCTTTGCGTAGCAAGGGTTTTCTTTTTTTGTTCAGTCAATAACCAACTCTACCTTCTCTCTCCTTAATGGTTAAATTTTCCTATTTTTAAGGAATTACCTTGCCTACTTATTTGTGTTTTCCCTATAATTAGAAATGTAATGTTTTAAAAATTTCGAAAAATCTGCAATCTATGCGAGGTGAACATTTATATAGTAAGCATTTTCCTCAGTTTCTCTTTCATTTTGCTATCTTCACCACTTGACCAATCAACTTTTCTTTTCTTTGTACCTCGGATTTGACTAAGGGTTTTTGAGAGGGGGAGCTTCCATTGGAGGCAAAACAAATAAAGGCTAATATTAAAAACGATTACAGTGCAATCGCTCAATCATCTTCATTCCAGACATTACTCTCCGAAAAGAAAAAATTTATCATTCCAATCACCATATTCTTTTTCTGTTTTTATTTTGCCTTACCCATTTTAACTTCCTACACAACTATCCTAAACAACAAGTTCATCGGCAACATTACTTGGGCATGGGTTTTTGCCTTTTTACAATTTGTTATGACATGGGTTTTGTGCATGATTTATTCTAAAAAAGCAGCACGATTTGATGAGTTAGCTAAGAAAGTGGTAGAAGAAGGAGGAAATAGCTAATGAATACAGCTGCTTTTACAATGTTTCTTTGTATTGTTTTTGTAACGTTAATTATTACCTACTACGCTTCAAAACGAACGAAAAATGCTAATGAATTTTATACAGCGGGCGGGGGATTGACAGGCTGGCAAAATGGACTCGCCATTGCTGGAGATTACATGTCTGCAGCTTCCTTTCTAGGCATTGCTGGCGCTGTAGCCTTGACTGGGTTCGATGGATTTTTCTATAGTATCGGATTCCTCGTTGCTTACTTAGTGGTTCTTTATATTGTAGCCGAACCAATGCGTAACCTTGGAAAGTATACCTTTGCTGATATGATTGCCTCTCGTTTCGATGCGAAGAAAGTTCGTGGATTTGCCGCCATTAATACAGTTACGATTTCGATTTTTTATATGATCGCTCAACTTGTAGGAGCGGGTGCACTCATTAAATTATTATTAGGCTTGGAATACACAACATCTGTTTTGATTGTTGGCGTACTAATGACGGTGTATGTTATTTTTGGAGGAATGCACGCAACTAGCTGGGTGCAAATCATCAAAGCAGTTCTCTTAATGGGTGGTACCTTCTTAATATCAATTATCGTTTTTTCTAAGTTTAACTTCAGCATTACGGATATGTTCGCACAAATGAAAACTGCTACACCTTTAAAGGAAACTTTCCTAAATCCTGGGGTCAAATATAAAAGTGGCCTTGATACGATTTCTTTAAACATGGGTCTTGTACTCGGTACTGCCGGGCTTCCACATATATTAGTCCGCTTCTTTACCGTAAAAGATGCTAAAACGGCTCGTAGTTCAGTAGTTTATGCAACATGGATCATTGGGATATTTTATGTCATGACTATTTTCCTTGGCTTTGGCGCAGCTGCCTTTGTTGGTACGACTAAAATTGTCGCCGCCAATCCAGCTGGAAATATGGCAGCGCCATTATTAGCACAAGCCCTAGGCGGCAACATGCTATTTGCGTTCATTTCTGCTGTTGCATTCGCTACCATCTTAGCTGTAGTAGCCGGGCTAGTTCTGACAGCCGCCTCTGCCTTTGCTCATGATTTTTACAATGAAATACTTAAAAAAGGGAAGGCAACTGAGAAACAGCAAGTTAGCATGGCACGTTGGGCAGCAATTGGAGTTTCCATCATTTCTATTGTTCTTGCATTAGGTGCACAAACTCTAAATGTCGCATTCCTAGTCTCCCTTGCATTTGCTGTTGCAGCTAGTGCAAACTTACCAGTTATTATTTACACTATTTACTGGAAGCGATTTAATACCTCTGGTGCAATTTGGGCCATGGTTATCGGACTTATTTCCGCCATTGGGTTAGTTATCATTAGCCCGAATGTGTTCAGTCCTGAAGTAGGAAAAGCTATTTTCGTAGGGAACCCTATCTTCCCATATACAACACCTGGTATTGTATCAATACCGCTTGGATTCCTAGCTGGTTATCTCGGAACCATTTTCTCCAGCCAAAAGGCTGATGTAAAGAAATACGAGGAAGTCTTAGTCAAATCAAATACCGGTATTAAAGCTGGAGTATAAACCGAAGGGGCTGAAAATGTTCAGCCCCTTTTCTTCTTGCTTGTTGCTCCAGCTTTTGTTCCTTTATTTCTTGGTGGACCACTTTTTGTTTCTTGTCTCCCTGATTTTGCCCCTTTGGGATGTGTGCTAAATTTCTTTCCTTTTACTTGTGTTCCCTGTCTCCCTCGTTCCGCAGGTTTTTCCTCTCTTACACCACGGCCACCACGCCGTTCTTTTCGTTCACCTGTCCTGTCCTTTTTTGTATCCTTCTTCGTATCTTCATCCATTTTGGCATTGCCCAAATTCTGTTTTGGAATGGTAATGTTTAGCTCTTGTTCAATTAATTCAAGAGTTGGACGGTCATCTGTGGTGTAGAAAGTAAGAGCTAATCCAGTCATTCCAGCCCTGCCTGTTCGGCCGATACGATGGATGTAGCTTTCGGAATCCTGAGGAATGTCATAATTGAATACATGAGTCACTCCTTCTACATCCAACCCTCTAGCTGCCACATCCGTTGCGATTAATAACTGTATTTCAGCATCCCTGAATCGTTTCATCACTTGCTCTCTCTTTGCCTGCGATAAGTCCCCGTGAAGTTCATCACATGAAAACTTATGTGATTTTAAGACATCATAAAGCTTGCTGACCCTTCTTTTCGTTCGGCAAAAAATAACCGCTAAAAAGGGGCGATAGGTTTCAACTAATTGGATAAGCGTACCTTGTTTTGCCCGATCCGTTGTATGAATAGCTATTTGTTTTACATTTTCGGCTGGTCCCTGTGTTTTTTCTATTTGAATATACTCAGGGTCAAGCATATGCTTTTTAGCTAATTTGCGAATTTCCGGTGGCATTGTAGCAGAGAACAACATCGTCTGACGTGACTTAGGTGTCTCCCTGATAATGTCCTCCACCTCTCCCAAGAATCCAATATGCAGCATTTGGTCTGCTTCATCTAAAACTAGATAGGATATCTCTGACAAGCGGATAGTCTCTCTTCTAATATGATCCAATAGACGTCCGGGAGTCCCAACGACGATTTGAGGGTTTCTTCGTAATTTTTTCAACTGTTTTGCTACATCCTGGCCACCATAGACAGCTAATACATCTGTACCTTTACGATCAGCAATCAGTTTTTCCACTTCTTCCGTGATTTGCAGGGCTAACTCCCTTGTTGGTGTCACGATAAGCGCTTGTATATGATCCACATCATTCCTCAGCTTCTCAAGAATAGGCAGGATGAAAGCAAATGTTTTCCCTGTTCCTGTTTGTGCTTGAGCAATAATATCACTGCCATTCATTACAAATGGGATGGCTTGTTCTTGGATGGGTGTGGGCTTTGCGATACCCAAACTGCGAAGCTGGTCTACTAAGGATTGGGAAATACCCAATGATAAAAAGTCTAACAATAATACCCCTACTTTCTTCATAACTATTTATTAATATTGATTGTTTATCGTTTCAAATGCAAATATTCTTTAATGATTGAAAGTAACAAATAAGAATTGTTGAAACTTTCGTTGCCTTTTTTCCATTTAGACATTATAATTTTGTTAAAACCAACTTATTACATCGGAATAGTAAACAAAGAAAAGAGGGATGACTTGAACCAATTCAGTTTTCTCATTATTCATGGATTAGGAGGAAGTGGTCCTGATCACTGGCAAACCTGGTTGTCACAGGAATTAAAACAAAGAGACTATCATGTTTGTTACCCGACGTTTACAAACTATGATACACCTGACAAAAAAGTATGGCTGAAGGAATTATCAGCAGCCATTGATTCTATTCCTGAGAATCGACAGTTGATTGTCGTTACACATAGCCTTGGGTGTATACTTTGGATGCATTTTGCAGCTATGAATAATAAACAAATGGCCCATCGAGTCATAATGGTTGCCCCACCTTCTCCAGAAATGACTCTAACGGAAGCATCGTCCTTTTATCCTGTACCAGTGGTAAAAATAAATCTAGAGAATTTGGCTGAAGAAACTCTTTTTGTCCATTCTTCTAATGATCCATATTGTAATGAACAGCATAGAGAAAAGTATGAAAATCTAGAGTTGCCCTCAATTACATTTCAAAATATGGGGCACATTAATGCCAAATCAGGTCATGGCCCATGGACATGGATTTTAGAACAATGTCTTTCAATCCCAAAAGAGGCTAAACTTGTCTAATAGAAAAAGACTGCTGGGAATAACAGCAGTCTTTTTCTTATAACGGCTCTTTAATATTATATTTACGGAGAATACTTTCAATCTTAAAACCCGTGCTTAAATCTCCTTTTGCTTTCACCTTACCTGTTAGTAATGCCATGGTACCACTTTGTTTACCTAGGAGGAACTTTTTGAAGTTATCATAGGACAAAGCCATGGTTACATCCGGAGAGGCTTCTATTCCTTGCTTAATAGTCAATTTTCCATCCTGGAAAAAATGCTGGTAGGTTGCTGGCTCCTGGTCGTAAACATCATATTGAACCACAGCGTTAAATCCCTTTATGGGTCCTGGATTTTCATTGAATATCTCTTCAATTCTTACCATCAAGTCTGCCAAAGAATATTCCTGAATCGCTCTTGCCATATATTGTCCCTCCTAGAAATAAACTATCAAACATTTCTTATAATTCTATGATACTAATATGAAATTGGATTGACCAATGTACGTTTTTTGAACTTTTTTAAATTTTCGTGGTAAGATATACTTTTCAACCCATCTGTTAAATCTATTAATATCAATCGAAAAGTACGGAGTGAGTTTCTTGGATTTACACCAATTATATGTCTTTTCAAAAGTAGTCGAACATAGAAGTTTTTCAAAAGCGGCCGAAGATATTTTCTTAAGTCAATCCACTGTCAGTTCCCACATTCAAGCGTTAGAAAAGACACTTGGAATTAAGCTTTTTGATCGTGTTGGCAGAGAAAGCATCCTGACACCTAATGGAGAACGCTTGTATCAATGGGCCCGTAAATTGCTTTTACTTAAAGATCAAGCCCTACTTGACCTAAAGCAGGGGATGACTGAGCTTCGAGGAATGATTCGAATTGCAGCCAGTTCAGTACCGGGACAATTTATGCTACCCAAAATGGTCAAACGATTTAGAGAGAACTATCCTGAGGTGAGTTTTCATATCAATCAATCTTCTTCAAAAAATGTGGCTGAAAAAGTTCTGAGTGGATTGGTGGATTTCGGCATTTTAGGCGAGAAATATGAGGACGATAAGCTTCGCTATATTCCATTATTGAAGGAAAAGTTAGTCCTAGTTACCTCGAATGAATTGAATCTAACAGGACCTGTAAATATCCAGGATATCTTACATCACCCTTTTGTGCTGCGTAATTCTTATTCTGGCACAAATGCCATTTTTGAAAAATTCTTAAAAAAAAATAAGCTAGCAAAAGATCAGATCAATGTTATTGCCTACATAGAGGACGGACAAAGCCTTCTACAATTTGTCATTCAAAATGTAGGAATTTCGGTAATGTCAGAGATAGTCGCAAAAGAATATTCCAGCAAAAACATGCTGAAGTTGCATGAACTGTCTGGTTTTTCAGATGAACGGTATTTCTATCTAGTATACAATATTAATAAAACACAATCGCTTCTCTCTAAACTATTTATTGAGGAGGCAATTGATTTAGTAAAATAAACGAGGCACGGATCATCCCTGCCTTGTTTTTTTCGGTTTAAAGGTTTTACTATTACTTTAATACAATCTTCCGTTCTTGTATCAAAGACCTCATATCCATGCTTCGCTTGTTCTAATGGAAGCACATGGGTAATAATATCGCCTGGGTCAACCTTCCCTTGATTGATCATATCGTAAAGGAACGGCATGTAAGGAATAACAGGGGCTTGTCCTGTTTTGATGTCAACGTTCCGATTAAAGATATCACCAAGAGGAAATGCATTATATCTGCCGCCATAAACACCTGTTACTTGTATCGTTCCACCTTTTCTAACCGCTTGACTCGCAATAACCAATGCCCCCATCGCTCCACCATGAAGCTTCAAACCAGAAGCAAGAAATTCAAGCGGGGTCATTTTCCTATTCAGCAATTACAGCAGTTTTTAACCAATCGGAGGGATGATCGTTGAATCAATTACTACAAAACTTAATGGGTATGGGTGGTTTGACGGACCAAATCATTGCAACAGATTTCCTCATCTCAGCTAAGGTAGGAATTAGAAATTATGCTGTCGCAATTACAGAAACAGCTACTCCAGAATTAAAAGCTGCTTTAAGAGTACAATTGAATGATGCTATTGCCACGCATGAAAAAATCACGAATTTTATGATAGAAAGAGAATTTTATCATCCATACGATTTAAGCAAACAGCTCCATGTTGATTTAACCGTAGCAGACACTGCCTTAAACCTCGCCAACAAGATAATGGATTAAGAAGAAAAGCGTAAGCGCCTTAATCAGCCCCGACAGGCAAATGTTCTTCTGCAAAAAAAGTCGCTCTTTGACTTTTATTGCAGAAGGTTATTTGTCCCGAGGGGCTAGGCGCTGGAGCTGGACAATTCTCGAAGTCGATTTGATATTTTCTCGTGCAATAAAGGGAGAACGCTCACGTTCTCCCTTTTACTTCTGCATACTCATTTCTTTTAAAACCTTTTTATCTATTTTTCCTACATGGGTTTTAGGCAATTCTTCTAAGATGGTAAACTGCTTAGGAATTTTATATTTTCCTAATTTAGCCTTACAGTAAGCTCTAAGCTCTTCCTCAGCCAATTGCGATGAGTCTTTTAGAACAAGAAAAGCTGCAACCCTCTCTCCCCATTTTTCATCCGGCAACCCTACTACAGCCACTTCATCAATAGCTGGATGGTCAGCGAGCCAGTGCTCAATTTCAAGAGGATACACATTCTCACCACCGGTAATGATCATATCTTTTTTCCTTCCGACGATATAAAAGAAACCATCTTCATCCCTTTTTGCTAAATCACCTGTTTGTACCCATCCATCTCTTAAGGTTTCAGTCGTTGCTTGTTCATGATTCCAATAATAAGAGAAAGCATGCTTCCCCTTTATGCAAAGTTCACCGACCTCATTTGCACCGGCTTCTTGACCGTCTAATTTCATTAGTTTGATTTTATTAAACAGCATTGGTTTTCCAACTGAACCACGTTTAACTTGAGCATCTTCTGGACTAATATAAAAATTATTCGGGCCTGCTTCGGTTAACCCATATCCCTCTTTAAAAGCCAGTTTCTTTTTTTGAAAAGCTTCGTATATTTGTAAGGGACATGGTGCAGCACCTGATAAAAAGATCTTCATCGTCGGAAAATCATTCTTCTGAAATTCATCGGTATGGATCAGCATATGATACATGGTTGGCACCAACAGTATTATGGTGCAGTGAAAATGATTAATGGACTCCATCGTTTTTTGTGCATTAAACTGGTCCCCTAGTACCACAGTTCCTCCAATCAAAAGAATCGGAATGCTTAGTGCATTTAAGCCCCCTGTATGAAACATGGGCAAATAGTTTATGGTGACATCATCCCCTGTCAGGTTCCAACTAATAATGGTATTCGTGGCGTTGCACAGAATGGATTGATGACTTAAGACTACGCCCTTTGGTCTCCCGGTAGTTCCTCCTGTATAAATCATCGCTAACGGGTCCGTTTCAATGATGTCCTCAGGGCAATTATCTGCTATTGATAAAGAGGTGATATTTTCATAGCTTTCCTCTCCTACATTAAAACAGCTTGAACCTAGGTAAGCGAATTGATTCCTTAAATCTTCAAATTGAAGATGAATCCCGATGAAGAGCGGGATGCAGTCCTGTATGATTTCTTTTAACTCATGTATGGATAACCGCCAATTAAGCGGGACAAAAATAGCGCCGATTTTACTGCAGGCAAATAATAAGTCCAAACAACTGATGTGATTGGGAGATAGTAACGCAATCCGATCTCCTTTTTTAGCGCCGCGTCTCTGAAGCCAGTTTGCTAAAGAAATAGCACGGTTATTTAATTCTTTATATGTCCACGTTTTATTTGTATTTTCATCGATAACCGCTATCTTATTTGGTGATAATCTAGCTCTATTATCCAGCCAATCCAGTTCCCACCTCACCGAACAATCGCTCCTTCACTACTAGATGGAACCATTTTACTTTTACCTAGTTACATAGAAGTTACATATTGTCATTTAGCTTGGTTTTAGGTGGGGTGAGAATGGTTATCGACACGTTTTCGAAGGATATCTACACGTTTTCTAAACATATCTACATGATTTCACAAGATATCTACACATTTTAATAAGATATCTACATACTTTCAGTAGATATCTACACGTTTTTGAACTTTATCTACAAATTTCCTTTCTACAAAAAAACGACCCCTCAAGGTCGCTTTTTCAAATAATAGGGGAATAAAAATTTCGACTTCGAGAATTGTCCAGCTCCAGCGCCTAGCCCCTCGGGTCAAATAACCTTCTGCAATAAAAGTCAAAAGGCGGACTTTTCTTGCAGAAGAACATTTGCCTGTCGGGGCTGATCAAGGCGCTTACGCTTTTCTTTCTCACATCATGATTCCACCATCTACATGAAGCACGGTTCCATTTACATAATTGGATTCATCTGAAGCTAGGAAAAGATAGGCATTGGCAATATCCTCGGGCTTTCCGAGTCTAGCCAATGGTACCATTTGCTTCATTTGATTTAATACTTTTTCTGGAACCTTTGCCGTCATTCCAGTCTCGATGAAGCCCGGAGCAACAGCATTCACATTAATACCTTTTCGCCCTAACTCCTTTGCCCACGATTTCGTCATGCCGACCACGCCTGCCTTCGTCGCCGCATAATTGGTCTGTCCAACATTCCCGTAAATACCAGAAACAGAAGAAGTGTTGATAATTCGCCCTTTCCCCTTCTCAATCATTGATGGTAACACAGCTTGTGTACAATGGAATACACCTGTCAGGTTGACATCGATAACCTTTTGAAAATCCTCTACCGTCAACTTTGATAGCATAGCATCTCTTGTGATTCCTGCATTGTTAATCAGAATATCGATGTTTCCATATACCTCACGTACTTTTTCAACCATCGAATCTACACTGGCACGGTCCGCAACATTAACTTGAAAAAATGCCACATCATAGCCCTTTTCTCGTAACACCCTTGCCTGCTCTTCACCTTGTTCCACATTAAAATCTGCCATAGCCACTTTTGCACCTTCTCGTGCAAAAAATTCTGCTGCCGTCAATCCAATACCAGCAGCAGCCCCTGTGATAATAGCTACTTTATCTTTTAATCTCATACTTTTACCTCGCTATCTAAAAATTGTTCCATTTCAGTCAACAATTGCGGAAGATCATCTACTAACGCTGAATGACCGCAACCTTTTAATTTAACGGCTTGAGCTTTATCTCCCAAGTCATGAAGAAGTTCATCCGTCATCTCCTGTACAACCACCATGTCCCGCTCCCCGTACAACACCAATACAGGTACATGAATGTCATCTACTTTTCCATTACCGTCTACTAACCCATTAGAATGATGGCTAATATTAAACGTATTTAAAGCATAATACACCTCAGCAAGGTTACGCTGTGTACGCATATCCTGTACATATTCATCATAGCGTTCGGTCTCAGGCTGATTATGTGTATAGATAACCGAATTCCAAATCAATTTCAGCAACTCCGTATTATTCGTGTCATAGGCTGTTTGAATAGGAATGGTTCGAACAAGATCTCGCTTCAATTCTTCGTGCATACTTAATCTCTTTGGCTCGTCTTCATCTCTAATTTTTCCAATATACGGATAACCTCTAGTAGATGCTGAAGCAAGCAGGATGAGTTTATTACAATAGCCTGGATAATCGGCAACAAATTGCATCCCAATCGCACCACCTGTTGACCAACCAGCAATCGCAAAATCCCTTAAGTTAAGCGCATCGACAAACAACTTCACATCATCTGAAAAATCTTTAATGGACATGACTAAATTTTTATAAGTCGAGCTTCCAAATCCGCGTAGATCAACCGCATAGACCTTATACTTTGAATCGATATTTTCATAGACAAGATCCCAATGCTTGGAGGAAGTCATATTCCCATGGATTAACAATAGCTTTGTCTCTCCACCCTCTCTTTCACGGTAGGCAAGTGTTTCCCCGTTTGACAGCAGCACTTCTTTCATTGTTACATTCACCATACTATTCACCCTTTCCCCACTTAATGGTTGTAGCTCCCCAGGCATAGCCAATTCCTGCACTGACCATGACAACTACATCGCCTTCCTTTACTTTACCCGCCTCTAAGGCCAGTTCAAGTGATAGAATTTGATCGATTTGGCCGATATGCCCATAGTCTTCGAGATAAATAGATTGCTCTTCAGACAAACCTAATTCCTTTAACACATAATTATGAGCGGATTTCTTCATGTGGAGCATAGCTAAATAGGCAATATCTTTCTCACTAAAACCGCTTTTTCGAACCGATTCGCGGATTACCTTTAAAAAGTAATCCATCGACTTTTGTTCTAAGCGTAATTTCATTCCTTCAGGGTCAAGGACATCCAGCTTATTCAGACGGTTTTCTATTGCCTCTTTACTTATGGGGTTCTTTGTCCCACCTGCTACTACCACAACATCTTCCGAAAAAGAACCGTCTGTGATCATTTTCGTTTCTAATACCAGGTTTTCGTTATGACCTTTCCTAAGAAGAATGGCTCCTCCACCCGCTCCGAGATTATACATAAACCGTGTCCTCGGATTCTCGTAATCAATGAAATCCACGTTCCGGTACCCGCCTGCCAAAAGGACCGTTTTAATATCAGGATCTGCAATCATCATATTTTTAGCTACTTTTAATGCCATCACCGTTGTTCCACATCGTAAGGCTACATCAAAAGCCCAAGCATTATAGGCCCCCACTTCCTCCTGCAGTTTAATCCCGGCAGTCCAGAGAGGATACTCCTTATGTTCCTCGCCGATATAGATGACTAGATCAATTTCTAATGGATCGATCCCGACCTTGGCTATTGCCTGTTTTGCTGCAATAATCCCCATTTCACATGTATGATCGGATGGACCTGGAATACACTTCTTCTTTATTCCCATCTTTTCTTCGACAATGCCAGCCGGGATACCTGCTAATTCTGCGATCTCTTTCCCTGTCATATATTGCTTTGGTAAATAAATCCCTGTACTCAATATTCCAACCTGCAAACTTATCACCTACTCATCTAGGTTTCTTCTGCCATTTCTTGCATGAATTCCATGGCATCTTCAATGGACTCAAATAAGGTTTCCCGCTCTTCTTGTACATGTGTTACCTTGATTCTCCAATGTTTTCTTCCTGACTCTTTCTCAACAGCTGCCAGTTGAAAACGAACGACGAAGGAAGCAATTTGATTGATTTCCACTGGTTCCCTCCTTCTACCCAGCCATTTTTTCTTCTTTTTTAACGGAAGGTTGTTTTTTACGCTTCCAAGAAAGGGTGCTTAACGTACCAACAATTCCTTTTGGAAAAAACATAACCACCAAAATATAAATGATTCCAAAGAAGATGATCCACCGCTCAAAAATCCAATGCTCTTTTGCCAGTTCGGTCAGCCAATCATGTGCAAACTCGATTAATCCTGCTCCGATGATTGCTCCAACTAAGGTTCCAACTCCGCCAATAATGGTCATTAATAAGGCATCTAACGTAATATCCATGGAAAATACGCTTGTATTCACATATCGGAGTGAGATGGCATATAAGATGCCGGCTATTCCAGCTAAAACCCCTGAAACGACACTCGCAGCAATTTTATAATGCAAGATATGGAAGCCTAGTGATTCTGTCCGTTGCTCATTTTCTCGTATTGCCTGAAGCACACGGCCAAGCGGCGAATTGGTGAAGCGTTTTAATATCAAAAACACGGCAACCATTACAATCAGACAAAGGAGGTAGAAATTAGTGCGATCAATAAACTGTTCCGGTACACGAAAGGTAAATCCATCATTCCCATACGTCATAGTGCGCCATTTTTCCGCTAGAACAAGAAATAGACCAGATAACGAAAGGGTGAGCATTGCATAAAAGTGACTTTTTAATCGAAGGGTTAATAACCCTACAATAAAGCTCACAACTGCTGTTAATAAAATGGTGGTCAGGACTGCCAATAAGAAATAGGGCATAGTCGGTTCAAAGCGTTTCATAAATATCCCTATCGAATAAGCACCAATTCCAAAAAACATGGCATGCCCAAATGAGACAATCCCTGTAAAACCTAGTAATAGATCATAACTCATGGCAAAAATAGAAAATACAAACACTTGTGTTAATAAAATAAATAAGTTTCTAGATTCATATACAAAAGGCAAAAGGAGCAAAAAAGCTGCTGCGACTAACACCATGGCCGTCATTCTATTTCCCTGCATAAACCTCAAAGTATTCACCCCTTTGCCCCGAATAAGCCCTGAGGCCGAATAATTAATACGATTGCCATGAGGAGCATATTAACAGCAAGAGAAAGGTCGGGCACATAATATGCCATGAAAGAGCCGGAAAGTCCCACTAAAATAGCGGCTAAAACAGAGCCCTTAAAATTGCCCATACCTCCGATAACCACAACGATGAAGGCAAGTATGGCAAATTCCATTCCCATGCCTGCATGAATGACACCAGAGTAAGGTCCAAGCAGGACACCGCCAAGTGCCGCCATGCCAGCCCCAATCATAAAAACAAACATAAACACCCGCTGAATGTTAATCCCAAGTGCCTGAACCATTTCTTTATTCATAACACCCGCTCTTACAACCAAGCCGATTTTGGTTTTCTTCAGCAAATATTGAACCCCAGCAAAAATGAGCAACCCGACGAAAATAATGAATACACGGTATTTGATAATCACGACGCCGCCAAGCTCCCAGCTTCCCTTTAAATAATCAGGTGGAGAAGCTTGCAGCTGATTCGGCCCCCAAATCACCTTCAACATCTCAGATAATACAAGCATAAGCCCCAGCGTTATTAATATTTGCTGTACATGATTTCCATAGACCGGTTTGATGATCCACTTTTCTGTGATGATTCCCAGTATAAATCCCGTGATAATGGCTCCAAATATTCCAACAAGAAAGCTATCCGTTTGAGAATAAATCCAAAGACCACTATAGGCTCCCCAGGCAAATAAACCGCCGTGGGCAAAATTCAGAACATCCATTAAGCCGAAAATTAACGTTAATCCTGCGGCCAATAAAAATATGAGCATCCCTGTTGCTAAACCATTTAAGGCTAAATTCATGAATAAATCCACGAAGAATTTCCTCCTTCCTAAGCAATTCCTAGGTACTTCCGTTTCATCTCTTCATTTTCTTTTAGTTGCTTCATCGTTCCATGACTAACCGACCTGCCGTCATCAATGATGTAAAAACAATCACCAATCGTGCTTGCCATCATAAAATTCTGTTCGACTAAGACAATGGTTGTTTGTTCTTTCATTTGTAAAATGGACTCCATTACTTTTTCCACCACGATCGGTGCTAACCCCTTACTCGGTTCATCAATTAATAAAAGTTCGTTTTCATTTACGTAGGCTCTAGCAATGGAAAGCATTTGTTTTTGTCCACCGCTTAGTAATCCGCCCGGCTTTTTCCAAAATTTCTTTAAGTCGGGAAACAAGTTTAGGATATAATCCATTCGTTTAGCTGTTTCGTCGTTGTCTTTCTGAATAGCCACTTTCATGTTCTCTTCGACGGTTAAACCGGCGAAGATTCCCTGATCTTCTGGAACGTAACCAATTCCTTTTTGAGCAATGGTATAGGTTGGCAGTGTCTGGATCGACTCACCTTTAAACACAATGCTTCCCTTAGACGCAGGATTTAAGCCCATAATCGTTCGTAACGTGGTTGTTTTCCCTGCTCCATTTCTTCCAAGAAGGACGGTCACTTCTCCTTTTTTCACTTCTAAAGAAACGCCTTGGAGTATATGGTATTGGCCAATAAATGTTTCTACGCCATTAAGCTTCAACAGGTCGTTCATCGAAATGACCTCCTAGGTATGCAGACTGAACAGTTTCGTTTTTCATAATCTCTTCAGGGGTTCCGTCAGCAAGGAGCCTGCCATTAAATAGGACCATAACCGAATCGGATAAATCGAGAATCATATCCATTTTGTGTTCAATCAGGATGATGGTTCGTACTCCTTGATCCTTAATTCGTTTAATCACTTCTAATATAGCGGGAACTTCTTCAAGTGACATCCCTGCTGTTGGTTCATCCAACAAGAGGACTTCAGTTTCAAGAGCGAGGAGCATGGCAATTTCCAATTTCCGTTTTTCTCCGTGTGCCAGATTACTAGCTAATGAATCTTTTTTATCATCTAAAAGCACAAGCTTTAGCCATTCTAATGCCCGCTCTTCGAATGACCGGTACTTTTTATAATGCAACAGCATTTGATAGCGGACGCCTGCTTGAGATTGGACTGCTAATCTGACATTTTCTAGAACAGTTAAGTTCGGAAATACGTTTGTAATTTGGAAGGAACGTCCTATTCCTGCTCTTGTACGATGTGTTGGGGAGTAACGTGTGATGTCTTTCCCACGGAAGATGATTCTCCCCTTTGTGGGTGCTAATTGGCCGCTAAGTAGATTAAAAAATGTCGTTTTCCCTGCGCCATTGGGCCCGATAATGGATTTAAAGTGCTTTTCTGGGATGCTAATACTAACGGAATCGACAGCCGTATGACCGCCAAAGCTAATGGATAAATCCTTTGTTTCAATCAGAGTTGCCATCTGTTTCACCACCTCTATTTGCTAAAAATAAGGAAGAGGGCGACCAGTGATGATTTCGGTCAAACCCTCGTCATGTTTATTAATGGAGCACACTCGTTTCTTCTTAATTGTTATAGATTTACTTGTTGCGAATTGGCGGTGCTGTTTCCTCAGGAGATAATTCTCTGATTAATACTGGCACAGGATATGGAACGCCATCTTTCTTTTCTAATTTAATCGCATATAAGGTTTGCAGTGCCTGGTGATCCTCTTTACGGTAAGTCATTTTGCCTTTAGGCGTATCAAAACTCATACCTTCCATCGTTTGAATCAACTTAGCAGAATCTGCATCTCCATTTGTTTTCTTTAATGCTTCCACAATGGAAATCGCAGCACTCATACCACCTGGTGTAAATAAATCTGGAACATCGCCGTTAAAACGTTTCTTATGCTCAGAAACGAGCCAATCATTGATTTTATTTTTTGGCAGGTCATGATAGTAAACAGTGAATCCTTCCATGCCAATGAGCGGTTCCATTGTTGAAAGTGCTGCAATATCCGGTGCGCCAGTGGAAATCTTGATTCCTTTTTCTTGAACCTTCATATCAGAAAGCTGCTTCCACGGAGAGTTAGCACCAGCCCATACGACAAATAGATAATCTGGTTTCGCATCTACAATCTTTTGAATGTTAGAAGTGAAATCTGTAGCAGCAGGATCTGCATATTCTTCTTTAACGATTTCTGCACCTAGCTTTTTCGCTGCTTCTTTAAAGGCAGCTACTCCATCACGGCCAAAGGCGTAATCTGGAGCAAGTGTAGCAATTTTAACTCCCTTCTTTGCGATAGCTGCTGCACCGGCAACTGCATCCTGAGAAGAGTTACGTGCGGAATGGAAAATATACTTATTAAACTCTGAACCTGTAATACTATCAGCTGCTGCTGGTTCAACGACCATCACTTTTTGATATTTCTTCAGCCAGCGGAAGTACAGCTAATGTATCTGCTGAACTGGAGGATCCTACAAGGAAATCGACTTTGTCTTCCTCTAATAGTTTCGTTGCTTTTTGTACGGCCACCTCAGGCTTCGTTTCCGTATCTTCTACAATGAATTCAATTTTGCGTCCGGCAACTTCCATTTTCCCTTCCGTTGCATAATCAAGCCCTAGTTCAAAGCCACGTAATGTTTGCTTTCCATAAGCTTCTAGAGCCCCCGTCTTAGAGGCGAGAACACCAATCTTAATTGGTTCTTTACTCTCGGTCTTTTCTCCACCTTTGTCCTTCGGCTCTGATGATGACTTATCGGAGCTGCACGCACTGGCAAAAACCATCATAAAAATAAGTAATCCTAATAATGCCCATCTTCCTTTGTACCCCTTCACTCTTTTTCCCCCTTAAAATTGTAATTCACAAACTGGCAAAGCTTTGATTTTAGGATAGATGAAGAGAGTTACATAGTAGTTACAAAAAAAGAACAGCCCTTTATGTTAAGGCTGCTCAATCGGATTAATTATGTTCTGTGATTCAATAATCATGTTATACATATGCTTTGTCGGTTCTAATGGGGACACACCGAGTTCTTCCTCTAGCACTTCTGTACATTTTTGATACCATTTCATCGCTTGCGGACGATTGTTTTTTCGGTAATAACAATACATCAACAAACGATAGGCTTCTTCCCAGGTGCGGTCACGCTCTAGCATTTTTTCACACCAGTAAATAGCCGTATCGTATTGTTCTCTTCGAACCATTACCTGCGCCATCTTTTCGGCACCTCGTAAGAAGTATACAAGCATACTTTCTCTTTTACTTATACACCAATCATCATACCGGCGGTCTGGTAAGTATTCTCCCTGGTAAAGAGTTAATCCCTTTTCTAATAAGTACCCTACTTGATCCGGGTCCGCTTCATTTAATCCGTCTTGAATCCACGCTTGAAATTCCGTTGTATCCAATTCGATAACCGCTTGTGGGTTTACCCCATAAAACATTCCTTCCCTAATGATGAAAAAGGGAGCAGCCCTTGCTTTTCTTGCGGGTTCTAGAACGGTTTGAAGACTGTTCAATGCCACTTTGAAATCGCGATCCGCACTTTTTTTATCCTGATAGGGCCAAAGAATTTGAATGATCTCATCCTTAGCCATTGGCTCACCTACTGTAACAAATAATTGAAACAATTCCTTAGCCTTTTCCCTTTGCCACTCCTTGTCAGTCACCTCTTTTTCACCAAGCCAAAGCTTAAACTGACCAAGCGTTTGAACACGAATGGAATAACCAGGATGAGAACCAAGCGGAGCTATTCCCATATCCTGAAGAAGTTTTGCCACATACGTTTGGCGAATCTCTTCCTTAAAGGCTTCTAATAATAGCGGAACACATATTTGTAAATCCCTCGGGCTAAAAACGGATCTCTTATGAAAGAAAAATTCATACTCATTAATCTGCAAGATACGTAAAAATTCTGCCATCCTTTGCCTAAACTCTGCGGTTCTTTTCTGTATATAAAATACATGGGATAGCCAAAACGCACTTAACATCTGTCCAAAGGTATCCTCACATTGCATAAAGAGTAATTGTGTTTTTTCTAAAAAGCGATGAGCCTCTTGTAAGCGGTCATTATAAATACAGGTAATACCCATACACAGAGTAATCAGGGCTGAAAGCCATACATCATGTACCTTCTCTGTTTCCTGAAGAGCCTTTTCACCTGCCTCTATTGCACGTTCCAGCTCGCCTCTAGTTCCGTATAAAATAC
This sequence comes from Bacillus sp. SORGH_AS_0510, assembly GCF_030818775.1. Lineage (NCBI taxonomy): Bacteria > Bacillati > Bacillota > Bacilli > Caryophanales > Bacillaceae > Bacillus > Bacillus sp. SORGH_AS_0510. Next base: position 1,463,633 of record NZ_JAUTAU010000001.1, on the reverse strand, counting down.
ACAGTCCCATAAGCGGTTCTGCTTTGCCCCGATCCACATGAAGCTGATCCATAATGTCTAACGCTGTTTGATAACAGGTTTCCGCTAGATTTGAATCATATTTATTTAATACTTGTACTGCATGACCCATACGAATCCAACCGCAAGCTTCAACGAAAGGGGCATTTAGATTGATCCCTTGCTGTATGCCTGCTTGAGCCCGCTCCTTTGCTTTTATCCCTTCCCCAGTAAAAGCATCAATAAGGGAAAGCAATAGATTAGTCTCACGGTGGGCCTGAGGCAGGGTGGTTGCATTTGTTTCTTTTAAAGCTGTTTTTTTAAGGTTAAGCGCTTTCTTTGCTTGTTGAAAACGACCGGTTCGTAAAAATAATCTAGCCTCTAAATTTCCATCTAAGCTGTCAAGCATCGATTCTTTCATCTTTTGAATCCATTTTTCTGCTTCAGAGGCTTTACCTATGTTTAATAGATTCTCAGAAAGTAATTGATACAACTTTCCCTTTTCCTCTGCCGTACTCTTCGATTTCTCCCGGTGGGCGATCGCCTCATATAAAAGCTTTTCTGCTTGCTGTGGTTGAATGGTATCTAAATAAATCTTGGCTTTCCCTTCTAACGCCATGCTCATCCCTAAATTGTCCTGCTTTTGCTCAGCACCTGTAAAAGTTTTTTCATAGAATTCCTCCGCCTCTTTATACTGAGAACGGTAACGGAACACTTCTGCTTTTAAAAACCAAAGAAAATAATAGGCTTTCATTTCGGATTCTGGAATTACGGTCAACTGATCGTACAGGCTTTCTAATTTGCCGCTTTCAAGCATTTTTAGGCCGTTCTCTTGAAGAATGGATGCCACAGCTTTATAATGATTAATTTTTTTATAATGGTGAAGTGCTTCTTCCCACATTTCTCGTTTTTCATAAAATCGAGCCGCTCTTTCATGAAGCACAGCAAAATTAATAGGATTGTTTTTTTTAAAGGAATTTTCCAAGAACTCTTTAAAAAGAGCATGGTAACGGTAATGAGTTAACCCTACTTTTTGTATAAAAAGGTTTCTTTCTTTCAATTGCTCTAGCATTCCGGAAGCACCTTGAAGACCCATCACCTCATCGCAAAGGCCTTCCTCTATTTCATCAAAGATTGAGGTTTGTTCTAAAAACTGTTGAATGATCGGTGGCTGTTTTGAGAAGACTTCCATCACTAAGTATTGGAATAGATCTTGAAGTGAATGTGAGGAGTGTTCAAAAAGATCCGACATATCTTGTTTTAGCGGAATCTGCTGAGCAATCATACACAAAGCGATTACCCAGCCTTCTGTTAACTGATAAATAGTTTGTAAATGACCGGCTTCCATCTCTAATCCATAAAGATCGGTTAATAGCAGTTCCATTTCTTCCATCGTGAGAACCAGGTCTTCTCTAGTCATTTCTAGTAATTGCCCACATACCTTCATTTTCGTTAAAGGCTTCCATCCTGGTCTGCTTCTGCTGGAAATGACAATATGTAGATTGGATGGTATGTGTTCAATTAATCTCTCTATCCAACTATTGATGGTATAAGAATGCTCAATTTGGTGAAAGTCATCCAATATTAAAGTGATTTCATTTGGGATAGACAGGACTTCATTTATAAAAAGTGAACTTAACATGCCTAGTTCTTCATTGCGAATATAACGGTCCATTGTATCAATGTAATTTGATAACTCGGCCCCAAAATCAGGAACAACACGGCGAATGGAATGAATGACGTAGGAAAGGAACGGAAGGATATCATCATCCATTGGCGAGATGGAGTACCAACACCCTTGTATTGCTTCATCTCTCATAAATAAAGCAAGTGCCGTACTTTTTCCAAAACCAGCTCCTGAATGGATGATGGTTAAAGGATATTCTGGAATCTTTTTCAGTTTCTGTGTTAACTTTGCTCTTCTGATGAATTCATCCTTAACCGCAGGGATACGTAGTTTGGTTTGAATAATTGGCAGCTTCAATTTATGAGACCTCCTCTCTCTTTTTCACAATATTTACACTATTTTACCATATTGTGTTTCATAAGTGTACGAGATTGGACATAACAATTAGAAGTGCCAATCGAGGATTCTTACTCCGTGTAAATCATTTTACGTGTCATTCCACCATCAACTACTAAGTTAATCCCTGTAACAAAATCATTTTTCGAATCCGTCAAATAGAAGCAGGCACGAGAAATATCACTTGGTCTTCCTACACGCTTCGATAAATGCTGCTCATGATCCTGTTTTGTTAACTGCGACTCGTCTCCTGTGTGAATCCAGCCAGGTGAAATGGAATTGACTGTGATGCGATCATTGCTAAATGAAGCAGCCAATGCATGTGTAAGGGCTGTAATTCCCCCTTTTGTCGCAGCATATGCCTCGGAATTTGGCTCGGACATTAGTGCTCTAGTTGAAGCAATGTTTACAATTGACCCTCCACCTTCATTCTCTCGCATGTATTTAGCTGCTTCCCTTGAGCAAAGGAAAACACTTCGCAAGTTGGTGTTGATAATATCATCCCATTCTTCAATCGATAATTTATAGGGAGATTTAAACACACTCTTTCCGGCGTTATTAATTAATATATCAACCGCTCCAAATGTCTTTTTAGTTGTTTCAAATAAATCAACGATCTCCTTTTCCGATTTTACATCCGCTTTAATAAAATGTACTTCTGACCCTTTGTTTTTGAGTCCAAGAGCAGCCATGTTCCCCAGCTCAGAATCCAAATCAGCCATAACCACTTTTGCTCCCTTTTCTGCAAAGGCAGACGCAACTCCAAGACCAATTCCATTTGCAGCTCCGGTTACTACAACTACTCTATTAAGAAAATCCATATGCCACCAATCCTTCCTTTTTCTCATATTTTATATAATATACGGAAAATGCTCGTAATAAAAAAGGACATGCTTGAAAACACTAATCTGAGAATAGAGGCTAGAGACCGCTTAGCTCATTGGAGTGTTCATATTTGTCCATTAAGAAAAAGATTCCGCTGCTTTTTTGTATTTTAGTTTTCTTGATTCTACTTAGCAATAATACCTTTCATTTTTTACGATCTAAAAATCAGTTGCTAAACTATAATGAAAAAGAAATCGAAATGATTATCAAAGAGGTTTCCTTCCAGGTAGAAAAAACAAAGGAAGGATCGCTTTATGTTGAAGATATTCTTGGCAGGGATCTTAGAATTGCCTCATTAGCCATCAAGCAAAAACTCCCACCAAACTATCAAGATATAAGCAATGAACAGTTAATAACATTAGCTAAAGAAGTTGGCGTTTCTCATATCACTTTGTTAGCCAAAACACCGGATGATATTATTGGCGTCAAATCCTCAGATCCTGAAGAAATCAACATGTCTACAAAGGATTGGGGGTATTGGTACGATGCCTTCCGACAGCTATTCGCCTTAACACCTGTTTCCGTAGGTAAAGGAATTACCTTACCATTTTATTGGTCAGGTCCTATAGAAATTGCTTCCTCTGATCCCGATCACATTGATAAGTGGGGCTATTATTTTGATGGGTCTACGAACTACATCATCAATCCCTATTTTCGAGACAATGAAGTGTTAGAATACGAGGAACGATTTGGGCCTGGAAAAATCATTGAAGGCTTTATAAAAGAACGAGCTGTTTTAGAATTATCGGTTATTAACCCTAAAAACTTTGGAAAAAAGAGTGAAGTAGTTCATTTAAATGGAAACAGCTATATACGTATCTCTGCCAGACCGATTTGGTATGGATCTTACAAATACCGTAATGTAAAAACAGATTCAGCATTTGTTCAAAAGGCAATTACAGATAACCAAGTGCAATCTTATCGGGTTTGTTTAAAGGGAAAAAGTGTTATGAAAACCTTTGTTCCAGTCTTTCCAGAAAACGACCAACCCTATGTCATTGGGCTTGTCTATAATTATGGGCTGATTCAGCAAGAGTTAAGCCATGAATTATTAGTACACGTGCTCTTGTCCATTGCCATAATGATCATAGTATTGATTATCAGCTTTATCTTTTCACGTTCCATTACACAGCCGATTGGTTATATAGTGGATCAGGTGAATGAGATCGCACAAGGAAATTACGGAAAAAACATCCGTTTAAATCGTAAAGATGAATTAGGGCTGTTAACAGAGAACGTAAATGCTCTTTCTAAGCATTTGCAAACATATGTGAAGGACTTGAATCAAAGTAAAGAGCTTATTGAATATCAGGCCTATCATGACCCATTAACAGGTTTATTAAACAGAAGATATGTACTTGAAAAACTAACCCCTTTTATTAATCGAGCCAATGAAACTGGTGAGAATATTTCAGTTTTATTCATCGACTTGGATCGGTTTAAACAAGTAAATGACTCCTTTGGACATAGCAAAGGAGATGAGATTTTGAAGACTGTTGCCAGCCGTATTAAAAGCTGCCTGCCTACAAATGAGAATACTATAATTACGAGGCAAGGCGGAGATGAATTTATCATTTTTTTAGTGAATTTTGGAACGTCCGAGACGCTCATTGTTGCTGAAAAAATCGTAAGCAGTTTAAAAAAATCCTATTCTCTTGATGGCAGTGAAATCTACCTTGGTGCCAGTTGTGGTATTAGTATCTATCCTGAACAATCAAAGGATATTGATACCCTGGTCATTTATGCAGATTTAGCCATGTATGCGGCTAAGAAACTGGGTGGCAATAAGGTAATGGCTTACTCGGACAAAATTAATAATCCAAATATGAAAAGGCCAAGATTTGAAGCACGTTTGCGTCACGTAATAGAGAATGGAAAAATTGAAGTGTTTTATCAGCCTAAGATCCAAGCGGATTCTAATAAAGTGTTTGGTGCAGAAGCATTGGTTAGATGGAATGACGAAGAATTGGGGTTCGTGTCTCCTGATTTGTTTATCCCGATTGCGGAGGATACGGGCCTTATTCAACCATTGTGGGAATTTGTCATGAAGACAGCCTGTCAACAAGTGAGCAGGTGGAACATGTCCATTCCATTTCCTCTATCAGTATCGGTAAATTTCTCAGCTCGTCAATTCCAAGAGCCTGACAACATGGTGAAACGGGTTCAAGAGATTCTTTCTGACAGTAAGTTAGACCCAAAGAATTTTGAAATAGAAATTACGGAAAGCATACTCCTAAATAAATCAACTGAAATTGTCCATGCATTGCAGACCCTTCAAAATATGGGCATAGCCATTTCTATTGATGATTTTGGTACTGGTTACTCTTCCTTAAGTTATTTAAAGGATTTACCCATTGATTCTTTAAAAATTGATAAATCATTCATTCAGAATATCGATGTAGAATGGAGAAATTCAGAAATACCAGAAGCCATTATTAATTTTGCCCGCAGCTTGCATCTTAATGTTATCGCAGAAGGGGTAGAACAGGACTATCAAAAGGAATTTCTACTAGCAAAAAATTGCCTGCAAATGCAAGGGTACCTCTTCAGTAAACCATTGAACAAAGATGATTTTGAAAGGTTTATATTGGACGCAGAAAAAGGGTGACCCATCGGTCGCCCTTCTCCCTACTATTTCACTAGTCCTGCTGAACTTACAATGCTTCCCGTATTACATATGGTCAATTCCTTTACATTCATCTCTGGGAATTCAGCTTGCATTGTTTGCATAAGCAGCTTCCCCTTACCTTTTTTGATAAAACAGAGCACTGTTGGTCCAGCTCCGCTTAAGGCTACTCCGAATGCACCGCTAGCCTTGGCCAATTGTTCCATTTCTAAATAGGAGTGAATCAGCGGTTTCCGATAGGGCTGATGAAATAAGTCATTCTCCATCATTTTCCCCGCCAATGTCCAGTTTTGACTTAATAGAGCTGCCACTAATAAATTGGCCGTGGAAGAAGCTTGGATTGCCTCGTTCTGAGAATAAGTTGTAGGCAGTACTTCTCGAGATTCTTTCGTCAGTAAGATTTCTGATGGAATCATAGCTACCATTTCGAAAGGAAGATCCCTAAATGAGAGCATATCCACTTCAGTTTGACGATAGCAGCCAATCACCAATCCACCAAATAGGGATGCCCCCACATTATCAGGATGTCCTTCCCATTTAGTAGCTAGGAGAAGTTTCTCTTGGGTAGTCAATCCTAATTCTCCTACCGAGTCAGCCAGCTCAATACCAGCAACAATGGCCGCTGCACTTGAGCCAAGTCCTCGTGCTAATGGTATATCACTCAGGATGTTAATTTTGCATGGTGGGAGCGTCACCCCATAATTCGCTGCGGTTTTAATAGCTACTTGGCAAATAAAATGACTCTCATCAGATGGAAAATCCCTCAATTCTTCACATTCAGATCGACATTCCCATTTGTCATGCTTCTCAATCTCTAAGGTCAAATAGAGATTGAGTGCCAAACCAATGGAATCAAATCCTGGTCCGAGGTTTGCTGAACTTGCTGGCACTTTGATGCTTAATCGCTCATTATGTGTCACGTTGGACAACACCTTTGATATGACCTTTCACCGCTGCTTCATCATTCGGTAGCTGTACGGGCTTAACAAGACTGTTGCCAATCGCCGTATCTGGATCCTTCAATCCGTTTCCAGTAAGAACCGCAACAATTTTTGTTCCCTTTTTCACCTTACCCTGTTGGATACTTTTATAAATGCCAGCAATCGACGCACAGGATGCAGGCTCTGCAAAAACTCCTTCTGATGAAGCTAATTTTTTATAAGCAGCTACGATTTCTTCATCACTTACTTCATCAAATTGCCCATCTGATTCACGAACAGCCGAAACCGCTAAATCCCAGCTGGCCGGGTTTCCGATTCGGATGGCTGTTGCTATCGTTTCTGGATTTTCAAATACTCGGTTATACACAAGTGCAGCTGCACCTGCTGCTTCATAACCAAACATTCGCGGCAATCCTGTTCCCTTCTTATCAGCAAATTCCTTAAATCCTTTCCAATAGGCACTAATGTTTCCTGCATTTCCCACTGGGATGGCTAAAATGTCCGGAGCTTCCCCTAACTGCTCACATACCTCAAATGCAGCCGTTTTTTGCCCTTCGAGTCGGAATGGATTTACTGAATTTACTAGTGTGATGGGTTCTTCTTCGCTTATATTTCGGACCATTTGCAATGCTTGATCAAAATTCCCCTCAATAGAGATGATTTCAGCACCATACATCATTGCTTGTGCAAGCTTCCCTAAGGCAATCTTCCCTTCTGGAATAACGATTATACACTTTAAACCAGCTCTTGCTGCATATGCCGCTGCAGCAGCAGAAGTGTTACCAGTGGAGGCACAGATTACTGTTTTGCTTCCTTCCTCCACTGCTTTGGCAACTGCCATTACCATTCCTCTATCTTTAAATGAACCGGTTGGGTTTGCCCCCTCCATCTTCACATAAAGGTCCACATTCCATTCTTTAGAAAGCCGTTCGAGCTTGATTAAAGGTGTGTTCCCTTCATTTAATGTTAGTTTAGGAGTTTCATTATTTATTGGTAAAAATTCTTGATATGCTTCTAATAGTCCTGGCCATCTCATAATGATTTCCTCACAACCTTATATGCGCTTTTAATTTCTTTTACTGCAGCTAAATCATATAATTCTAGTAAAATTTTATCGTAATTGGTGACAGATGCTCTGTGTGTCACTAAAACAATTTCCGAAGTTTCATTCTTCTTAATTGGTAGTTGAAGGATTTTTTCAAAGCTTACTCCATATTTTGCAAAAATAGAGGTAATATCAGCAAACACACCTACCTCATCCTGAACATGAATTCTTAAGAAATACTTTGAAAATTTCTCATTATCCTCTTTTAATCTCTTAGGGTATTGCGGTGTTACAGCACTTCTTCCATTCACACCAAGCCTTAAATTTTTGATCACACCCACAAGGTCAGAAACAACGGCTGTAGCAGTTGGCATACTTCCTGCTCCAGGGCCATAAAACATCGTCTCTCCTACCGCTTCACCGTACACATATACCGCATTGTATTCATTTTGCACAGAGGCTAGCGGATGGTTATCTGACAAGAAAGTTGGTGCCACACTTACTTCCACTTTCTCTCCTTCACGGTGTGCGAAGCCAATTAATTTCATTGTATAACCCAATTGTTTGCCATAACGAATGTCTTCTTCTGTTACATTAGAAATTCCACTTACTTTTACATCTTCTAAATCGATATGCATAGAGAAGCCCAATGTAGCTAGAATGGTCATTTTTCGAGCCGCGTCTAAGCCTTCCACGTCTGAGGTTGGATCAGCTTCTGCAAAACCCAGCTCCTGTGCTTCCTTAAGAACTTCGTCATAAGAGCAGCCTTCGTTGCTCATTTTTGTTAAAATATAGTTAGTGGTACCATTTACGATCCCCATCATTTGTGTAATTCGGTCAGATGCCAGGCCGTCAGCGAGGCCTCGCAAAATAGGAATACCTCCAGCCACACTTGCTTCATAAAACAAATCACAACCGTGTTCGGAGGCAACAGTTAACAGTTCTGAACCATGCAAGGCCATTAAATCTTTGTTAGCTGTCACTACATGTTTTCCTTGACGAAGAGCAGTGATTAAATAATCTTTTGTTTCTTGGACTCCACCCATTACCTCGATGACAACATCAATGTCATTGTCCAAAAGAATATCATCAGCACTTGAAGTTAACATTTGCGCTTCTACTTCAACAGGTCTACTTTTATGTAGGTCTTGTACAAGAATTTTTTTGATAACAACAGGACATCCCACTTGGTGAATTAATTTATCTTGATGATTTTTAATGATTTTGACTACACCAGAACCCACTGTTCCTAAGCCTAATAATCCAATCGAGATTGCTTTCATGTGTTCGCCTCCTATACATGTGTCCGTATACCACGCACAAATGTTTTTCTGTTGTAGACATTATATGACTGTCTGAATTTTTTTACAATATATTTATTTGTGCAAAAGTCCATGTAATCGCTTACTATAGCGCCACTATTGAATAACTTTTTTACTCTATAATCTTTCTGCTAAAAAGACAAATTTTTTTCCTCTTTATCCCTTTACAATGCTGAAGGTATCGATGTAGAATAATCCCTATATTCATTTAAATTTTGAAATTTCAATCAAGTTAGTATATTCTATATTTGAAAAAGTAATGATGAAGACGGCATTAAGAGAGGACTTCAGAGAGCCGGTGGTCGCTGTGAATCGGTGCTCTTTCTTAAAACGCCTAGCCCTTCTGAACTGGCTGCTGAAATAAGTAGGCTAGCCCGGTAGAAACCGTTAATTTCTTGAGGCTGCAATTTCTTTTTATGCAGCAAAAGAGGGTGGCACCACGTGACAATACGTCCCTCATAACAAGACAAATCTGTCTGTTATGAGGGACGTTTTTTATTAGAAGGGTGTGTTAAAGAACATTGTTGGTTTTTATACCCTGTTGATTGGAGTGGAAGGCACGAAGACTCCTGTGGGAGTACGGGTCAGGGGAGACCCCGCAGGCGCTTGCGCCGAGGAGGCTCGCCGAAACGCCCACGGAAAGCGAAGTGGCTGGAGCGCAAATCAACAGACAAGTTTTACAAAGCATATAAGAAAAACCAAATTTGAGGAGGCTTGGAGAAAATGTACAAAGTACTCGTAACAGATGGAATTAGCAACACGGGATTAAAAAGTTTATTGGAGCATCCTAATTTCGTTGTCGACCGACAACCCACTCTTCCTGTAGAAGAGCTAAAAACAATTATCGCTAATTATGACGCCCTGATTGTGAGAAGCCAAACAAAAGTAACTGATGAACTTCTAGCAGCGGCTACCCGGCTTCGTGTCATTGCTCGGGCAGGTGTTGGAGTAGATAATATTGATGTCAATGCAGCGACACGCAAAGGAATTATTGTCATTAATGCACCTGGTGCCAATACCATTGCAGCAACCGAACATACTTTAGCGATGATGCTTTCATTAGCAAGAAAAATTCCCCAAGCCCACAAAAAAACCTCTAATGGCGAATGGGATCGTAACTCCTTTAAAGGTGTAGAACTTTATAAGAAAACACTAGGTGTCATCGGGATGGGAAAAATCGGAACAGAAGTGGCCAAAAGAGCTAAGAGCTTTGGCATGAACATTTTAGGTTTCGACCCTTACCTGACAGAGGAACGGGCGCAGAAACTGGGGATAACAAAGGCAAGTTTAGATTTAATTGCCCAGGAATCAGATTTTATTACTATCCATACCCCTCTAACTAACGATACTAGAGGCATTATCAATGATGAGTACTTAAGCAAAACCAAAAAAGGCGTCCGCTTTGTAAACTGTGCTCGCGGAGGCATTATTGATGAAAAGGCACTAGTTAGAGCCATTCAATCTGGCCATGTAGCAGGAGCCGCGCTTGATGTGTTTGAAAAAGAGCCAGTAGCCGATCCAGAGCTATTGGAAAATCCAAATATTATCGTGACACCACATCTTGGTGCTTCTACAGTAGAAGCACAGGAAAAAGTAGCTCAAGAAGTAAGTGCAGAAATCATTGACATTTTTGAAACACAATCCATTCAACACGCAGTCAATATGCCGCAAATGTCCGGGGAGACACAAGCAAAGCTGCAGCCATATTTACTTCTTGGAGACCAAATGGGGCAGCTTGTCATCCAACTTTTAAACAAACAAGCACCAACCAAAATTGAAATCAATTATTATGGTGATTTGGTGAACGAAGATACCGAGCTTCTCACCCGGACCTTACTGAAGGGGATCTTATCATACCATTTAAGTGACTCCGTTAACTTGATTAATGCTCTTCACCTGCTAAAGGAACAGGGTGTTTCCTATAATGTAGTAAAAAATGCAACCAACAAAGGGTTTGCGAATTATATGGAGCTTAGCGTATCACAAGGAAATGATACTGCGAAGATTGGAGCAACGGTTCTCAATGGCTATGGTGCGAGAATTCTAAAAATTAACCAATACCGGATTGATGTGAAACCGGAAAAGTACCTCCTATATATTAAGCACCGTGACGTTCCAGGTATGATTGGAAAAGTGGGCTCATTATTAGGAGACCACAATATCAACATTGGTACCATGCAAGTGGGCCGGACAGAAGTAGGCGGAGAAGCCATCATGGTACTGACTCTTGATAAAACATTAAGTCCAAATGTAATCAGGGTATTAAAGCTGATCGATGGATTAAAAGAAGCACAAGTCTTGGAGTTAACTACAGTGGATACCTTTGAACCAGGCCAGGTAGAGCCTGAAAAAGTGGAAAGCATCTAAGATATAACAAAGAAGGGATTGCATGGCTGCAATCCCTCTTCTTTATTCTAAAATCCCTTTAATATCTAACACCGAATCTAAAATATAGTCCGCTTCTTGTTTTTCAAATTCACTTCTTGCGTCTTTTCCTGAGAGACCTGTTAGGACTGCAGCAAATTGACATCCCAACTGTCTGGCAGCCAGAAGGTCTGCCAACGAATCCCCGACAACTAATACCTCTTCCCCATTTTCTATAGGTAGAACTGTATTTAAACAGTCCAGTGCAGGTGTATCTTTCCCTTTTAGACCCATGATATATGTAAACGGATGAGGCTTTGAAAGTGATTTTGTTACTGGAAGCAACTGTTCCGCCTTAAGCACCTCATCAGCGGTCACAATCCGTTTTTCCTCAAAATACTGTAACCAATTTAAATGATGAAATGGCAGAATGGTTTCTAATTCCGGTCTTCCAGTCCCTATCCCAATCGTATATCCAGATGTGGTTAGATACTGAAACAGCTTACTAATTTCCTCCTTAGAAGCTAATGTTGTTTCATTAGCAAGGAATCCCTTTTTCCCTATTTGGACAGAGGGCCTTCCCGTAGAAGCAAGCACATGCTCATCTCCTACATACCATTCCTGTGAAACATGTTCACAAACAGACCATAGCTCACCTTTTAGGAAAATTGTAGTTTCCACTCCCACCTTTTCCTTTGCAAGCTTATTTAAATAGTCCAGTAGCTCTTGCTTCGTAGCCTCTGATCGCTTAAAATCCTCCAAAAATAAGCTGAAGTTTGTTTTCACTTCATAATTACTAAGGACCTTGCCCATTTCCAGCAGTGTTTCACGAGTAATGGGTGACTGACACCATTTCTTGATTTGATCAAGTTCATGCTCTTTGATTTGAGACAGCAGGTGAATTAGCTGATGGCTGAATGACAAATAGATCATGTCCCAGTTGGCGTTTAGGCCGCGTGATTTCATAAATTTAAGGACCTTGTCATTTACAAAAACATGTTCTCTTATTTCCTTTATTTCAGATGCAGTATAGTTTGTTTTAAATTTTTCAGGAGACAGACCCAAATAATTTTTGCTAGTTAGCATCTCCCACACCGTCAAAGCTGAAGCATCAAAATAGTGTTCCTCACTTAACAAGACACCATCGACGTCAAATAATATTGTTTTAACCAACTTCCCTTCCCTCATTTCCCATTCCGCTTTTATACGTTATCGTAACACAGCAAACCTCATTTCTTAAAGACATTTGATAAAAATAAGATGCTTTATTTTTACACATAATAAAAAAAGCTAACCAAATTGGTTAGCTTTTTAGTCAAGCATTATCTTGCAAAGCGGTGATTTCCGATTGTCACCGTTACTTGGCGTGAAGTGATCCATGAGCTTGTTGAAGTTTTAGGATTATAGAAGAATAAGGATCCATTCCCTTTACCCATTAATGCAATCGCTTCATTAACCGCTCTCTTAGATGCATTATCCGCAGGCTGATTAATCTGGCCGTTTGCTACCGGAGTGAAAGCATAATGGCCATTTGAAATTTGATAAATGACACTCTTCACCGTTGATGGGAAATCCGGGCTTTTTACTCGATTTAAAATAACTGTCGCTACAGCAACTTTACCGGCATATGGTTCACCTACTGCTTCAGCATGGACTAAACGTGCCATTAATTCTTTATCTGCTGGTGTAATTGGCGAATTAGGAATTAACATGTTTTGACCAGCATAAAGTGGCTTCGAATGATTTGTAGCCATTAAAGTATTAATAGGAACACCAAAACCTTTTGCAATCTTCCAATATGTTTCACCATATTGAATTTTATGAGTAGTAGTCGCCGCTTCTGTTTTTACATTAGACGTAAAGGCTGACATGGATAAAATTAACCCGGCTGCAATTACTATTTTTTTAAGTTTTTTCATGTAAGTACCTCCCGTGTTTGTCTGTCGTTTCTCTACTCCTAAGGCTATCAGTTGTAACATACTTATTCATTGTCCAAAAAGTGGAAACTCAATATCTAGTAAAACAATGCCCTACCTAATGCTGTTTCTCTACTAAATGGAATTTTATACCACACTTAATTTTTAACCCTAAAATTGGTTTTACTGGATATTTCGGGTCAACTTATTACAATTTGTTTCAGCCTGTAACATAAAAAATAGAACACAATGACTGGTTTTCACCACTTTCACAATAAATTCCTCAATTTCATGTTAGATGTCACTGGAAACTTGGGTATTATAAAAGGGAAAATAGAATTGGAGGCTTACTAAATGAAAAAAAATCAGTTAGTCGATGTTCTTAACAAACAAATAGCCAATTGGTCTGTCTTGTATATTAAATTACACAACTATCATTGGTATGTAAAAGGAGAACAGTTCTTCACCTTACACGCTAAATTCGAGGAATTCTATAATGAAGCTGGATTACACGTCGATGAATTAGCAGAACGCTTACTAGCAATCGGCGGCAATCCTGTTGCTACAATGAAGGAGTGCCTAGAGCTTGCTTCAGTTGAGGAAGCCTCAGGTAAGGAATCCGCATCTGAAATGGTTCAATCTCTTATAAATGATTTCTCGATCGTCATTGGTGAGTTAAAAGAAGGGATGAGCACCGCAGAGGAATTAGATGATGAAACAACTGGAGATATGCTTCTAGCTATTCATTCAGGTTTAGAAAAGCATGTTTGGATGCTAACTGCTTATCTTGGTAAACGAGTTTAAAACAAAGGACACCTTTCAAGGTGTCTTTTTTCTGTTATTATTGTTCCTTGTTGTCAGAATCTGTCGTAAACTGTACAATTTATTACAATGAATGGCAACTGGGGGGAATAACCATGAAAAAATGGATGTTTTTAATAGTAACCGTCTTGATCCTGACTGCGTGCACGCCTAAAGCTTATACTGAGAGCTTGGATGCAGGAAAGACTGCATTGAAAAAAGGGAACTACACTGAGGCGATAGACAAATTTGAAAATGCATTAGAAGAAAAAGAAACTGATGAAGCAAAAAATTTCCTTTCTGCGGCTAAAAGCATGCAGGAAAGTGTCACTCTCTATCATAAAGGGGATTTTGAGGCAGCCACTTATAACTTAAACAAACTCCTTCAGAAGAAAGCCACAAAGGAACTGATCAGCAAACAAGCCAATGCACTTATAAAGGAAATCCAACAGGCAAAAGCCCTTTCAGATTCAATGAAGGAAAAAATGATTAAAGGAAAGACCCTTTTAGAACAAGATCAATATGATCAAGCGCTAGCAGTATTTAAAGAGGTAGCCGAATCCAATCAATTTATTGAGATTTCATCCATTGAAAAGATGGCTAAAGATGCCTCCGAGCTTATGACTGAGGCTGCTGACAAGAAAAAAGTTGCCGATGTGGAAAAGCAGAAGCAAGAGGAAGCCAAACAAGCAGAAGAAAAAGCTAAGAAAGAACAGGAAGAAGCAAACAAACCACTTACCCATGAACAAGCAGAGGAATTAGTAAAAAAGCATCTTAACCTTTCTGAACAAAATATTAAAGTGGTTTATGACCATGATGCAGATAATGGGGATTACATTATTCATGTCTATGAATTTGTTGTTGATAACCCGCAAACTGGCGAAGGACATACCGCAACCTGGGGTTGGTACGGTGTGAACAAACAAACAAAAACCGTATATGATGCCATGCAATAAGAAAAGTGGAAGCGCCTCGATCAGCCCCGACAGACAAACGTTCTTCTGCAAAAAAAGTCGCTCTTTGACGTTTATTGCAGAAGGTTATTTGACCCGAGGGGCTAGGCGCTGGAACTGGACAATTCTCGAAATAGTTTTTCACAATATAATTATATATTGTGAAAAAAGGCTGACTCACGTGTAGGTTGCACTTCGAGTCAGCCTTTTTATTTTTCACTTTTTTAATCAACGTTTGTCCCTTTCACATCTAATACAACCTGCATACATTGTAATAGTTTAACAGGGGAGGTGATTCTCTATGTCAGACGGCAGACACCACAACAACAACGGTTTTGCTCTAATCGTTGTGTTATTCATCCTTTTAGTTATCGTTGGTGCAGCATATCTTTACTAATAATTAGCTACACCAAGAAAAGAGCGGTAAACCATTCGGTTTTACCGCTCTTTTTGGCTTTGTGCCAATAACACTAAACTCACTGTAATAATAGTGAACGCTACAAAGGCTAATAAAGGAATGGTAATAAAACCAAGCCAATTGATGTAATCTCTTGCGCAAGGTACACCAGATGTACACATTTCAAACTGCTGTAAATATGGAATCTTTTGCAACAGGGTATGATAGCCAGAGATCAGCATCCCGACTACAGACAATGGCAGCACATATTTATGTACTCCTATATCATTTCGGTAAACGGCTATTCCTAAGATAATCGCTAATGGATACATAAAGATTCTTTGATACCAGCAAAGTGTACACGGAATGTAGTGCAACACTTCACTAAAATATAAGCTTCCAAGCGTGGCAATAAGAGCAGCAACCCATGAAAGTAATAAAGATTTATTCATCTTATTTCCCCTTAGCGGCATCATCAACCATTTTTATTAGGTCATCGATTGTTTGTCCTTCAAACAACTTACCATTAACAAAAATAGTAGGTGTTCCTGTTACACCAAGTTTTTCTGCGTAATCCATATCCTTATTCCATGCATTCTCAGATTTCTTATCACGGAAGTTTTTAACTACTTTATCCACCTCATTGCTGTCGGCTACTTCTTTTAAAGTATCAGTCAAGAAAGACTCCGTAAAGATATCCATCTTTTCTTTTTCAGGCTCGGCTGGCTGCTTCTTATATAGAAGATCATGGAATTTCCAAAACTTATCGTTTCCAAGTTCCTGGTAAACAGATTCGGCAAATTTAGCAGAACGAATGGAATCGACATTGATAAAGGAATCATTCATGAAATAAAATTTTGCCTTACCGTTATCAACAAGTTCCTTTTGGATAATTGGCACAACCTGTTCAGTAAAGTTCTTACAATTTGGGCATTTGTAATCCCCAAATTCAATAATAGAGACAGGGGCAGACTTGTCTCCAAGAAACGGCTGATTGCTATAATCAATGGCTTCTTTTGTTTTAGACTCATCTTGTTTTGAATGGTTTCCAAGAAAGATAAATCCTAGAATAAAGGCAGCGGCAATTCCTACTACCCAAAAAACAAACTTAGAAGATGATTTTGGATCATTTTTTGTGTCCTTCTTTTTTGTTGCCATATTCAAACTCCTTTAAATGAAATATATTAGAAAATACTTTATAAATAATTATAGGATATTATAATAGAGGATACTAATTTTTTTACTTAAGGAGAAAAGAAAATGACAAATACGAATCAGTATTTAGGGTATATTGGCACATACACGAAGGGTGATAGCAAAGGAATCTACTCCTTTACCTTAAATACGAATGAAGGAAAAATAGAAAATGTAAAAGTGGCGGCAGAGCTGGAAAACCCTACATATGTAAATATTAGCAACGACAATCGTTATCTTTATTCGGTTGTAAAAGAAGGAAACAATGGTGGCCTTGCGGCTTTCTCAATCCTAAACAATGGTGAATTAACATCGATTAATAGAGATGTTTCCCCTGGTTCATCTCCTTGCCATGTTAGTGTGGATAGTCAGAATCGCTTTGTGTTTGGCGCAAACTACCATAAAGGATTGGTAGAATCTCATTTAATTAACATAGAGGATGGTTCTATATTACCTGCTGCTTCTATTATGATTCATGAAGGATCTGGTCCGGATCCAAGACAAGAAAAGCCGCATACCCACTATGCTGGGCTTACTCCAGATGAAAAATATCTTGCTGTAGTGGAACTAGGAATTGATGCCTTAATTACTTATGCGGTTAACAGTGACGGAACGCTAACAAAAGTAAAGCTGCTGCCACTAAAAGCTGGAAGTGGTCCAAGACATCTTGAGTTTCATCCGAATGGAACAATCGCTTATGTAATGACAGAGTTTAGTTCAGAAGTCATTGTCTTATCCTATCATGAAGAAAAATGGCCATTTTACGGAAAAGCAGTATATCTCCACACTTCCTGAAGGCTTTACTGAGAATAATCAGGGCAGTGCGATCCATATTTCTTCTGATGGACGTTTTGTTTATGCGGGGAATCGCGGGCATAACAGTATCGCTGTATTTAGTGTAAATCCAGAAACTGGAGAGTTAAGCTTTGTTGAACATGTACCTACTGAAGGAGATTGGCCGAGGGATTTTGCTCTAGATCCGAGCGAGAAGTTTGTTGTAGCTTCGAATCAAGAGTCGGGGAATCTTGTGCTTTATTCACGGGATGAGGGGACTGGCAGGTTAACGTTGATTCAGTCAGATATTTTGGTGCCTTATCCGGTTTGTGTGAAGTTTTTGCATGTGTAATTTTTTAAACGCTACAGCCATTTGTCTACGGACAGATGGCTGATATTTTTCAAGTTAAGTTGGATACAGATTTTCGAGGTAAGGAACGATATACTGGAAAAAAATGTTCATTTGCTTGTTCTCCATAAAATCTTTCCCACTGTTGGATCAACTGGTCATATTTAAATGGTTGATGAATTTTCTTTCCAATATAAAACGGCAGAAGACCATTCGGATTAAATCGATATTTAAATTGGAATAAAGAATCTCTACCTATATGTCCACCACCCAAATGAAATTTTACTAGTCCTGCATCTTTTCCCCATAAAGCCAATTTGTGAAGCAAATAACTGTTCACACCTAAGTGTAAAAATTGCTTTTGTGAACAGCCCAAATGGTAATGCAGAGAGTCCCCTTCGTACATACATACAGATGCTGCTACCATTTGATTCTCATAAAAAACAGCACCAACCATTGAATGATGCTTAAGTTGAGATAATAAATCTTGTATATATTGGGTAGAAAAATATGAATAGGTAGATGCATTTAGTTTATCCATGGTTTCTTTATATACTTGAAAGAAATCCTCTACTACTTCAAGCGCGTCTTCATTCTTAAAAATTTTAAACTCCATACCATTCTTTATTGTCTTTTTAATGTTTCTTTGATGGTTTTTGTGATGCTCATTAAAGATTTCTTCTTTGCTCTTTGTTAAATCTATATAAATAGTTTCTCGATCAAAAGATGCTTCTACAGACTCCCCCATGAATACTTGATTCTGTAATAACGGGTGGAAACGAATAAATTCACAAATAATATTCTCTATTTGACAATACGATTCAAACTCTTCCCTAAATTGCTTAACTATCTGTTCATCTTCTCTGTCATATAGTGGCCCCCCATAACCGTATGATGGAGTAATAATGTCATATACTTCCCCATCAAACAAATCATTGGCAAATGGTAAATCATTAATCTTCCTTTTTAGAAAAACATAACCTACCTTATTTCCTCTCTCATCTTCATAGAAAAATAAATGAGGATCTCCGTCCCCCATACATTGATATAAATTTGAATAGGAGTGGTGATAAAAAATATCTTTGTTGGAAAGAGTCCTTAGCTTTTCTTCCCAAACTGACTTCTGATTATAAGAAATGACCTCGTACATAATACTCCCCTTTTTATATAAGACTCTGTTAAACTAGCCTGTTGATTTCCGCTCCAGGCACGAGCGGTTCGTGGGTGTTTCGGCGAGCCTCCTCGGCGCTCACGCCTGCGGGGTCTCCCCTGAACCATACTCCCACAGGAGTCTTCGTGCCTTCCGCTACAATCAACAGGGTGTACAAATCAACACTATTCTTTAACACAGCCTTTATATTAACTCGTGTAATTGTTGGTCGTTTAGGATTTGATCTATTCCTTTTAAAATCAGGACATCATCAAACTTGATCATGACAGACCCATTCGAATAATTCCCAATATCTACTTGATTAGGAACACCCGCTAAATTGGTAAGTATATTTATAACAAAGTTTTGCCCTTCTTCGTGTGCATGTAAATATCCCCCTCCAAACCTGGGGTTTACTTCTGAAATGATGTATCCACGCTCTGTTTTAAAACAATCAATATCTACAGGTCCGATTGCATTTAGCTTACTTAATACCTGTTCAATAAGATGTATTAGTGCTGGATCATGAACGGATATAGATTTGTCGGTTTCTCCTGCCCTCATTTTTATTTTCTTTTTGCAAAAAATATTGGTGGTTTTATCATTTACAAGATCTACATAGCAATCAACACCATATTCCGTTCCTTGGATAAATGGCTGAGCAATCCATTCATCCGTTTCTTTCCATAGAGCGTATAGCTCCTCTGTCGAGTGAATAATAGAGATTCCTAGACTTGCACTTCCTTTTCTTGGTTTAAGTATTAATGGAAATTGAAGTTCATTCTTTTCGATGTCAGCAATGATATCCTCCATCTTTATATATGTGGGGATTGCAGGAAGGTGGTGTGATGTTAGAAATGTATAGGTTAGGAATTTATCAAAACAAATGTTTATCACATCTTTGTTTGAAACAATTACTTTTATATTCTCTTTTTCAAACTCGTCAATATGTTCAGCTAGAAGGCTTAATTCAGGATCAATCAGACTTAACACTCCATGAATATTGTGCTTTTTGCAAATTTGTTTGATGTGCGAGATATACTCTGGATCGGTAATGCGGGGAACGATCTCTGCTTTGTCAGCAAGGTACAAGGCCGGTGCTGATGAATCACAATCTGCTGCTACCACCTTTCCCCCTCTCTTCTGCAACTCTTCCTTAAAATATTTGACCAATTTAACTCTTCTACCAGCACTGCATAGTAATATATTCATTTTGGCACCTCAGTCCTTGGTTTTTTAAATACATAAAGATCTTCATTAAAAAATTCTTTCATGCTTTCCTTTTTACGAATGATATAGAATTCTTCATTTTCAAAGGCCACAATTCCCGGTCTTTCTTTTATAAATGGCGGATTAAAAACAATGGTATATGCACCCACATTCTCGAAAATAACATAATCATCTTTGATTGGTAATTGCCCAACTAGTTCATATCCCAAATAATCCTTCTCCATGCAGGTATAACCGACTATATTATAAGTTGCATGGGGGGTACTATCAGGATGTTGGAACACTAAACGCATAGGAAGATTTCGTTTATGCATGGTAGGTTTAACGTTGTGGACACTGCCATCAATAAGTACAAAATATTTGTCTTGTACCTTTTTCGTCTCTATTACTTTTGAGATAAAGGTAAATGCATTGGCTACCATTGAGATGCCGGGTTCTACTATTAAATATGGTTTTCTTCCTTGCTCTTCAAATTCAATGTTCATAATATGACAAACCGTTTCAGCATAATCCTCAAAACTAGGAGCTTTCAATTTAAAGGATGCTGGAAGTTCTCCATAGATGCCTCCTCCTATGTCAATATACTCCACTGAATCGGGGATATATTGCTTTGCCAGTTCACATAGTTTCCTCGTAATTGTCCCATAGGTCTCCACTTTTCTTTCTCTCGTAGAGAAATGTCCATGTAATCCTACGATTTGGATATTTTCACATTCCTTAAGCCTTTGTACAGCAGAATGAAAGCTCCCATTTGAAACACAGAATCCAAATCTACTGACCTCGTAACCTTCCTGTAGTGGACTTTCACCATTACTTGAAAGATCAAAATTCACACGTAAACCTACTTTTACCGGCTTGAGTTTGTTCTTTAAGCAATAGTTCTTTACATACTCTATTTCATAGAATGAATCCAGGTTTAAGGTACTTTCATTTTCTAAAGCTGTTTCAATATCTTCAGACATTTTCAATGGTCCATTAAAAATAATATTTTGTGGATTCACCCCTATTTTTACCGCTAAGTCATACTCCAATCTTGAGACCACTTCAGCATATGCCCCTAGTTGGTCCAACTCTTTACATAAGTAAGGTAAATAGTTTGTTTTATACGAATATCCAATAATAAAATTCTGATATCTACTTCTAAATGCATGGTCTATCTTTTGGTAATTTCTTTTCAATTTATTTACATCTAATAAGAAAAAAGAAGACCCAAACTCTGCGTTTAAGCCTTCCATCTGTTCATATGCTAAGTCCATGTTTCCACCTCTAACATTCATGACTATCATATTTGTAGTTCATATTTTTCACTGACCCAAAGTTTTTGCTGAATTTATATTCAGAACTATTTCTCCATTTTATAAATAATGGAATAAGTCCTACCTTCCCTAAAAGGCTATTAGAGTAAAAGATCCTTGAATCAAAACCAGTAACTGGTCCGAATTCTAGTTTGAATTGATTTACGTTTTGCCCCTCATTGTCCTCTTTATTTAATATTTTTCCACCAAAGTTATACCACTTACATCCTTTTTCTTTAAAACTCAGGATATCTTTCCAGTGTAAATATCTATTGGCTCTTCCTATTAAGTTACGAAAACCTGAATCCTCGATATTATAACGTGTTGAAGCAGAGTAGATTAAATACCCTTGTTGTTCCTCTTTCTGATAAACATGATAGCAAAGGACGTTACCATTCTTATCAGTAATAAATGAAATGATTAATGCCCCTTGGTCTCTCAATGCCTTGAGTTTATTTTCATCACATGACCGAATGTTTCTTTCTTTCGCAAATGGGTTAAAAAACAGTTTGAATTCCTCAATCTCAGTATCTGATGGATTGGATCGTTCAAAGTAAAGCAATTCGTCTCTATTCATAGCTCTGTTAATTTTATACCTGGTATTTTTGTGTATTTTGCTATAAATCAGATTTTCATCTTCTTCCAAATCAATCAAGTAATTAGGAATTAAAAGTCGGAATGAAAACTTTTTTTTATTTAGTTTAGAATTCTCAAGTGGAGAAAACAAAAGCTCAAAACGGATGATTATATCCGGTTTCATCTTTTGTGTACCAATAGTTCCAGTACCAATCTCTTCACAAATTTGGAAAATACTTCTCTTATAATTCAAACTTAACATATTAAGCCTCCCATTTTCTCAAACACATATTAATAGGCTTGATTTAGACTGTCTGCTTTTCCTTTAGCAAAGCTAACCTTATTAACAAAATATTCAATAACGGAACGATCAATAGTTTCGTCAAACTTCCTTGCAAAATAATGATTTGAATTCTCTATTAAGCCAATATCCTTACTAGTTAGATATACTGGAGAATTTCTTTCACTAAGTGTTTCTCCCATTCTTAAATACAATAAATTATTATTCGCAACATCATATTTAAAGTGTGAATTCATAATCAAGGTATGGAAAAACCATTCATCAGGGGTATAAGTATTCTTAAAATATTGGAGGTACCATGTATTACTATCTAAAAATTCAACGATATAACTTGCAACAGAAGTGGGTATGGTAAACCATTGTGAGCCGCAATAAAAAGAGTATTCCTTAGGCCAATAATTTGTATTAGGAAATAAATTGATTCCTTTATCATATAAAGCTTTGATTGTTCTTCTGTACATTCTATATGGATGTGCTGTAGTATACCTTCTCCTTGTGATTTTCGGCCAATTGATTCTCATTGCCCCTTCATTTTTCCATGAAATATTCATAAAATCCATGAATATGGTTTTACTATTTTTCAACAAAAAATCTTTAAATCCATTTTTTACAAGTAAATCTTGACCACTTCTTAAGCAAACAAAATCATACTTATTATTGGTAGCTAATACTGTCCTTAACAATAGGACGGTCGTTTCAACTTGGCTTATATGCCCCCATTCACAAATGATACTTTCTTGCAAAACTTTAACATTTGGCCTTGAGATAATTTTTTTACTCACCTCTTCAAAATTCCGCTTATCAATATGAATAAATATATCAGCTTGGTCCTCTGAAATCAGTTGTTCAATAAACTTATTCACTTGCTCAGGATTTTTATGGATTTGTAAAATATAAGCAGTTCGTGGAGAAGTATTCATTTAATATCACTCCTTATAGTTTTCCATTTATATGAAAACAAACAAAACATTCATTATAATGAACGTCATACCAAAAAAATAACGGTAATGAATTACCCTTACTCCACTGTACAAAATTAGATTATATTCGAGTATATATGTTTCATTTCCTCCATAACATGTTCAAGTGAATATCTTTGAATAAGTTCCTTATTTTTCTCGGCAAATTTATCTCTTAATTTTCTTGAAAGACAAAGTTCCTCAATCGCATTCGCACATGCTAACGCATCATTACCATCGACCACAAGCCCATTTTCACCATTTGAAATTAAGTCTCTATTTCCTCTGCAGTCTGTCACGATTACTGGTAATCCTGCAGCCATCGCCTCCATAACATTAACTGGGAGCCCTTCCTGCCTTGATGTCGAAACAGCAAGATCTGACATTGCCATTAGCCTATGAATATCTTGGCGAAACCCTAAAAATTCTACATTTTTTTCCACATCTAGTTTTTGAACTAACTGTTTATAGAAATGTAATTGATCACCTTCGCCAACAAGTAATAGTCTAATATTTTTTATCTTCTTACTTACATGGCTAACTGCCTCTATTAATAAATCTTGGTGCTTTCTATAACATAGTTCTCCAACATTAATAATGATAAAATCTTCTAAATTAAAATCATATTCTCTTCGTAATTCGTTTTTTTCTTGAGGCGTATGCGGCTTAAATCTATTCAAATTGAGGCCAACACCGTGTACTTTATAAACAGAATTTCGTCTTCGTAATTTTAGTTTTTTTGCTGAGAAAAAATCTTCATCGTTCATGGTTATAATTCCATCTGTCCATTTTGCAGCAATCTTTTCTAGCGTATAATAGATCATCCAATTCATCTTCGGAGCTCCGTTAAAAAAGTGAAACCCATGTGCAGTATAAAGCATAGTGACTTCTTTCATATTTTTACATGCCCAACGTGTTATTAATGAAGCAACCGGTGCATGTACGTGGACTAATTTATACCCCTCTATAGAGATTATTTTTTTTATTTCTTGAAACGCCAAAATGTTATTCTTGTTAAATGGGTTCCGTTGAAATTTAACATGATGAGTTTTACATCCTAGTTTGATTAATTCCGGACTAATCTCTTTATCCTGATTAAATGCAATTCCCACCTCATTCCCTTGCTCGACTAAGGCTTTGATATGTGGAATTAAAAACGCATTAATCATATTGGAAATCGTGGCAACATATAAAATTTTCACCATTTGACTCCTCTTTTCAGCAAATATTTGTCCTTCCTCTGCACATGCCACTCTAATTTATTATTTAGCTGCTTCGGTTTCTTTTATTGGTCTAAACTTCTCTTTTAATTCCTTGAAAATCATTTGTACTTCCTGAATTCTCAATAAAAAGATGATTATAAAATATACTGTGGCACCCACTGCTACAGAGAGTATTAGGGAGACATCAAGACTAAACTTATTAAGTAGTAAATGATAAATAAATTTACTTAATCCCCCCATTGCTAATGATGCGATTAATATTTTTATAAAAGAAAATGACACTTTGGTTAGACCTAGACTCCCTATTCTTTTCCTAAGATTGAACAATAATAGTAGTGTACAAAATATGGTTGAGATACTGGTAGCAAGGGCTAGGCCCCCAATTCCTAAATACTTGGACAATATTAAATTAAGAATAATATTTAAAACCATAGCAATGGCAGCATTTATCATAGGAGTTCTGGTATCCTGAAGAGAATAAAAGGTATTTGCTAATGTTTCTCTATGACTTAAACCAACAATACCTATCGAAAAATAAAACAGCGCACTAGATGTCATTCTCAGTGCCTCATGGTCAAAACTCCCTCTACCATATAAAAACTCAACGATTGGTCTTGCAAAAATCATACATCCAACAACTGCAGGCAATACAAGGATATTAACAGCACTAATTGCCCCTGATAATACTGTTTTCAGCTCTGAAATATTATTTTCTGCAGATAATTTAGATAATTTTGGGTATAGCACAGAACTAATAGATAATACAAAAATTCCAATAATAACAACACTTAATGTACTTGCATAATTTAATGCGGCAATTCCACCTGGAGCGATTTTGGAAGCTAATGTACGATCAATTAATAAATTGATTTGTATAACAGAAGTGCCTAAAATTGCTGGTAATGCGAGGATGGCCATTTTCTTAATATTTTCATCTTTAAAGTTCAATCTTGGTTTATATCTATAGTTACTTTTATAACTAAAAATAAACAGAAGTAAAAATTGGGAGAAGATTGCTATTAGACTTCCCACGGCTAATAATGTATAGCTCCCCTCGCGCGAACTAGCATATATTGAAGCTACCATAATTACATTCGCCGGTAGTCCCATAAGTGTAGGAATAATAAATAAACCTTTTATTTGGAGATAGGCTAAAAAAACATAATTTAATCCAGAAAAATAAACTCCTATTAAGGTGATTTTTGTAAATTTCACTGTTAATTCTAATGTTTCTCCTTTAAATCCAGAAGCAAATAATTTGACAATAGACTCTGTAAAAATCATTCCACCAATAAAAATAATCGTACATATTAGAAATACAAAGTTAATTACATTATTGGCATAATTATTCGCTCGTTCTGTTCCATCACTACTTTCAATTCGGGTATACATAGGAATAAAACCAACAGATATCCCTTTTCCGATAAAGGAAAATATAACAATAGGTATTGTCAAGGAAATTAAATAAACATCACTGATTGATGAGGCACCATAAAAATAAGATAATACAATATCTCTTACAAATCCTAGAATTTTTGAAACAATGGTTACTAGCATTAAAATAGCAACTGTTTTTTTCATGTTCACCGCCCACTAATCCTATTCATTATACTGTCATTAATTTTCTCTCCTGTTTTTTTTCCTTTAGCTTCATCCTTTCGATTAATCTTTTACATTGTTGGGTGAAATGCTGTTGATCTGTCCTATTGAGATAAACGACACGTTCTGTAAAGAAATTGAGGAAATAAATCATAAAATAATCCAGTCTTAATTTTTCATCAAACTTTAAATTAATGAAGGAAAACAATATCTCAAAATAATGGTCGTAATCACCATCAATATACTTTTGAAAATAAAGATGATTATTATTCACATATACTTCAAGCCACATCAGATTAAATACATCATAGAAAAATAGATATTCTCTCGAATATTCCCAATCTATAAAACAAGTGTGGCGCGTATCTCCCTTTACTAGTAAGGTATTTGCTGTCCATAGATCACCATGCAACTGTATGCACGGAAATTGAACTGACCACAATACTGGGCTAATTAAATCCTTAATAATTTTGATATTTGGCTTTGTAGCCCTTGAATGTAATAATTTTTGTGGACTGGTAAATGAGTGAATTCCCTTGTCTATACAATCTTTAAAATAGGTAATATTCCGTTGAAAAACATCTTCCATTACAAACAAGTAGTCTTCTTCAACCCAAGCATGGTTTTGTGTAAAATTAACCATCTCCTCCATAATAAGGAGTTTTTCAGAATCAGAATGTAATATCTTAGGCATTGGAAAAAACTGGTTAAACCGATAATAATTATTGAGAACAGATTGATATTCTTGTTTGTTTGAGAAGATGGAAAGGACTTTATTTCTAGATATGTCAAAAATTTTACTGTCATTGTAGCCATTTGAGCTTCTTACTGGCCTATATATAGATCCTGAAAAATCCATACTTTTTTCTGGTTGTTCACTAATTGATACCTTTTTTCTAAATAGTGTATTTCTTAATAAAAATATATAAAATTTAATAGAAGGCTGATAATAATTATTTTGGAAGATTTGAAAGGCTCTATTCTTCGTGAATGAATCATTTCTAATTAGATATTTAATAGAGTTATCATATATGTATGTCCCTTCACACATATATTTTGTATGTCTATAAAACCCCTCAATTATTGCCGTCTTTCTTTTAAGATACAGGTACATCTTTTTTAGCATGTTTTTCCCCCGTCTTTTGCCAAATTTGTTTCATATCTAAAGAAGCGCCAAGTGCTCCAAATACCAACCAAAGGATCCGGGCATTGTTTAATGAAATTGCCATTGAGCCAATTAAAAGGATGATGATAATATCCCTTAAGATCAAGTTCCTATCATATTCTGCCGTATTGATCTTAATGGTGGCTTTTCCAAGCATAAAAAGAACATAACTAAAGAATAGAAAGGCTAAGGGGATTCCCCACTCAGCAGAAAGCTGTAAAAAGGTATTATGAGAGATATCACTTTCATGAAACATTTCAATTGCAATATGCCTGTAGGTCCCAATCCCAACTCCAAGTATGGGAGAAAATTGTATAATTTGTACAGCGACTTTCCATGTAACATTCCGTCCAGAACCATTTTCCGAGAATGCCCCGCTAAAATTTGTAAATAAAAGCTCAACTCTAGAAAATGATGGTATGCTTGCACTTAAGATGCCTACTAAATTATGCAAGTAACTAAAGATAAGTGGGACAACAGCAATTAATAGAACAACACCAAATAACTGTCCAACCACAGCAAGTGCGTGTTTCCTTTGTGTAAAAACATATTCGATAAATCTAAAAAACATATAGCCAGTAAAAGTAATAATGCCTGTTTTTGATCCGGATATTAGGACAGCTAATGCCACAATGAAACCTGCAGCCCATTTATATCTCATTTTAATGGATTTTTCTCTTGTTAAATAAACTAGTGCCGTGATCTGCAAGACAGAAAAATAATTGGGATCTATCATTAACCCCCTATATCTGACACCACCATAGAACAATATATCTGAAAAAACATGAATATTCAGTGTCGTGAATACAACTCCTAATCCGCCTATGAAAATGCCAAAGTAAGAGTACCATTTTACAACATCTTCCATTAGATCGTTTCTAGACAAATTATAACCAAAAATAAAGTAGACTAATATTGCGACCAATTTAGAGTAATCACTAAAAATTCCCATAGGATCTGGTGTATACATTAATTTTAAAGGTATAAAAAATACTGATGTAATAAGTACAACAATAGAAACGACAACAAAATAGATAACCGGAATTATGGGAATCGACAATCGATTATGTAAAACTAAGACAGTAAATATGAGGATGCAAAACAAATCTGCAAATGAAATATTTATACCGAATATCACTTGAGACTGATGAAGCAAAATAGCCATGCAAAAGATGGCTATCGTAAACAATATATGACTATTCTTCGGGCTATCAATTGCTTCAAGTGAATAGTTCACCCCTCAACTACACCTTCCTTCTAGTTTTATATAAAAATATATTATTGTTAAAAGATACCTAAATATTTCTTCCTTATTGGCACGGGTTTCTCTATTTGAGGGTGTTGACCTCGTAGGAGATATTCTGCGTTTTCTTGAAAATAGAAGGAGCGATCGACACCAAAAGATTTTGAGATGGCATCATATGCCTCCTTAAGAGAAAAACTTCTTGTAGAAATATTATGAGCATCAGAAGCAATGAAATGAATTAAATGATGTTCAATAAGCTGCTCAGAAAATAGTTTCACTTTTTTCCCAAAACGCCCCAGAATACTACCAGCTGTAAGCTGAGTTAATGCCCCCTCTTGTACTAAATCTTGTAGGAGATGTTTGTTCTCTAAAAATCCCTTATTTCTCTCAGGATGAACAATGATTGGTATAATTCCCCTTAATAACAACTCATAGACGATCTCTTGTGTGTAGCTTGGAACTTCACCAAATGGAAGTTCAACTAATAAATATGATCCATTATTGTCAAGAGTCAATATCTCGTCACTTTTAATGGATTGAATTAACATACGATGGATCCGTAATTCCTGAGCAGAATGCACGATAAGCGGAATCTGTTCCTGCTCAAGTTGTTGATTGAATGCCTGAATAGCATTCAAGATATTATTTTTTGTATTTTCATAACGTCCATCCAAGTGATGTGGTGCAGCAAAAAGATGGGTAATTCCTAAACTAACTGCTTGCCTCGCCATTTCTATGCTGCTAATTAAATCAGGAGGACCATCATCGACACCTGGAAGAATATGACAATGTAAATCGATCAAACTAGAAGTCCTCCCATATTAATAGATTTATAATGATTCATGGTTGAGCTTTTTCAACTACACGTAGTTATAAATGTAACCACCATTTTTGGAATCGACACCGTTTATTACCACACCAAGCATGTTGGCGTTTGCTTTTTCTAACAGGTACTTAGATTTCATCGCCGCTTCCTTACGGGTTTTCCCACTGGACACCACCAAGATTGCCCCATCACACTTATTTGCCATAATTTGTGAATCCGGTACGGCAAGTATGGGTGGTGTATCAAAAATGACAAAATCAAAAGTAACTTTAAGCTCGTTGATCATCGTTTCCATTGCATTCGAATCCAAAAGTTCAGATGGGTTTGGGGGGATGACCCCACATGGTAATACATCTAAATTTGGAATATTAGTCCTTGATATCACGTCTTTAATACTCTTTTCTTTTGTTAGGACGCTGGTTAAGCCTTCCAAATTGCTGATGTAAAAAGCGTAATGAACAGAAGGTTTTCTTAAATCAGCGTCAACCAATAACACCCTTTTCCCTTGTTGAGCCAAAACGATGGCCAGATTTGCTGATGTGGTAGACTTTCCATCGGCTGGTTCAGGTGAAGTTACTACTATAGATTTGATTTCTTTATCAACAGAGGCGAAATTAATATTATTTCGAATTTGTCGATATTGTTCAGTAATAGGAGATTTGGTATTGAAATAGGCAATAAGATTTACTGAACCTTTCCCTTTACTGTTTTTTTCTTTACGAGGCAACAGTTTCACTTCCCATCTCTTTATTGATTGAAGACATATTACCTTTGTTTTCACTTTTAGACATTTTAGGAATCGATCCTAGTACTGGCATTCCTAATAACTCTATGACGTCTTGATCATCCTTTAATGTGTTATCCAAGTAATCGACTAAAATCGCTATTCCTACACCCAACAATAAGCCAATTACTACAGCAATCGTAATATTTAATAATGGTTTAGGTTTTACGGGAACAGGGTCCTTCTTTGGACTTGCCTTCGCAATTATACTCACGTTGTCAACCTTCATAAGCTTCTGAACTTCCACTAGAAATGTTTTTGACACGGTATTAGCAATTAAAGCTGCCATAACTGGATCAGAATCTTCAATCGTCAACGAAAAAACCTGTGAATTTTCTTGACTGGTTACTGTAATATTTTTAGTAAGTTGCTCGACACTTTGAGAAAGCTTTAACTTTTCTATTACTTTGTCTAAGATGACTGGACTTTTCACAATCACACTATAGGTATTAATTAAATCGACATTGCTTTGTAATAAAGATGTATCCATTTGGTCCTGAGCATTTCTCTGGTTAACAAGAATTTGTGTAGATGCCTGGTATACAGGTGTGAGTACAAAATAAGAAATGACCCCACTAAGCGTGGTAGCCGCCAATGTAACGAGTACAATTAACTTCCAGCGTTTTTGCAGCGTTTTAAACATATCAGTTAATCTGATTGTTTTATCCATAATAGCCTCCGATAAAGTAATTCCAACGAAAAACTCTAAGACATTGGAGATTACTGACTTTTTAAGTAGGCATACAAAAACTCAGCCCACAACGCATTGCCTTTATTATTAGGATTCACATAATCATTGGTTAGTGTGTCTACTAATAGTAAATTATCTTCCGTTAGTTTCTTTTCAATACCGGAAATACTATCAATATACGGCCAATTATTCTTTACAATTAATTCCTTTGATGCGTTAATATAATCCATATAAGTGAGTCCTAAACTATTTTTAGTGTCTTTGTTGACGATAGGATTAGGCGACATCATAAAAATCCTGGCATTAGGTATTCCTGTTTTTAATGCAGCCATGATATTTTGCAAGTCTAGTAGAGTCTGTTCCAAAGGCACTGATCGTAAATGATTATTAATAAGTGAGTTTTCAAAAATTACTAAATCAGGCGCATCTTTGATCACTTTATCGACTTTTTTACTTATTAATAAGTCTGATGTGGTATATCCTTCATAACCGTGGTTAGTTAGTCTTAGTGATTGTAGATCTGGATTAGATGTTTGCAATTTTGTTTGTAAAATTTCTGCCCAACTATAGGAGGAATCTGTTGCACCAGTCCCTGCAGTAACATTGCTGCCCACAACTGCGACTATTACCTGCTCTTTTGTAAGAGCCCTATAATGCAGAAAGTCTATCGTCGATTGGTGTATATTGTTTTCAGGCCTTAATTTATTCATTAGTTCTTCTTTCTTTAAATCTTCCTTCTCCTCTATTATTTCAGCTACCTTTTTCCCTTCAATTCCAGCCGCATTAATCTTATCTTTCCAATACAAATGACCAGATACCAATACACCTATACAAGCGATTGTTATTAAAAGAAACAGAAACTTTTTCATTTTTCCTCCAACCTACCTGTCATATCTTCAACCATTATTTGTTTCAGCTTGTTCATTTTGCCATTTAATAAATTCAATCACTGATTTATATTGTTGAATGTGTGCTTTTTCTAGTCCTGATTCCTTTAATTCACGGACAAAGTCTATCCACTCTTTTTCTATATAGAGGTTTGCATCTTCGTCACTTCCTGTTTTTAATAATGTTACAAGATCAACTTTTAGAACAGTGGCTATCTTGATCATGATTTGGAGCGATGGATTTCTGTTTAAATTACGCTCAATATTACTTAAATACGACTTTGAGATATCAGTTAATTCCGCCAGCTCCGATAAGGAGTAACCACGTTGTTTTCGAATTTTAGCTACATTATTTCCAAACATATATTTACCTCTTTATTTTTTATTTTTTGCTATTCAGTTTGACATTGCCCTTTCCTCCAACAAAAAGAATTACTTCATATCCTACGAAACTGCTTCTTTATACATTCAATTACTCGCATTTGATCCTGACTGGTCATATTGGAACCTGAAGGTAAACAAACCCCTGTTAGAAAAAGTTCTTCCGATACACTTTCCTTCTCGGAATGCTGATAATATTTATAGTTTTGAAAAAGTGGCTGTAGTTGAAGAGGTTTCCAAACAGGTCTTGCTTCTATATTTTCTTTTTCTAAAGCAGTGATTAACTCCATTGGTGACACATTGGTACTATTTTGGTTAATCGTCATCACAGACAGCCATCGTGTAGAAAATGTCTGGTTAAGCTCTGGCATAAAAGAAATAGCAGTAATTGCCGAAAGCTCCTGTAGATAGGTATGAAAGATCCTCCTTCTTGCATGGACTCTCTCTTCTAACACTTCTAATTGACTTCTGCCAATTCCTGCTAAAATATTACTCAATCGATAGTTATATCCTAACTGGCTATGTTGGTAATGAGGAGCTTCATCTCTTGCTTGAGTTGCAAGGAAACGTGCTTTCCTTAATGCCTCTGTATTATTGGATACCAGCATGCCGCCACCAGATGTCGTAATAATCTTATTGCCATTGAATGAGAAAACACCATATTCACCAAAGGTACCACTTGGTTTCTCTTTAAACTTAGCTCCAAGGGATTCTGCCGCATCCTCTATTATCGGAACATGAAATTTTCTACATAGAGATACTAATTCATCCATTTTTGCTGACTGTCCATAAAGATTTACAATGATTACTGCCTTAGGAAGTTTATTTGTTGCTGCAGCTTCCTCTAATGCTTCATTTAATGCGTTAGGTGACATATTCCACGTATCTCTTTCCGAATCAATGAACACAGGCTCAGCGCCTAGATATAGGATTGGATTTGCACTTGCTACAAATGTAAGACTTGAGCAAAAAACAATATCTCCTTTTTGAACATTTAAGAGAGAAAGTGCCAAATGGATTGCTGCGGTTCCTGAACTAACTGCTACGGCCCCATTTATTCCTATATAGTTTGCCATTTCCATTTCAAATGCATCTACATTGGGACCGAGTGGAGCAACCCAATTGGATTCAAATGCTTCATTAATAAATTTCATTTCCCTGCCGCTCATATGAGGTGAGGAAAGAAAAATTCTGCGCTCCGTGGTTGTATGCAACAATTCATACACCCCCTATATTTTTCAGCCATGCCCCTCTTTATCCTTTATGCTTGTTCCTGTAAATCGAGAAACAGTAACATGATTAGCCTCAGATATACCTTCAGGGCGGATTACTTTTTTTATGGTTAATAGTAAAATCTTGATATCTAGTAATACGGTATGATGTTTTACATACCAAACATCCAGCTTAAATTTTTCTTCCCAGGTGATTGCATTACGCCCATGAACTTGCGCCCAACCTGTTATACCAGGCCTAACCAAGTGCCTTTTCGCTTGCTCTTCAGTGTAAAGAGGGAGATATTCCATTAATAATGGCCTGGGACCTACTAAGCTGAGATCTCCTTTTAACACATTCAATAACTGTGGCAGCTCATCTAGGCTGAACTTTCTTAAAAATAGTCCAACTGAAGTTAATCTCTGCTCATCAGGAAGTAACACGCCCTTTTTGTCCTTCCTATCATTCATCGTTCTAAACTTATATAAAAAAAAAGGTCTCCCATTCAATCCAGGGCGTTGTTGTCTGAAAAGAATTGGAGAACCAAGTCTATATTTGACTAAAATAGCCACCATTAAAAAAATGGGAGAAAACAAAACTAACAATAACAAAGAAATAAGTAGATCTAACATTCTCTTCACATACTCACTTCCCCATAATTAATTCATAACATTTTTTAAATCGATATTTTCTTCAATGTACTTGGATGCATAACCTTATGATTTGAAAGCTCTATGAGTTTCTTCTTTAGTTCGTACTTATTTAGATGGGCATAGGTTGAAATAAGCTCCTCGATTTCACTTATATATAGGTCAGATGTTTTACCAATATATATCTTCGGATAGATTTGATCTTCATTGACTTCTTCATCTTTCAATAGCTCTTCAAATAATTTTTCACCCGGCCTCATCCCTGTGTACTCAATACCTATATCATCAATTAAATTACCGGAAAGCTTAATTAAGTTTTTGGCCAAATCAACAATTTTTACAGGCTCTCCCATGTCTAAGACGAAGATTTCACCTCCTTTTGCTAGAGCCCCTGCCTGTAGTACAAGCCTTGAAGCTTCTGGAATTGTCATAAAGTACCGAACCATATCAGGGTGTGTAATCGTAACAGGTCCCCCTTTTTCAATTTGGCTTTTAAAGAGTGGAATTACGCTCCCTCTGCTCCCAAGAACATTTCCAAAACGAACAGCAACAAATTTTGTAGTGCTTTCTCTGTTCAAGTGCTGGATAATCATTTCAGCAAGCCTTTTGGTTGCTCCCATCACACTAGTTGGGTTAACGGCTTTATCAGTAGAAATCATGACAAATGTTTTAATTCCATGCCAGCTTGCTGCTTTAGCTACATTCATTGTGCCAATGATGTTATTTTTCACTGCTTCTTCAGGGTTATTTTCCATAAGTGGGACATGTTTGTGTGCGGCAGCGTGATAAACAACTTCCGGTTGATATTCCTCCATGACTGCCATCATTTTCTTTTC